>JBOIFD010000296.1:0-9122 GCA_050741515.1 Burkholderiales bacterium
GCGACCGTGCCGAAGCGCTGCGCCGGGATCTCGGCCTCGCGGATCCGCCAGGCTTCCGCGAGCGGCTTGCCCTGCTCGCGCGCGATGAACTCGACGTTGGTCCGGGTGCGGTCGGTGAGGATCCGTCCGGGCAGCAGGTTGTTGATCGTGACGTTGTGCGGAGCGAGCTGCCGCGCCAGGCCGGCGACGAAGCCGGTGAGGGCGCTTCGCGCGCCGTTGGAGAGACCGAGCTCGGGAATCGGCATCTTGACCGCGCTCGAGGTGATGTTGACGATGCGGCCGAACTTGCGCTCGATCATGCCGTCGACGACGGCCTTGATCAGCTCGATCGGCGCGAGCGTGTTCGCGTCGATGGCCTTGAGCCAGTCCTCGCGCGACCAGGCGCGGAAGTCGCCGGGCGGCGGGCCGGCCGCGTTGGTCACCAGGATGTCCGGGCTCGGGCAGGCGGCGAGCGCGTCGGCGCGCCCGGCCGGGGTGGTGATGTCGCCTGTGACGGCAGTGACGGTCACGCCGCAGGCCCTGCGGATCTCCGCGGCCGTCGCTTCGAGCGCCTCGCGGCCGCGCGCGGTGATCACGAGGTCAACCCCTTCGCGCGCGAGCGACAGCGCGCAGCCCTTGCCCAGCCCTTTGGAGGCGCCGCAGACGAGCGCCGTCCGGCCGCGGATGCCGAGATCCATCGCTAGCGAGCGAGCCCGGCGAGGCGGTCGATCGCTTCGAGCGTCTCGGCCTCGAGGCGCGCGACGAGCTCGGCGGCCGGCAGCGCGCGCGCAAGCGGCGCGGCCTGCCCCGCATAGAGCGTGGCGAAATCGGCTTTGCCAGCCTTGGCGGACGCCGCGCGCAGCTTGCCGGTCAGCATGTTCTGCGCCGGGAACGCGAGCTGCGGGATCTGTCTCGCCTCGGCCTCGCGGATGAACCGGTTCGAGAGGCTCCGGGCCGGCTTGCCGGAGAACTTCTCGGTGATGCGCGTGTCGTCCTCGCGCGCGGCGAGGATCGCCTCCTTGTGAACGGCCGAGGCGCCGCTCTCCGGGCAGGGCACGAAAGCGGTACCGAGCTGCGCGCCCGCGGCGCCGAGCGCCAGCGCGGCGGCGATGCCGGAGCCATCCATGATGCCGCCCGCAGCGACGACCGGGATGCGCACCGCGCGCGCGACGAGCCGCACGAGCGCGAGCGTTCCGGTGAGCGCGTCGTACGGGTCGCGCATGAAGCTGCCGCGGTGCCCGCCCGCTTCCGCGCCCTGCGCAATGACGTAGTCGTAGCCGAGCGCTTCGAGCCGCTGGGCCTCGGCGACGCAGGTCGCGCTGCCGCCGAGCTTCATGCCCGCCGCCTTGAACGCGCGGAGCGCGTCTTCCGGCATGGCTCCGAGGTGCACGGTCAGGACCGCGGGCCGGATCTCGGCCACCGCATCCAGCTGCGCCCGGAAGTCCGGTGCGTAGGGGGCGCTCACCGGTTCGGGCGCCGGCAGGCCGAGCTCGGCATGCCAGCCGGCGATCGCGGCGATCGCGGGGCGCTGCGGCTCCGCGTCGATCGGATGGGGCTGCGGCGCGACGAAGAGATTGATGGCGAACGGCCGGTCGGTGCGCTCGCGCACCGCGGCGGCGGCGCGCCGCATGTCCTCGGGTTGCGTGTACGCGAATGCGAGCGAGCCCAGCGCGCCGGCGCCGGATACCGCGGCCACCAGCTCCGGCGTGCTCGGGCCGCCGGCCATCGGCGCCTGGATGATCGGCACCCGCAGGCCGAGGAGGGCGGTGAGCGGCGTGGAGATCGTTCGCATGGGGTCGGTCCTTGCGGGAGGCGGCAGACGAAAAACGATACGGGGTGTCCGCTGCGGTGACAAGGTCCGGGACGCGATGCCTCGGCGGGCCATGAAATTCCTCCGTGTCGCGGAGGAATTTCATGGTGGATGCGGCGCGCCGCGGCGCCCGAACGGGCGGCTCGGGCACGGCCTACAATCCCCCGCCAACGGACAGACCGGGCGCCATGTTGGAGCTGGAGCGGTTCATCGAGGAGTGCCGCGCCGCGGTTGCGGAGGATCCGAGCCACAAGGCGGTCCGCGAGGTGGTGGCGCGCGCCGTTTCGGCCCCAGGGGAGGTGCTCCGCGCGCTCGGCGAACCGAAGCGGGGCGAAGTCCACAAGCTCTACCAGTCGAACGAGCTCACGATCGTCAACGTGATCTGGGCGCCGTGGATGACGATCCTGCCGCACAACCACCACATGTGGGCGGTCATCGGCATCTACACCGGCCGCGAGGACAACATCTTCTGGCGGCGCGTCCCCGACACGCCGGATGGCGCGATCGAGGCGGCCGGCGCGAAGGCGATGTCGGAGCGCGACGCCATCCCGCTGGGACGCGACATCATCCATTCGGTCACCAACCCGATCCCGCGCCTCACCGGCGCGATCCACGTCTACGGCGGAGACTTCTTCGACCCGTCGCACCGCAGCCAGTGGGATCCGGAGACGCTCCGCGAAGGCCCCTACGACATGACGCGGACCATGCGCATCTTCGAGGAGGCGAACGCGTTCGGCGCGAGGTCGTGACGAGTCAACCGGGCGGCCGCGGTCCAGGGCCGGTGGATCGCGTGGGGAGGTCGGCGACGGTGACGTCGAAATCCAATCGCTCGCGGCAAGGGGCTGCTGGAGAGGTAGGAGGTTCCGCGCCGCGGCAGGGCCGCGCATTCCGCGGAATTGTTCGGCCACCGGCCCGCGCCACCGTCGACCCCAGCAATCGCCGCACCCAACGGGCAGAGCCGATTCACGACAAAGCTGCGGCTGGCTCATGCCGTGAGCCAGCGACGCCAGCACCATTGCCGCATCCGAGAACCGGGCACGATGTCGATGAGCCCGCGATTCGTGCGACTTTGCCAACTCATGCCAATAATGGCATAATCCCATGCCGCAAGCCGGACAACCCAAACCGCTGGTTTGGATCGGCAGCAGTCGGAAAGACCTGAAATCCTTTCCGGAGGACGTGCGCGATCTTTTCGGATACGCCCTGTACGTGGCCCAGATGGGCGGCAGGCATCCCGATGCGAAGCCGCTCAAGGGATTCGGCGGTGCCGGAGTCCTGGAAATCGTCGATGACCACGCGGGCAGCACGTATCGAGCGGTATACACGGTGAGGCTGACCGAGACGGTGTACGCGCTGCACGCGTTCCAGAAGAAATCGACTGCGGGGATCGCGACGCGCAGGGAGGATGTCGATCTCGTCAAGCAACGGCTGAAGCAGGCGGAGGCGGTGCACCGGCAGGAGTACGGGAAGTGAGAAAGCGAGCGGCCACGGCCGAGAAGAGCAGCGGTAACGTGTTCGCCGACCTCGGGCTTGCCCATCCGGAGGATCGGTTGGCGAAAGCGGAACTCGCCCGCAGGATCAGCGAGATCGTCGCCGGGCGCCGTCTTACCCAACTCGAGGCGGCGGCCCTGCTCGGGATCGATCAGCCCAAGATCTCCGCCCTCGTTCGCGGGCGGCTCGGGGGTTTCTCGTTCGAGCGGCTGATGCGCTTCCTGAACGTGCTGGGCCGGGACGTCGAGATCGTGGTGAAGCCCAAGCCGAAGGGGCGCCGGCGCGCGATTCTGAGCGTCGCCTAGGCCGTTTCCATCCCCTCCCCACCGCTCCCCCCGCCGCTACCGTAGTTCCCCGAGGCGTTCCGGCGGACGCCTCGCCGACCTGGCGAAAGGCGCGATCGTCCGCCTCGCCCGGAACCTCCAGCGGATCGGCGCGCGGCCGGCGCACGCGTGAGGCGCTCGGGACGGCTCACCGGCCCAAGATAGGGAACCCCCACGGGCAAGATAGGGCATCCCGCCGATTCGCCGGCCGCCCCTTCTCCTTACGCTGTCATCGTCGGTCCGGGCGGCGGTACGCGACGCGCGAGGCGCTGCACGACCGCGCGCGTCTTCGCTGATACGAGCGCGGCCGGGCGGTTGGCAGCCGCTATGGGCTGAGCTGAAGGGACAACCTCGTCGTCGCCGCTGCGCAGGGCTGCTCGCTGCGGCAGCAGTTCGATAGCCGACGGCCCGAAAGCGCCGGCAAGTGCCGGACGCCCCGGTCAGCGGCCTTGCGCCGATCGCCGGAGCGCGGCGACCGCAAGACCAGCGAGCGCCGCGAGTGCGATCAGGAAGCCGCTCAGATTCGTCAGGAAACCCGCCGCGTGGTCCAGGCCGCCGGTCGCGCCATAGCCGAGGCCGAGATAGGCCGAGGTCCAGATCAGGCGCCCGGCGATCGCGAAGGCCACGAACCCGGCCAGCCGATAGCGGCTTGCGCCGGCCACCAGGTTCACCGCCGAGCTCAGAAACGAGACGAGCGAACGGCTCAGGAGCACGCTCAGCGCGCCCCATCGGCCGACGAGCCGCTCGACGCGAGCGCGCCGGTCGGACGTGAGCCCGAGCCAGCGAGCGCGCCGGTCGAGGAGCTCGCGGCCGAACACGCGTCCGAGCGTGTGGTAGCTCCGAAGCCCGAACAGGATCGTGGCGAGTGCCGCCACGACGGCGAGCACGATGAGGAAGCGGCGAGCCCAGCCGGACGGGAGCCTGATCACTCTCGCCGGCGCCCTCAAGCCATCAGCGGCTTGTAGCGGATCCGGTGCGGCTTGTCGGCGTCCTCGCCGAGGCGCTTGCGCCGGTCCTCCAGGTAGGCGGCGAAGTTGCCCTCGAACCACACCACCCGGCTGTCGTCCTCGAAGGCGAGCATGTGGGTGGCGACGCGGTCGAGGAACCAGCGGTCGTGCGAGATCACGACCGCGCACCCCGGGAAGTCCAGCAGCGCCTGCTCGAGCGCGCGCAGCGTCTCCACGTCGAGGTCGTTGGTCGGCTCGTCGAGCAGCAGCACGTTGCCGCCGCTGCGCACCAGCTTCGCGAGGTGCACGCGGTTGCGCTCCCCGCCCGAGAGCTCGCCGACGCGCTTCTGCTGGTCCGGGCCCTTGAAGTTGAAGCGCGCGACGTAGCCGCGGCTCTGCGTCTCGTAGTTGCCCACCTTGATGACGTCCAGCCCGTCGGAGATCTCCTCCCAGACGGTCTTCTTCGGGTCGAGCGAATCGCGGCTCTGGTCGACGTATGCGAGCTTCACCGTCTCGCCGAACTTGAGCGTCCCCGCGTCCGGCTCCTCCTGCCCCATGAGGATGCGGAACAGCGTCGTCTTGCCGGCGCCGTTCGGGCCGATCACGCCGACGATGCCGCCGGGCGGGAGGCGGAACGAGAGCCCTTCGAACAGGAGCTTGTCGCCGTAGGCTTTGCGCAGACCCTCGGCCTCGATCACGAGGCCGCCGAGCCGCGGTCCGGGCGGGATGTAGATTTCGTTCGTCTCGTTCCGCGCCTGGTACTCCTGCGACGCGAGCTCCTCGAACCGGGCGACGCGCGCCTTGCTCTTCGCCTGCCGCGCTTTCGGGTTCTGCCGCACCCACTCGAGCTCCGCCTGCATCGACTTGATGCGCGCGACCTCCTGCTTCGCTTCGACCTCGAGCCGCTGTTCCTTCTGCTCGAGCCAGGAGGAATAGTTGCCTTCCCAGGGGATGCCGTAGCCGCGGTCGAGCTCGAGGATCCAGCCGGCGACGTTGTCGAGGAAGTAGCGGTCGTGCGTGACCGCGATCACCGTGCCCGGATATCGCTCGAGATACCGCTCGACCCACTGCACCGACAGCGCGTCGAGGTGGTTGGTCGGCTCGTCGAGGAGCAGCATGTCCGGTTCGGAGAGCAGCAGCCGGCAGAGCGCCACCCGCCGCTGCTCGCCGCCCGAGAGCTTCGCAACCTCGGCGTCCCAGGGCGGAAGGCGCAGCGCGTCGGCGGCGATCTCGAGCCGGCGCTCGACCTCCCAGCCCTGCGCCGCGTCGATCTTCGCCTGCAGCGCGCCCTGCTCCTCGAGGAGCCTCGCCATCTCGTCGTCCTCGACCGGCGCGGCGAAGCGGTCGCTGATCTCGTTGAACCGGTGGATCAGCGCGAGCGTGTCGGCGACGCCTTCTTCGACGTTGCCGCGCACGTCCTTGGCCGGATCGAGGTGCGGCTCCTGGGCGAGGTGCCCGATGCGCATGTTCGGCATCGGGATCGCCTCGCCGTCGAAGCTCTGGTCTTCGCCGGCCATGATGCGCAGCAGGCTCGACTTGCCGGCGCCGTTCAGCCCCAGCACGCCGATCTTGGCGCCGGGGAAGAAGTTGAGCGAGATGTCCTTCAGGATCACGCGCTTGGGGGGCACGACCTTGCCCACCCGGCGCATGGTGTAGACGTATTGCGCCATGAGGCCTTCCGGGAACGATTCAGCCGGCGCGCCGCGCGCACCGTCGCGCCGATTATCTCCCCCCGCCGCCGGTATTGGCGAGAGGTGCTGCGTGTAGCCGCGCCGCCTGCGGTACGATGCCCCCGCGATCACCGACGACGAACGGGTCCGGGGAGGACCAGATGATCGATTTCGACGCCGACCGCGTGCTGCACGTGCGGCCGTTCCTCTCGGTCACCGCCGGGATCGTGGTGCTCTTCGTGGGGAAGGCCCTCAATCAGCGCGTCGGGCTGCTCCGCGAGTACAACATCCCGGAGCCGGTGACCGGAGGGCTCCTCTTCTCGCTTGCGTTCGGCCTGGTGTACTTCCTCGCCGGGGTCGACCTCGACTTCGAGCTGACGGCGCGCGACATCCTGCTCGTCTATTTCTTCACCGTCATCGGCATCAACGCGCGGATCGGCGATCTCGCGCGCGGCGGGAAGCCGCTCGCGGCGCTCCTCGCGGTGACCGTGGGCTTCATGCTCGTGCAGAACCTCGCCGGCGCCGGCGTCGCCCGCCTCCTCGGGCTGGACCCGGCGGTCGGACTGCTCGCCGGCAGCATCTCGTTGACCGGAGGCCATGGCACGGCGATCGCGTGGGCGCCGGTGGTCGCCGAGACCCGCGGCATCGCGAACGCCGTCGAGATCGGCATCGTGTGCGCGACGATGGGCCTCGTCCTGGCGAGCCTCGCCGGGGGCCCGGTCGCGCGCTTCCTGATCCGGCGCCACCGGCTCGAGGCGCAGCCGGAGCAGGGGTTCGACGTCGGCGCGCGCGTCGAGGGGCAGCATCCGCAGATCGACTACTTCGTCTTCCTGCACGCGATCCTTGCCATCCACGTCGCCGGGGTCATCGGCATCCTCGCCCACGGATGGCTCACGAGCGTGGGCGTCAAGCTGCCGCTCTTTCTCCCCTGCCTCGCCGCCGGGATCCTCCTCACGAACCTGCTGCCCCGCGTGCTGCCGTCCGCGGCCTGGCCGAGTCGCACCGCCGCGCTCGCGCTCATCGCCGAGGTGTCGCTGGGCGTGTTCCTCGCGATGTCCCTGATGAGCATGAAGCTGTGGACGCTCGCCGACCTCGCCGGCCCGCTCGCCGTGCTGCTCGGGCTGCAGCTCGTCCTCGCGGTGGTCTTCGCGGTGTACGTGTGCTTCCGGGCCCTCGGGCGGGGCTACGGCGCGGCGGTGGTCACCGCGGGCTTCCTCGGCTTCGGCCTGGGCGCGACGCCGACCGCGATGGCCAACATGACGGCGGTGACGCAGCGCCACGGGCCTTCGCACGTGGCGTTCCTCATCGTGCCCCTCGTGGGCGCGTTCTTCATCGACATCGTGAACGCGTTCGTGATCCGGGCGTTCCTCGCCGTCTTCTGACGACGCCGCGCGGAAGCGGGCTACGGCATCTGGATCTTGCCGCCGCCGCGCCCGCCGCCGCCGAGCTCGGGCATGCCGCCCTGCGGCACCACGATCGAGGAGGCTGCGCGGCGGCGCAGCTCCTGCAGCTCCTTCATCGTCCGCTCGATCGCCTCCTTCGCGGCCGGGCCGAACTTCTGCGCGGCCTCGTCGAGCGAAGCGGCGTCGATCTCGAACGAGATCGGCAGCGCGCCGACAGTGCTCATGACCTGCGTCTCGCCGAGGTAGGTGATCTCGCGCTTCGGGTCCCGCGAGCCGTCGCCCTTGACGGGCGTCAGCCGCCGGATGGTGCCGATCCGGCGGTCGGTGAACACTTCCTCGAGGTACAGCGACGCCGGATCGAGCTTGATGTCGGTCGGGCGGTCCTCCGGTCGTTCAGCCATGGCATGATCTCCTTCGCCAGAGGGTGAGATTATTGCGTTGCGCCCGGGCTGTCGAGGGTGATCTTGCGAGTCCGCCGTGGAGAAAGCATGGCCAGAATCTTCCTGACGCATCCGCCCGAAGCGCTCGCCAACTACTACGGCGAACGCGCCGTCGCCGGTCTGCGGGCGCTCGGCGAGCTGCGCCTCAACCCCGCCGGGCGCGAGCTTTCGACGAAGGAGCTCCTCGAGGCCGCGCGCGGGTGCGAGATCATCGTCTCCTATCGTCAGACGCCCGGGGAGGCCGAGCTCTTCCGGAATGCCCCCGATCTCGTCGCGTTCTCGCGCTGCGCGATCGACATCCGCAACGTCGATGTTCCCGCGGCAAGCGCCGCCGGCATCCTGGTGACCCAGGCGAGCGCCGGCTTCGTCGCGTCGGTGAGCGAATGGGCGATCGGCGCTAAGGTCGACCTCGGCCGCCGCATCTCTGCATCGACCGAGTCGTATCACGCCCGCGAAGTGCCGCGCGGGCTGCTGGGCATCCAGCTCGAGGGCGCCACGCTGGGGATCCTCGGCTATGGGCAGATTGGCCGCCGGCTCGCCGAGCTCGGCCTTGCACTGGGCATGCACGTCCTCGTCTACGACCCGCACCAGAAGGTCGAGAACCCGCGCCTCGAGCAGCTCGACATGCCGGCGGTGCTGGCGGAGTCGGACTTCGTCGTGTGCCTGGTCGTCGCGAACGAGCAGACCGAGAAGCTCATGGGCGCGGCGGCGTTCGCGCAGATGAAGGCAGGCAGCTACTTCCTCAACCCTTCGCGCGGCAACCTGGTCGACGACGATGCGTTGAAGGCGGCGCTCGACTCGGGGCGCCTCGCCGGGTGCGCGCTCGATGTCGGGCGTGCGCCCGACCAAATGCCGATGCCCGATCTCGCGCGCCATCCCCTGGTGATCGCGACGCCGCATACGGCCGGCCTGACGGAGCCTGCGATCGAGCACCAGTCGCTCGAGACCGTGGCGCAGGCCGCCGAAATCCTCACGGGCCGCGCGCCCAAGGGCTCGGTCAACGCCGAGCACGCGAGCCGGCTCGCTCGGCTGCGGGGGTGACGCCCCGGCCTTGCAATT
>JBOIFD010000297.1:0-5593 GCA_050741515.1 Burkholderiales bacterium
GTCGACCGCGCGCGCGAGCTCGCGGTAGTCGAGGCGCCGCGCCGCCTCCACCACGGCCGGGGCATCGCCGAACCGGTCGGCGCCGTGCCGGGCGAGCTCGCCGACGCGGCGCGGCGGGTCCGGCCGCGCCCCGCCGCTCAAGGTGCGATCGCGATCAGGACGCTGCAGGGAGCGTAGTCGAGCAGCGTGGCCCCGACCGAGCCGCGCCACCAGCGCGCGGCGAACGACTGCTTCTGCCGATGGCCGACCACGATGAGGTCGCTCTTGAGCTCGGACGCGAGACGGCAGATCTCCTCGACCGGCTCGCCGACCGAGAGATGGCCGGAGACCGAGAACCCGCGCTCCTTGAGCGCGGCGAGGCCCTCGTCCATCACGTCCTGCATCCGCTTCTTCTCCTCCTCGATCAGCTCCTCGGGCAGGAAACCCTCGGTGAGGAACATGCTCGAGGGCATGCTGGCGACGGCGAGCAGATGCGTTTCGGCCTTTCCGAACGCCGCGATCTCGGCGCAGGCGAACAGCGCTGCGCGGCCTTCGCGCGTGCCGTTGTAGGCCATGAGGATCCGCGTATACATCCGGATACCCTCCTCTCTCCTGTGTAAACGCGCTTCCTCGCGCTGCGGGCGATTGAACCCCGTGCAGGGACGGGTGTGGGCCGTCGACGGCCTCTTCCGAATCGCACCAACGCGGGCTCCGCGTGCGAAGCCGAAACGCTTGCGCCGAAGATTGCCGAAAACGGGCGCGAGCGTCAATGAGCGGCAAGTGCGGCCGGGCCGGCGCTACAATGCGCGGGCGCCTCATCCGCCGGAAAACAACGACATCGTGCCTCTGGACAGCGAGCGTCCGGACCTCACCCTCGGGATCGTCGGGACCGGCGTCATGGGACGCGGCATCGCGCAGATCGCGGCGCAGGCCGGGGTCCGCGTGGTGCTCTACGATACCCGCTCCGAGGCCGCGCCCACCGCCAAGGACTACGTGACGAGCGCGCTCGGGAAGCTCGCCGAGAAAGGCCGGATCCCGACCGCAGCCGCGGCGCGGGCATCGGGTCTGCTCGACATCGCCAACGTCCTCGCGCACCTCTCGTCGTGCCAGATCGTCATCGAGGCGATCGCGGAGAACCTCGAGGCGAAGCGGGAGCTGTTCCAGCACCTCGAGACGGTGGTCCCCGAAGACTGCATCCTGGCGACCAACACCTCGTCGCTGCAGGTGACCGCGATCGCCGCCGCCTGCAAGCGCCCGGACCGCGTCGCCGGGTTCCATTTCTTCAACCCCGTCCCGCTGATGAAGGTGGTGGAGGTGGTCGACGGGGTGATGACCGCGCCCTGGGTGTGCGATGCCCTCACTGCCTTCGCCCGGCGGTGCGGCCACACGCCGGTGCGCGCCAAGGACAGCCCCGGTTTCATCGTCAACCACGCCGGGCGCGGATTCGGCACCGAGGCGCTCGCCTGCCTCCGCGAAGGGGTCGCGGAGTTCTACGAGATCGACCGCATTCTCCGGGACTGCGCCGGGTTCCGGATGGGTCCGTTCGAGCTGTTCGACCTCACCGGGCTCGACGTCTCCCACCCGGTGATGGAGTCGATCTACAACCAGTACTACCAGGAGCCGCGCTACCGGCCCTCCCCGCTCACGGCGCAGCGCCTCGTCGCCGGGCTCCTCGGCCGGAAATCCGGCAATCGCGGGTTCTACGAGTATGCCGACGGCGCCGCGAAGCCGATGCCGGTCGCCGCGGTGCCGGGCGCCGACGTTCCCAAGGTGTGGGTCGCGCGCCACGGGCTGCACGACGCGGTGGCCACGACGGTCGCGACGCTCGGCGCCCGGCTCGACCGCGGCGACCGGCCCGGGCCCGATTCGTTGATCCTGGTCGCGCCGCTCGGCCAGGACGCGACGACGGCCGCGCTCGCGGAGACCGTCGACCCGACGCGCACCGTCGCGGTCGACGCGCTGTTCGGCCTCGCGAAGCGGCGCACGCTGATGACCACGCCCGCGACCTCCGCCGCGATGCGCGATGCCGCGCACGCGCTGTTCGCGCGCGACGGCGTGGCGGTCTCGGTCATCCGCGACAGCCCGGGGTTCGTCGCGCAGCGCGTGATCGCGCACGTCGTCAACATCGGCTGCGACATCGCGCAGCAGCGCATCTGCTCGCCCCAGGACCTCGATCTGGCGGTGACGCTGGGCCTCGGCTACCCGAAGGGCCCGCTCGCCTGGGGCGACGCGATCGGCGCGGCGCGCGTGACCGCCATCCTCGACGCGCTCGCCGCCGCCTCGGGCGACCCGCGCTACCGCGCGAGCCCGTGGCTCAGGCGGCGCGCGCGCCTTGGACTATCATTGCTTCATCCGGAGACCTAGCCATGAACGCGCCCGAGCCCAAAGCGAAGCCCGAGTTCCGCTGGGACGACCCGTTCCTGCTCGAGGACCAGCTCACCGAGGAGGAGCGCATGGTGCGCGACTCCGCGCGCGCCTACTGCCAGGAAAACCTCCTGCCGCGCGTGCTGGAGGCGACGCGCAAGGAAAAGTTCGACCGCGACATCATGAACGAGATGGGCGCGCTCGGCTTCCTCGGCTCGACCATCGAAGGCTACGGCTGCGCCGGCGTGAACAGCGTGAGCTACGGGCTGACCGCGCGCGAGGTCGAGCGCGTCGACTCCGGTTACCGCTCGGCGATGAGCGTCCAGAGCTCGCTCGTCATGCACCCGATCCACGCCTACGGCACCGAGGCACAGCGGCAGAAGTACCTGCCGAAGCTCGCCACGGGGGACTGGGTCGGCTGCTTCGGGCTCACCGAGCCCAACCACGGCTCCGATCCCGGCTCGATGCAGACGCGCGCCCGGAAGGCGGACGGCGGCTACGTCCTCAAGGGCTCGAAGATGTGGATCACGAACTCGCCGATCGCCGACGTGTTCGTGGTCTGGGCCAAGACCGACGACGGCGTCATCCGCGGCTTCGTCCTGGAGAAGGGAATGAAAGGGCTCTCCGCCCCGAAGATCGAGGGCAAGATGAGCCTGCGCGCCTCGGTCACCGGCGAGATCGTCATGGACGACGTCTTCGTTCCCGAGGCGCAGCTGCTGCCGGACGTGTCTGGGCTGAAAGGCCCGTTCGGGTGCCTCAACAAGGCCCGCTACGGCATCGCCTGGGGCGCGCTCGGCGCGGCCGAGGACTGCTGGCACCGGGCGCGCCGGTACGTGCTCGATCGGAACCAGTTCGGGCGGCCGCTCGCCGCGAACCAGCTCATCCAGCTCAAGCTCGCGAACATGATGACCGAGATCACCATCGGCCTGCAGGCGGTCCTCCGGGTCGGCCGGCTCGTCGACGCCGGGCGCGCGGTGCCGGAGATGGTCTCCCTCGTGAAGCGGAACTCGTGCGGCAAGGCGCTCGAGATCGCCCGCCTCGCCCGCGACATGCACGGCGGCAACGGCATCGCCGACGAGTTTCACGTCATCCGGCACATGATCAACCTCGAGACGGTGAACACGTACGAGGGCACGCACGATATTCATGCGCTGATCCTGGGCCGTGCGCAAACGGGGATCCAGGCGTTCTCATGAGCCTGCAGCTCTCGAGATGCGCCCCCTTCGCGCCTGCAGGCGCTCGGGCGCTCACGGCGGCGAGCAGTGCTCGCCGAAACCCCGCTCGCGTCCTCGGCCGCGCCCAGACCGGCATTCAGGCGTTCACCGCCTGAGCGCGCCCGGTGCCGGCCCGCGCCCTGGCTCTCCCCGACGGCCGGCACCGCTGTCCCTGGTCCCTGGGCAGCCTCGAGTACGTCCGTTACCACGATGACGAGTGGGGCGCGCCAGTGCACGACGACCGGCGGCTGTTCGAGTTCCTGATCCTCGAAGGCGCCCAGGCCGGGCTGTCCTGGTCGACCATCCTGGCGAAGCGCGAGGGCTACCGCCGGGCGTTCGAGGGCTTCGACGCGGAGCGGATCGCGCGCTACGGGGCGCGCCAGATCCAGCGGTTGATGGGTGACCCCGGGATCGTGCGCAACCGGCTGAAGATCGAGGCCGCGATCGGGAACGCCCGCGCAGCGCTCGATCTGCGGGAGCGCCACGGCAGCCTGGACGCCTACCTCTGGCGGTTCGTGGACGGCCGTCCGATCCAGAACCGCTGGCGAACGCTGCGCCGGGTGCCGGCGCAGACGGGCGTGTCGGAAGCCCTGTCCCGCGACCTGCGACGGAATGGTTTTCGTTTCGTCGGGTCGACGATCTGCTACGCTTTCATGCAAGCCGTCGGGATGGTCAACGACCATTTAACGGTTTGTTTTCGTCATGCCGAGCTTGTCTCGCTACAATAGGGGTGGATCGCAGATGCTCGGGGTGATTATGAAAGCGCTTTTCCGCCTGCTCGCCGGAGTGCTCGCCGTCGCGGCGGCCCTGGCCCAGCCGGCCGGCGCCCAGACGCCGGCGCCCGCCGAGGCCACGGTGTTCCTGGTCGCGGCGCCGGGGTTCCGTGACCCGGAGTACCGCCAGACGGTGCTCATCGCGTCGCCGACCGCGCGCGGCGGGCACATCGGGGTGATCATCAACAAGCCGACGCGGCGGTCGCTCGCGAGCCTGTTCCCGGAGCACGAGCCGTCCAAGAAGGTCGTGGAGCCGGTGTTCTTCGGGGGACCCTTCTCGACCAGCGCGCTGGTCGCCGTGGTGCGCGGCGACCGCAGCCCCGGTGCCGGGTCGGTCCTGATCATGTCGAACCTGTACCTCGCCATCAACGTCAACACGATCGACAGGATCATCGAGGACCGGCCGGCCGATGCGCGCTTTTACGTCGGCTACGTCGGCTGGCGGCCCGGCGAGCTCCGGCGCGAGATCGACCGCGGCCTGTGGTACGTGCTCAACCCGGACGCGAACACGGTCTTCCGCAAGGACACCGACCACGTCTGGGAAGAGCTGCTGCGGATGGCGCGCCAGATCAACGCGCTCGGCGCAAGCGACGGGGCGCGCGCGGTCGACTGACGCGGCGCGCGCGCGCAACAGCGTTGTCCGGGCCGGTCCACATCCTGATCGCCGCGGTCCTGGCGGCCGTGGCGCACGCGGCGGTCGCGCAGGCGCCGGGCGGGTTCCTTCTGGTCGCCAAACCGACCATCCTCGACCCCAACTTCTCGCGGACGGTGGTCCTCGTCACGCACGCGCCCGACGGGGCGATCCTCGGGGTGATCCTCAATCGCCCCACGCAGCAGTCGCTCGCCGAGATCCTCCCGGGCAACGAGCGCCTGGCGCGCTTCACCGCGCCGCTCCACTTCGGTGGCCCGGTCGAGCCCGCCGGGCTGTTCGCGGTATTTCGCGGGACCGGGGACCTCGGGCCGTCGTTCCCGGTGATCGAGGACGTCCGCCTCGCCCTCCAGCCGGCCACGGTGGAGCAGCTCCTGCTCAAGCCGCCGGAGGCGCTCCGGCTGTTCGCCGGTTACGCCGGCTGGGCCCCGGGTCAGCTCGACGGCGAGCTGGCCCGGGGGGACTGGTGGACGGTCAAGGCCGACGCCGACACCATCTTCCGGAAGCGCACCGACACCCTCTGGGACGAGCTCTCCCGGCGCGCCCAGTCGGTCACCGCCCGGCGCTAGCCCCGGCGCCGCGGCTCGGCGTCACGCGGCCGCGCGCGTAGGCGC
>JBOIFD010000298.1:0-6989 GCA_050741515.1 Burkholderiales bacterium
GTCGATCACGAGAGCTTTCGCACCGCCTCGCGCGCTCGCGCCAGCAGCCGCGGCAGATCGAGGCCGGGAATCGCGTCGTTCTCCACCACCACGCGGCCCTGGACGGTGAGGAGCCGCAGCTTCGGGCGGCCTCCGCTCGCGACCGGCCCGATCGCCGGGTCGTGCAGGCCCGCGTAGCGCAGCTGGTCGAGCTCGTACACCGCGAGGTCGGCAGCGCGGCCGACCTCGATCGTGCCGACGTTGTCGATGCCGAGAACGCGCGCGCCGCCGCGCGTCCCCCAGTGGATCACGTCTTCCACCGTCGTCGCCGACGCGCCCTTGACCGCGCGGTGGACGTACCAGCAGGTGTGCGCCTCGGAGATCGAGTCGCCGCCTTCGTTGGACGCGGTGCCGTCCACGCCGATCGACACCGGCGCGCCGGCGCGCACCAGCTCGGGCACCGGCGCGACGCCGCTGCCGAGCCGGCAATTGGACCCCGGGCAATGCGCGGTGCCGGTGCCGGTCTCGGCGACCAGGCGGATCTCCGACTCCGAGAGGTGCACCATGTGCGCGAACCAGACGTCGCTGCCGACCCACTCGTGATCGGCGACGAACTCCACCGGCTTCCGGCCGTGCTGCTCGCGGCAGAAGACGACGTAGTCGGCGGTCTCGGAGAGATGGCTGTGCAGCCGGATCCCCAGGCGGCGCGCCGCCCGCGCCATCAGCTTCAGCTCCTCGGGGCGGACCGACCAGGTCGGCGTCGCGGGCGCCATCACGACGCGGCGCAGCGCCTCGGGCCCGGGGTCATGGTACGTCCCGACCAGGCGCTCGACGTCGCCGACGATGGTGTCCAGCGTCTCGGGCCTGGTCGCGTTCGGGTCGTTCGTTTCGAACGCCCGCTGGAGCGTGGCGCCGCCGCGGCAGAGGACGAAGCGGATGCCGAGGCGCTGCGCGAGGTCGAAGAGGATCTGCGCCGGGTCGTAGCCCATGCCCGGCCAGTAGACGTAGTGGTGGTCGGCAATCGTGGTGCAACCCGAGAGCACGAGGTCGGCCATGCCGACCTCGGCGGCGACGGCAAGCAGCTCGGCGTCGAAGCGGCGCCGATAAGGGTACGCGACCGCGCCCAGCCAGCCGGCGAGCGGCAGGTTGATGCCCGCGGGCACGCCCCTCAGCACCGACTGCGCGAGATGGTGATGGGTGTTGACCCAGCCCGGGTAGACGACGCAGTCGGTCGCATCGAGCGTGCGCTCGCCAGCCTCGGGCGCGAGCCGGCCGATCGCGGCGATGCGGCCGTGCGCGTCGATGCGGACGTCGCTGCCCGGCGCGCGCGCCCGGTCGCCCGGCAGGCCGGTCATGATGGCGAGCGCGTTGCGGATCAGCACGCGCTAGCGCTCCGGCACGACCTCGGACTCGTGCCAGCTCCCGAGCGCGAGCCTGGAGAGGAACACCATCAGCAGGAAGAGGGCCACGCCGGTCACCGTGATCAGGAACAGCGCGGCGAAGAGGCGCGGGATGTTGATCGAAAAGCCCGCCTGCAGGATCTGGTAGGCGAGGCCCGCGCCGGTGCCGCCCGTGCCGGCGACGAACTCCGCCACCACCGCGCCGATCAGCGCGAGGCCGGAGGAGATCCGCAGACCCCCGAAGAAGTACGGCGCCGCCGACGGGATGCGCAGCTGCGTGAGCGTCTGCCAGCGGCTCGCCCGGTTCATGCGGAACAGATCGACCAGCCCCGGGTTGACGCTGCGCAGCCCGAGCGTGGTGTTCGCGATGATCGGGAACAGCGCGATGATCGTGGCGCAGACGACGAGCGCGGCGGTCGGGTTCCTCACCCAGATGATGATGAGCGGCGCGATCGCGACGATCGGCGTGACCTGCAGCAGCACCGCGTAGGGGAAGAAGCTCACCTCGATCCAGCGGCTCTGCACGAACAGGAACGCGACCACCGTGCCGATGAGCACCGCCATGAAGAACGCCCCGAACGTGATCTTGAGCGTGATGAGGAGCGATCTGAACAGCAGCTCCCGGTCGGTGATCAGCGTTTCCACCACCAGCAGCGGCGAGGGGACGATGTACTTGGGGACGTCGAAGGCCGTCACCAGCGCGTGCCAGACGAGGATGACGAGGATTCCCACCGCGAGCGGCGCCACCCATCGCAGCACCCGGTCGCTGCGGCTCGGCGTCACAGGTCGGTCGCTCCCCGGGCGGCGGCGTCGGCGAGGAGCTCGGACAGCTCCTTCGCGTACGCGGCGAACTTCTGCGTGACGCGGAAGGCGTCGGTGCGCGGATGCGGCTCGCCGATCGCCACCTCCTTCAGGATCCGCCCGGGCCGGGCCGACATCACCGCCACGCGCGTCGACAGGAACACCGCCTCGTAGATGCTGTGGGTGACGAAGACGACGGTGAGCTGCTTCTTCCACCACAGCTGGATGAGGTCGGCGTCGAGCCGGTTGCGGGTGATCTCGTCGAGCGCCCCGAAAGGCTCGTCCATCAACAGCAGGTTCGGGTCGGTGACCAGGGCCCGCGCGATCGAGGTGCGCATCTGCATGCCGCCCGAGAGCTGCCGCGGGTAGTGCCGCTCGAAACCGGTCAGCCCCACCAGCGCCAGCGCTTCCGCCACGCGGGCATCGGCTTCGGCGCGGGGCGCGCCCGCGAGATCGAGCGGCAGGCGCACGTTCTTCTGTACCCGCGCCCACGGCATGAGGGTCGCGTCCTGGAACACCATCACCAGGTTCCGGCCGGGCTCGCCGACGCGCTCGAAACCCTGGCGCCACCAGCGCAGCCGCCCGTCGGACGGCGTGATCAGGTTGGCGATCATCTTGAGGAGCGTCGACTTCCCGCAGCCCGACGGCCCGAGCAGCGTGACGAACTCCCCCGGCCGGATGCTCAGGTCGACCGGGTGCAGCGCCCGGGTGCCGTCGGCGTAAACCTTGTCGGCCGACAGGACCTCGACGACCGGCGCTGCATCAGCTGGAATCGGAACGGCGGACAAGATGCCGTCGCCTTACGGCATGATCCTCAGGTCGTTGACGAACTGCAGCGTGAACGCCTGGCGGTAGTCCACGTCGGGCTTGAGCAGCCCGGCGGACACCATGTAGTCGTAGGTCTTTTTCCAGCGCTCCGCGGTCATGGCGCCGATGCCCATCTTCGCCGCGTCGCCCCCGGTGATCAGCCGGTGCTCCTTCAGCTTCTCCAGCGCGTACGCGAGCTGGTCGTCCTTCATGTTCGGGTTGTCCTTCTTGATCAGCTCGTTCGCCGCGCCCGGCTCCGCGAGATAGCTCTTCCAGCCCTCCAGCGACGCGCGCACGAAGCGCGTCACCACGTCGGGCTTCTCCTTGGCGAGCTTCTGCGTCGCCACGATCGTGGTCCCGTAGGGCGGGAAGCCGTCGTGCGCGAACAGGAAGAACTTCGCCTTCATCCCGGCTTTTTCGGCCTGGAACGGCTCGGAGGACATGTAGCCCTGCTGCGCGATCGCCTTGTCGGCGAAGAACGGCTGCAGGTTGAAGGTGTAGGGGCGGACCTGCTCGTCGGCGTACCCGTACTTGGCCCTGAGCCAGGGCCACCACGAGGTCCGGCCCGCGGTGGCGACCAGGATCGTCTTGCCCTTGAGCGCGCCGAGACCGGCCACGTCGTCGTGCGTGAGCAGCCCCTGCAGGTCGTGCTGGAACGAGGTGGCGACGGTCACGGGCGTCATGCCCTGCTCCAGGGCTTTCAGCACCTGGAAGTCGTAGCCCATGTGCATGTCCGCCTGGCCGGCCATCATGAGCTGCAGGCCGTTGACCTGCGGGCCGCCCATCCGGAGGGTGACGTCGAGCCCGTGCTTCCGGTAGATGCCCTTGGCGATCGCCTGGTAGAACCCGCCGTGCTCGGCCTGGGCGTACCAGCTGGTGAGGAACGTGACCTTGTCCTGCGCCTGCGCGGCGGGCGCGAGCAGGACGGCGGCGAACAGCAACGCGGCAACGCGAACGATCATGGCTGGCCTCCTCGACGAACGCGTCTGGAACCGACGCGCGGGCGAATCATATGCCGCCGCCGCGAAGCGGTCCACGCCGGCGCCCAGGCCTCTGCGGCCAGTCGGTGCCGCGGGATTCTGGCGACTCGGGCACCGGTCCAGTGCGTCCGGCGACGCTCCGGTGCACGCGGCGGCGCTGATTGCCGCCGGCCCGGCCGCCGATTAGACTGTCCGGCCAACCTTCCAGAACCCTCCGCGGAGATCGTCATGCGCCACGCATTCCTGCTCGCCGCCGCACTGTTCGCCGGCACCGCGTTCGCCCAGAAGGAAACGCCGGTCCGCTTCGCGCTCGACTGGCGCTTCGAAGGGCCGGCGGCGCCGTTCCTGGTCGCCATCGACAAGGGCTACTACAAGGCCGAGGGGATCGCCGTGACGATCGACCCGGGCGCGGGCTCGGTCGAGGGCATCAACCGCGTCGCCTCGGGCGCCTACGACGTCGGGTTCGCCGACATCAACCTGCTCGTCAAGTACCGGGACAATCCGCGCAACCTCCCGGTCAAGGCGGTGATGATGATCTACGACTCGCCCGCGTTCTCGATCGTCACGCTGAAGAAGAACGGCATCGCCAAGCCCAAGGACCTCGAGGGCAAGATCCTCGGCGCGCCCGCGGCCGACGGCGCCTGGGCGCAGTGGCCGATCTTCGTGCAGGCGAACAGGATCGACGCCGCGAAGGTCAGGGTCGAGAACATCGGCTTCCCGGTGCGCGAGCCGATGCTCGCCCAAGGCCGGGTCGACGCCATCACCGGCTTCTGGTTCTCCTCCTACATGAACCTGAAGGCGCAGGGCATCCCGTCGGGCGACATCGTGGTGCTGATGATGCGCGACTGGGGCCTCGACCTCTACGGCAACGCGATCGTCGCCAACCCCGACTTCATGCGCTTCCAGCCCAAGGCGCTGGCCGGGTTCGTGCGCGGCACGATCAGGGGCATCCAGGAGACGCTCCGCGATCCCGAGTCGGCGGTGGACAGCGTGATCAAGCGCAACCCGATCGCCAAGCGCGACGTCGAGCTCGAGCGCCTCAAGCTCTCGCTGGAGCGCAACTTCGTGACTCCCGACGTGCGCAAGAACGGCCTCGGGGCGGTCGACACGAAGCGGCTCGAGCGCTCGATCGAGCAGATCGGGCTCACCTTCCAGTACACGAACCGGCCGAAGCCCGCCGAGGTCTTCACCGCGGAATTCCTGCCGCCGAGGGAGCAGCGGCTGGTGAAGTAGTTGCCCGGGCTCGTCCAGCTCGACCGCGTCTCGATGGCCTACGGCCGCGGCGCCGCCGCGGTCCGGGCCCTCGACGAGCTCACCCTCGACATCGCCGCGGGCGAGTTCATCGCCGTCGTCGGCCCGTCCGGCTGCGGCAAGAGCTCGCTGATGCGGCTCATCTCCGGACTGCACCCGCCGCTCGGCGGGACCCTCACCGTCGAGGGCAAGCCGGTGCGCGGCCCGCTGAGGTCGGTCGGCATGGCGTTCCAGAACTCCAACCTCCTGCCGTGGCGGAACGCGCTCGACAACGTGCTGCTGCCGCTCGAGATCGTCGAGCCGCACCGCCGCCGCATGCGCGCCGAGCGCGACGCGTACCGCGCCAAGGCGCAGCAGCTCCTCGAATCGGTCGGTCTCGGCGGATTCACCCGGAAATTCCCGTGGGAGCTCTCCGGGGGCATGCAGCAGCGCACCTCGATCTGCCGCGCGCTGATCCACGAGCCGGAGATCCTGCTGCTCGACGAGCCGTTCGGCGCGCTCGACGCGTTCACCCGCGAGGAGCTGTGGTGCGCGCTCCGGGACCTGCAGGCCGAGCGGCGCGTCACGGTGCTGCTCGTCACCCACGACCTGCGCGAGGCGGTGTTCCTCGCCGACACGGTGTACGTGATGTCGAGCCGCCCGGGGCGGATCGTGCGCCGCTGCGAGGTCGGGATCCCGCGGCCGCGCGACCTGGAGGTGAGCTACACGCAGCAGTTCCAGGACGTCGTGCACGAGCTGCGGCAGCTCATCGGCGCCCGGCACTGATGGAGCGGCGCGAGTTCGGCATCACGGTGGTATCGCCGGCGGCGTTCGTCGTGGCGCTGTTCGTGCTGTGGGAGCTCGTGTGCCGCGTGTTCAGCGTGCCGCTCACGATCCTGCCGGCGCCCTCGGACGTGTTCGCGGCGATGTGGCAGTACCGCGCGCCGATCGCCGACAACTCCTTCGTCACGCTCTGGACGACGCTCGCGGGGTTTCTCATCGCGACGGTGTTCGGGCTCGTGCTCGGGATCGCGGTCGGCTGGCACCGCGCGATCTACGCCGGCATCTACCCGGTGCTGATCGGCTTCAACTCGATCCCGAAGGTCGCGGTGGTGCCGGTGCTGATCCTCTGGTTCGGTCTGGGCGAGATCCCGGCGGTGCTGACCGCGTTCCTCATCTCGTTCTTCCCGATCGTCGTGAACGTCGCCACCGGGCTCGCGACCACCGAGCCGGAGCTGGAGGACGTGCTCCGCGCGCTCGGCGCCTCCAAGCTCGACATCATGCGCAAGGTCGGCATTCCGCGGTCGCTCCCCTACTTCTTCGGCTCCCTGAAGGTCGCGATCACGCTCGCGTTCGTCGGCGCGGTGGTGTCCGAGACGGTGGGCTCCAACAAGGGCATCGGCAAGCTGATGCTCGACGCGCAGGCCGCGTTCCAGGTGCCGATCGTGTTCGCCGGCCTGCTGGTGCTCGCGGTGCTCGGCATCGTCCTTTACGCCGCGACCGCGGCGATCGAGACGCGGTTCACCGGGTGGGCGTTCCGGGGTCAGGCCAACCGCTGAACGCGGTTAAACTACGCCGATGCCGCGCATCCCCTACGAAGACGAGATCATCGTCTCCTGGGTCGAGCTGCACCGGGACGCCCGGTACCTCGCCGAGATCCTCCTCGACAAGGGCCCCTGGAAGGGGATCATCGCGATCACGCGGGGCGGCCTCGTGCCGGCGGCGCTGATCGCGCGCGAGCTCGACATCCGGCTGGTCGACACGATCTGCGTCAACAGCTACGACGCCGCCG
>JBOIFD010000299.1:0-6742 GCA_050741515.1 Burkholderiales bacterium
AAGCGCACCGCCCGGGGCGAAGGCGTGATCGAGGCGGCCGACCCGCGCTCGACGCTGTTCCTGCGCGCGGCGCCGCATCGCCGCAAGCTGATCGCAGCGAACGCAACGCAGGTCGCGGTGATCACCGCCGGCGAGCCGAGCGTGAGCGACGAGCTGGTGTGCCGCGTCCTCGTCGCCGCCGGCGCGCAGGGCATGCGCGCCCTCATCGTGGTCAACAAGACCGACCTCGAGGCGCCCACGGCCGCGCTCCGGGAGCGGCTCGCCTCGCTCGCGCGCGCGGGCTACGCGCTCGTCGAGACCAGTGCGAGGCGGGACGTCGCCGCGCTGCGCAGCCGCCTGGCCGGCGAGACGACGGTGCTGATCGGCCAGTCCGGCATGGGCAAATCGACGCTCGTGAATGCGCTGGTTCCGGATGCCCAGGCCACGACGCAGGAGATCTCGCGTTTCCTCGATTCCGGCCGGCACACGACCAGCCACACCCGGCTCTATCGCCTCGAAGCGGCGAGCGCGATCATCGATTCCCCGGGCGTGCAGGAGTTCGGCCTCGCCCACCTGACCTCCGCCGAGATCGAGCGCGGTTTTCCGGAGCTCGCACCCTTTGCCGGACGGTGCCGCTTCCGCGACTGCCGGCACCGCGCCGAGCCCGGTTGTGCGGTGCGCGACGCTGCCGAAGCGGGAGCGGTCCACCCGCGGCGGATCGAGCTGCTCCACCGGATCCTCGACGCCGAGCGCGCACACCGATGAGGCCGCTGCTCACCTCGCTCAACCCGCTCGAGATCCATCACCTCAAGAACGTCCTCGAGGCCGAAGGCATCCGCTGCTGGGTGAAGAACGAGCTGCTGTCGCGGCTCGCCGGCGAGATTCCGTTCGTCGACTGCGCGCTCGAGCTCCATCTCGCGCGCGAGCCCGACCGGCCGCGCGCCGAGGCGCTCCTGGAAGCTTGGCGTCGGCCCCCGCCGCCCGCGCCGCCGTGGACCTGCCCCGTCTGCCGTGAGCGGCTCGAAGGGCAGTTCGACACCTGCTGGAAGTGCGGCGCGCAGCGCGGGACGCGACCAGGGGAATGAGCAAGGCGGTTCTCCCGGCGCTCTAGCCGAACGCCGAAGCGACCGTCACGACCAGCACCAACGCGAGCCAGAGCACCAGCGCGCGCCAGATCAGCCCGACCGCGCTGTCGAGGAACGGCGTGTCCGCTTCCTCGCCGAGGCCGAGCTCCGGCCGGTCCTCGACGCCGCCCCCGGGGGCAATCGGCATGCCGAGCCGCAGCCCGAGCGCCCCGGCTCCGGCGGCCAACACCACGCCGCCCAGCGGATCGGGCCAGCGCGCCGCCTGGGTGCGCCAGCAATACACCGCGTCCTCGAAGTCACCGACGATCGCGAACGATGCCGCCGTGCACCGTGCGGGCAGCCAGTCGATCGCATGGAATGCCGCCCGAGCGAACTCGCCGAACCGCCCCGGCCCGTCGTCGTCGGAGCGCGCCGGCGGGTCGCCTCCTTCCGGCGGCTCCCGACCGGCAAGCCGCGCCCCGGCTCGGGCCGCGCGATCCGTCCCCCCCCAACGGTCGGCCAGGAACAGCGCCGCGCGATAGAGCACTGCGCCGCTCGGCCCGGGCAGGACCAGGAACCAGAGCATGACGCCGAACACGTGGCGGTGCGAGACGAGGAACGCCCCTTCGATCGCGAGGCGGGCGACCTCGGACGCGGACAGCCCGTCGCACGGGTGCCCCCGCCACTCGCCGAGCACGCGGCGGGCCTCGCCGAGGTCGCCGTCCTTGAGCGCTCTCTGGACGGCGCTGAAGCAGCGACTGTGCGGGCGGAAGCCCATGGTCAGGTAGAGCGCCGCGACGTTGAACCCGAGCGCGAGCAGCGGGTTGATCGCGGCGAGACCCGCATAGATCGCCCAGCTCGCCAGGACGAGCGGTACGACCCCGAGCACCCACGCGATCACGCCCTGCTGCGCCTCGCCGGCGTCGAAGTGCCGCTCGAGCAGCCCGGCGTACGCCGCAACCGGCGCGAGCACCAACCTCCGGTCGACCGCCGGACGCAGGTGCTCCAGCACGAGCGCGAGGAGAAGCGAGAGAAAACTCATCGAATGCGAAGGCGCCAGTCAAAGTGCGCCGGCCGGCGTTCGCGGCCTCGCGTCAGCGACACCGCGCAAGCGGCTGTTGCTCAAAGGCTCGCGACGGCGAAGGTGTCGCACGCCTTGAGGTCGCCGGTCTCGAGACCGCGCCGGAACCAGCGTACCCGCTGCTGGGAGCTGCCGTGCGTAAACGACTCGGGCGAGACGTAGCCGCGCGAGGCCATCTGGATCCGGTCGTCGCCGATCGCGGCCGCGGCGTTCAACCCCTCCTCCAGGTCGCCCGGCTCGAGGATCCGCTTCGATCGGTTCGCGTGTGCCGCCCAGATGCCGGCGAGGCAGTCCGCCTGCAGCTCCATCCGGACCGAGAGCGCGGCCGCGCCCCGCTGCCCGGCGCGCTGCTGCGCGGCCCGGACTTTCTCGGCGATGCCGAGAAGGTTCTGGACGTGATGCCCGACCTCGTGCGCGACGACGTAGGCCTGGGCGAAGTCGCCCGGGGCCCGGAAGCGGTCCTGAAGATCGCGGTAGAACGCGAGATCGATGTAGAGCTTCTGGTCGGCGGGGCAGTAGAAGGGCCCCACGGCCGCCTGCGCGAAGCCGCAGGCCGACTGCACCGCGCCGGTGAAGAGCACGAGCGTCGGTTTCCGGTAGGCGCGAGCGCTGCGCGCGAACAGCTCGTTCCAGGTGTCCTCCGTGCTCCCCAGGACCGCGGCGATGAAGTCCGCCATCTTGTCCTCGCGCGACGGCGCGCGGGTCTCGACGCGCTGTTGCGGTGCCTCCGGCGCGGCGCCGGGCGGCGCACCGCCCTGCAGGAGGAGGCTCGGATCCACGCCGAAGAAGAGCGCCAGCAGCACGATCACGACGAGCCCGATCCCGCCGCCCGCCACCCCGCGCCCGACGGACATCCCCCGGCGGTCCTCGATCTGCTCGCTGCGCCGCTGGTCTTCGATTCGCATGGCGGCTTCCTCT
Organism: Burkholderiales bacterium; assembly: GCA_050741515.1. Classification (GTDB taxonomy): domain Bacteria; phylum Pseudomonadota; class Gammaproteobacteria; order Burkholderiales; family SG8-39; genus DATEDA01. The sequence continues at coordinate 3,043 of JBOIFD010000299.1, forward strand.
GGTCGTATGACCGAGGAAGTATAGCCAAGTGATCAGGGCGAAGTCTTGATCACCGGTGACGGGCCGGCTACGCGGGCCGGCCGAGATGGGCGTAGAGGTTCATCAGCATCCCGGCCGTCGCTCCCCAGATGTAGTGGCGCCCGTACGGCATCGCGTAGTAGCGCCGCTCGTTGCCCTCGTGCACGACCAGATTGCGCTGGTGGTTCGCGGGGTCGAGGAGGAACGGGAGCGGGACCTCGAACACCTCTGCGACCTCGAAGTCATCGAGCTTCAGCGCGAACGGCGGAGTGACGATGCCGACCACCGGCGTGACGCGATAGCCCGTCACCGTCGTGTACTCGGTGAGGTGGCCGAGAATTTCGACCCGGTCGGGCGCGAGTCCGATCTCCTCCGCCGTCTCGCGCAACGCGGTGTCTCCCGGAGAGGGGTCGCCCGCCTCGGCGCGCCCGCCGGGAAAGCTGATCTGGCCGGCGTGATCGTGGAGATGCGCGGTGCGCCTCGTGAACAGGACCGTCAGCTCGTCGTCACGATTGACGACCGGGACCAGCACCGCAGCGGGCCGGATCTCGCGATCCCTTCGCCAGAGATGTCCGTCCCCGATCGTCACCGGCGCGACGGCGCGCGGGCTCGCGAAGCAGCTGCGGAGCCAGCGTGCGGAGTACGAGCCGGGGCGTTGCGGGGCGTTCAAGGCAGGCGAGTCGCGGCGTTCTTCGTGCCTGACGGATTCTACTCGCGAAGCCCGCTCCGGGCGGCCGGGTCACTGCGGCGCACGTGCGATTTTTCCCGCGGCCCGCTGGCCCGACGCTCGCGCCAGGTCCGACCGCCGCATGGAATAATGCGGGTCGCGGGGATGTTCCCTCCGTACGGCTCTTCCCGGCGCGACGGCGCCCGATGGCCGGAAGCTTTGATTTGACCCGACGAAGAGGAGAAGCCAAGTTGAAGATCCGATTGACAGCACTGCTCGCTGCGGGCCTGCTCGCCGCGGCGCCGGCGTTCGCGTTCAACTGCCCGAACGAGATGAAGGCGATCGACGCGGCGCTCGCCAAGAACCCGAAGCTCTCGGCCCAGGAGATGGCGGACGCAAAGAAGCTCCGCGCCGAGGGCGAGGCGTTTCACAAGGCCGGCAAGCATCAGGAGTCGGTCGACACGCTCGCGAAGGCGAAGAAGATCCTGAAGATCTGATTGCCCGCCGGTCGACGAAAACGCCGTGGCGCAAGCCACGGCGTTTTCGTTCCTGCCCTAGCCGCGACTAGCGCAACCGCAGCTTGAACGTCGCATGGGCAGACCTCGCGAGCATCCCCGGGCGCGCGTCGGCCCGCGCCCGACGGGCGGCGACGCTACGGCAGCAGGATGGTGGAGCCGGTCGTCTTGCGCGCTTCCAGGTCGCGGTGCGCCTGCGCGGCGTCCTTCAGCGCATGCCGCTGCGCGATCTCGATCCGCACCTTCCCGGACTTCACCACGTCGAACAGATCGTTCGCCGACGCGACCAGGTCCTCGCGCTTCGCGGCGTAGGTGTTGAGCGTCGGCCGGGTGACGTACAGCGAGCCCTTCTGGGCGAGCAACCCGATGTTCAGCGGCTCGGGGGCCCCGGACGCGCTGCCGAAGTTCACCATCATCCCGAGCGGCTGCAGGCAGTCGAGCGACCCCATGAAGGTGGTCTTGCCGACCGAATCGTAGACGACCGGTACGCCCTTCCCGCCGGTGATCTCCTTGGTGCGCTCGACGAAGTTCTCGCGCGTATACACGATCGTGTGGTCGCAGCCGTGGTCGCGCGCGAGCGCGGCCTTCGCGTCCGACCCGGCCGTGCCGATGACCTTGACGCCCAGGGCCTTCAGCCACTGGCAGGCGATCAGGCCCACGCCGCCGGCCGCCGCATGCCAGAGCACGGTCATGCCGGGCTGCGCCTTGAACGTCCGCTTGATCAGGTACTGGACCGTCATGCCTTTCAGCATCATCGCGGCGGCCGTCTCGAACGCGATCCCCTCCGGGATCTTGACGACGCGGTCCGCCGGGTACAGCCGCACCTCGGAGTAAGCGCCGACCGGCGCCGTGGCGTACGCCACGCGGTCGCCGGGCTTCAGGTCGGTGACCCCCGCCCCGACCGCCTCGACGACTCCCGCGGCCTCCGACCCGCAGCCGCTCGGAAGCGGCATCGGGTACAGACCCGAGCGCTGATACGTGTCGACATAGTTCACGCCGATTGCATGCTGGCGGATGCGGAGCTGGCCGGGACCGGGATCGCCCACTTCGACGTCCTCCCAGGCCAGGACCTCGGGACCGCCGGTTTTGTGGAATCGGATCGCTTTGGGCATCTTGAGTCTCCTAGGGGAAGATCATGGTTCGGTGGTTCGCGACGAGGCAATCGGTTTCGGGTCCTCGAGCCGCGGGCACGCGGTGGTCGGACCCTCGTGACCCCCGCTCGCCGGCGTTCAGCGGAACAGCGTCAGCACGCCAGTGTAGCCGTAGAGGCGGTCGTGCGAGATCTCGCCGTTGCAGAAGAACCCGACGAGCGGGAACTCGCCGAGCCGGTCGCGCAGGACGCCGAGCTCCGCGGAGCGCCGCCCGAACATGTGCTCGCCGCGGCCGAGGCACGAGAAGTAGAGGCCGCCTTTGGGCGGCGCGTCGAAGTCCCGGCGGATGCTGTCGAGCATCCGCAACAGGTCCGCGTGCGCCGCGGCGCGGTCGCGCCGGCAGAACAGGATCGGCATCCCGGGTTCTACCGGCCCGCCGATCGCGATCAGCTTGTGCTGCGGATCGATGCCGACGAGATTGCGCACGAGGTAGTCGCCGGTGTCGGAGCCCGGAACCGGCAGGCCGGCGTGAATGGTCTGCGCCGCGCGACGCAAGTCCCGCGCCGCGACCTCGCCGAGGTCTTCCTTGAGGACATCGAGCGCGGGACGGCCGTCGAGCGCAGCGATGATGTTGCGCTCGCCCTCGGTGACCACGTGGCGAACAGGCGCCCGGTCGGCGCCCTGCCGCAACGGCGAGCAGCCCTGGGTGAGCCGGGTTGCGACGTCGATCGCGGACGAAAGCACGACGCCCGAGAGACCCCCTTGCAGCACCTCGTTCGCGAGCTGGAAGGTCGTCTGGCGCGAGCTCGAGAGCCCGCCTACGAGATAACCGCTCGCGACCTTCGCCGACATGTCCTCGATCAGTTCCGGGATGTCGTCGGTGTGCGGGTCGCCGTGAACGATGGCGAAGTGTGCCGCCTCGGCGCCGCTCGGCGTCCTGGCGCCGAGCGGCGGCGGGCGCGACCTTCCGGAGAACACCTGGAACTCCCCCTCGGGCAACGCGGCGAGCATCACGGCGAGCGCGGGCTCGTCGAAGTACTCGGTCCCGGTCGCGAGCACCCCCACGCCGACCGTTCCCACCCACTCCCGAACGCCCGTCGCCTCCTTCAGGCGCGCGAGGATCTCCGCGGCGGCGGGGGCCAGCCGATCGCTCACGTAGGCGAACCCGAGGTTGGCGCCCGCGGGAATCGGTTCCAGCTGGCGCAGCGCGGCCTCGACGGCGTCCTCCCACCGGTCGGCACGCGCGTGACCGGCGCGAAACGCTACCGGACTGTCCCGGCGGCGCGCGGTCATTTCGGCTTCTTCTCGCGCTTCGGCTCGGGTTGCGGGGCCGACGGCGCCGCGGCTTGCGTCTGCTGAAGCAGGTTCCACCACGCGTCGGGCGCGCCGGCCGCGGCGCCGGGCCGCGC
>JBOIFD010000300.1:0-13067 GCA_050741515.1 Burkholderiales bacterium
CACGCGGCATGGCTGGATCAGGGTTGCCCCCATTGTCCAAAATTCCCCACTGCTGCCTCCCGTAGGAGTCTGGGCCGTGTCTCAGTCCCAGTGTGGCTGATCATCCTCTCAGACCAGCTACCGATCGTCGCCTTGGTGGGCTCTTACCCCGCCAACAAGCTAATCGGACATCGGCCGCTCCAATAGCGCGAGGCCTTGCGGTCCCCCGCTTTCACCCGTGGGTCGTATGCGGTATTAGCCTCGATTTCTCGAGGTTGTCCCCCACTACTGGGTACGTTCCGATGTGTTACTCACCCGTCCGCCACTCTACTCGGGGGTTGCCCCCCTTTCACGTTCGACTTGCATGTGTAAGGCATGCCGCCAGCGTTCAATCTGAGCCAGGATCAAACTCTTCAGTTGAATCCTGTTTAGGATCGCGAATGCGATCACCGGCGCGCGCGGCCGAGAGGCCTTGCGTACCGGATGCGCTCACTCAAAGTCTGACGGAACGCTCCAGCGCCCAGCGTTGCCGGGTGGGCCGGGGCGTTCGTTGACTCTTCGTGTGAGCGCGGGTTGAGTTGCCGAGCTTTGGCGCCGCGCGCGCGTATGGCGTACTTGCCCTATCGCTTGCGGCACCGTGGCACTCAAGCCAGCGCCCACACCTATCGGCTGTCTGGATTGTTAAAGAGCGATGGTTGCGGGGATAGGATTTGAACCTATGACCTTCGGGTTATGAGCCCGACGAGCTACCGGACTGCTCCACCCCGCGCCCGGAGAGACGACGATTATATGCGGCGGCGCCCAAGCGTGTCAAACGTCACGGGCTCGGTCGGTGACGCACAGCGGTCAGATCCGCTCCGTTTCGCCGCGCCGCGGCTGCCACACCATCAGCCGCTGCTCCACCCGCCCCACGAGCCAGTCCAGGACCAGGGCGAACCCCGTCAGGAGCAGGATTCCGGCGAAAACCGTGTTGATGTCGAACACTCCCTCCGCCTGATGGATCAGGTAGCCGACTCCCTCCGCCGAGCCGAGGTACTCCCCGACCACCGCCGCCACGAACGCGAGCCCGATCGAGTTGTGCAGGCTCGCGAACACCCAGCTCATGGCGCTGGGGAGATAGACGTGGCGGAGCAGCTGGCGTGGCGTCGCGCCGAGCATCTGCGCGTTCGCCAGCACCACCGGGCTCACTTCCCGGACGCCCTGGTACACGTTGAAGAACACGATGAAAAACACCAGCGTGACCCCCAGTGCGACCTTCGAGGCGATGCCAAGGCCGAACCACACGAAGAAGATCGGCGCCAGGATCACCCTCGGCATCGCGTTCAACCCCTTGATATAAGGGTCGAAAATCGCCGATGCCAAAGGCGACAGTGCGAGCCAGATGCCGATCACGACGCCGAACACGGTCCCGATAACGAACGCGAGGAGCGTCTCGACTAGCGTGACCCAGAGATGCCGGTAGATCTCCCCCGACGCGAACCACGCCCAGATCCGCGCGAGCACCTTCTGCGGCTCGCCGAAGAAGAACGCGGCCTTGTACGGGTCGTCGAAGTAGAACGGGGGCAGCAGCGTCGGGCTGCTCAGGACATACCACAGCGCGAACACCAGCGCGAGCACCAGCAACTGGTAGGCGCGGAGGTTACGCGGATTCGGCGCGAGCGCCGACCGCAGGCTAGCCTTGGCGCTGTTGGCGGGCATAGCCTTTGAGGACCTCCTCTTTCATCGCGTGCCAGATCCGGGCGTGGAGATCGATGAAGCGGGGTGTGAGCCGGATCTCGGAGACGTCCCGCGGCCGCGGCAGATCGATCGCGAACTCGCCGATCGGGCGGGTCTCCGGGCCGGCCGAGAGCACCACGACGCGGTCGGAGAGCGAGATCGCCTCCTCGAGGTCGTGGGTGATGAAGAGCACCGATTTCCGGTCCGCCGACCAGAGCTCGAGGAGCTCGTTCTCCATCAGCTGGCGCGTCTGGACGTCCAGCGCCGAGAACGGCTCGTCCATCAGCAGGATCTGCGGGTCCAGGATGAGCGTCTGGGCGAGCCCGACGCGCTTCCGCATCCCGCCGGACAGCTGGTGCGGGTAACGGTCGCCAAACCCGCCCAGGCCGACCCGTCGCAGCCAGCGCTCGCCGAGCTCGGCGGCCTCGCGGCGCTCGACCCGCCTGAACTCCAGCCCGACCACGACGTTGGCGAGCGCATTGCGCCACGGCATGAGCGCGTCCGCCTGGAAGATGTACCCGGCGCGCCGGTTCAAGCCGGACAACGGCTCGCCGCGGACCAGCACCCGGCCGGCGGAGGGCTCGAGCAGCCCGGCAGCGACGTTGAGCAGCGTCGATTTGCCGCAGCCCGTGGGGCCGACCACCGACACGAACTCGCCCTCCCCGACCGCGAGCGTCGTGTCGCTGACCGCGGTGTAGCGCCGGCCGCGGTCCTCCCGCGAGACGAAAGTGCAGGTGATGTGCTCGAGCGAGAGTGCGGCGCTCATCGAGTCGCCAGTCGACGCTGAACTGGGTCCCCGCGTTCGCGGGGATGACCGCGGCTACGCCGCGGTCACTTGTACTTCGCGTTCGCCTTTTTGACGAATTCGTTCGTGTAGGTCTCGCCGAGCTTGATCTCGTCCGGCTTGATGTTCGCGTCGAAGGCGGCGAGCGCCTTGAGCGTCGCCCTGGCGCCGGCGTCCGAGATCATGCCGTCCGGCGAGATCGCCTCCTTGACCTTGGTGTAGGCAAAGAGATAGAGCGCCCGATCGCCGAGCAGGTACGCCTCCGGCACGACCTTGGCCACGTCGGTCGCGCCCGCGGTCGCGATCCACTTGTCCGCGCGCACGATGGCGTTCGTCAGGGCCTGGACGGTGTTCGGATTCTTCCTGACGAACTCGACCGGCGCATAGAGGCAGCCGGCCGGAAGCGGAGCGCCCCAGACCTCGTTCGTGCCCCTGACCGTGCGGGTGTCGGCCACGATTCTCACCGCCTGCTCCTGCTCGAGCTTGGTCATGACCGGGTCGACGTTCGAGACCGCATCGATCTGCCCGCTCTTCAGCGCCGCCACCGCCCCCGCCCCGGTCCCGACGCCGATGATCGCAACGTCCTTGTTCGGATCGAGCCCGCCCTGGACGAGGATCTGCTTCACGAGGTTATGGGTGCTCGACCCGGGCGCGCTGACGCCGATCCTGAGGCCCTTGAGGTCCTTGGGCGACTTGTAGCTCGCGGCCTTCGCGGTCGCGATCCCGAGCGCGATCTGCGGCAGCCGGCCCTGCAGCACGAAGGCCTGGAAGTACTGCTTCTTGCCCTGCATGCTGATGGTGTGCTCGTACGCGCCCGAAACCACGTCGGCGCTCCCGCCGACCACCGCCTGCAGCGCCCGCGCGCCGCCGGGAAAGTCGCTGATCTTGACGGTCAGCCCCTCGTCCTTGAAGTAGCCGCGCTGCTCGGCGACCGTCAGCGGCAGGTAGTAAAAGGCGGCCTTGCCGCCGACTGCGATGTGGACTTCCTTCTTCTCGAGCCCCTGGGTCTGCGCGCCGGCGCCGGCCGCAGCGGCCAGGCAGGCGAGCGCGACGAGCGCCTCACGCACCTTCAACATGGTCTTCCTCCTCCGTGATGGCCGGTTGCCGCGGCGAGCGCGCCGCGCAGGGAGGCGGCGATGCTCACATGGGGCCGCTAGCCTGTCAACGACCCGCCCCAACTAGACGATCTTGCGCGCGCGCAGGCCGGCAACATCGGCCGGCGCGTACCCGAGCCGTCCCAGGATCTCGTCGGTGTGCTCCCCGAGCTTGGGCCCGACCCACTCGAGCTCGCCCGGCGTCGCGCCGAGCTTCGGGACGATTCCCGGCACCTTGAGCGGCGCGCCGTCCGGCAGACGTACCTCCCGGATCATCTCCCGCGCGAGGAACTGCGGGTCGCGCGCGATGTCGGCGATGCTGTAGATCTTCCCGTTCGGCACCTGCGCTTGGTTGAGGATGCGCACCGCCTCGTCGGCGTCGTGGCGGGCGGTCCATTCGCCGATGACCCGGTCGAGCTCCGCGACGCGCTTCGCCCGGCCGGCGTTGTCGGCGAGCGTCGGGTCGTTCGCCAGGTCCTCGCGCCCGATGACGCCCATCAGCCGCTTGAAGATGCTGTCGCCGTTCGCGCCGATGACGACGTGGAGCTGGTCGCGGCTGAGATACGTGTTGGACGGCACGATGCCGGTGAGATTGCTGCCGGTGCGCTCGCGCACGACGCCGGCGAGGTCGTACTCCGGCAACGCGCTCTCCAGCATGTTGAAGACGGCTTCGTACAGCGCGACATCGACCACCTGCCCCTTCCCGCCGATCACGTTGCGGTGATGGAGCGCCATCAGCGCCCCGATGACGCCGTGGAGCGACGCGATCGCGTCGCCGATCGACAGGTTCGGGCGCACCGGCGGCCGATCGGGGAAGCCCGTGACATAGCGCAAGCCGCCCATCGACTCGGCAACCGAGCCGAATCCGGCCTGGTCGCGCATCGGCCCGCTCTGTCCGAACCCCGAGAGCCGCAGCATGACGAGGCCCGGATTCTCGGACGCGAGCCGCTCGTAGCCGAGCTCCCACTTCTCGAGCGTCCCGGGACGGAAGTTCTCGATCAAAACGTCGGTCTCCCGCGCGAGCCGGCGCACGATCTCCTGCCCTTCCGGCGTCCGGAGGTTGACCGTCACCGACTTCTTGTTCCGCCCCTGGACGTACCACCAGAGCGACGTGCCACCGTGCAGCTTGCGCCACTGCCGGAGCGGGTCGCCGCCTTCGGGCGGCTCGATCTTGATGACCTCGGCGCCGAACTCGGCGAAAAACTTCCCGGCGAACGGGCCGGCGATCAGCTGCCCCAGTTCGAGGACCCTGACGCCGGCAAGGGCTTTCCCACCCGTCACGCGGGCCGCCGTTCGTAGTAGGCCTGCGCGAGGGTCCCGGCGTCCACGTACTCGAGCTCGCCGCCCACCGGAATGCCGCGCGCGATGCGGGTGATCTCGAGGCCCCGGCTGCGCAGCATCTCGCCGATGTAGTGCGCGGTCGCTTCGCCCTCGTTGGTGAAGTTGGTCGCGAGGATCACCTCCTTCACGACCCCGTCGCACGCCCGCGCGACGAGCCGGTCGAGACCGACATCCTTCGGCCCGATGCCGTCGATCGGCGAGAGCCGTCCCATCAGCACGAAGTACAGCCCCTTGTAGGCGAGCGTCTGCTCCATCACCGCCAGGTCGGCGGGCATCTCCACCACGCACAGCAGCCGCGCGTCGCGCTTGGACGAGGCGCAGAGCCCGCAGAGCTCCTCTTCGGTGAAGGTGTTGCACCGGCTGCACCGGCGGATGCGGCTGAGGGCGCGTCCGAGCGCGGCGGCGAGCCGCTGCGCGCCCTCCTGGTCGTGCTGCAGGAGGTGGTAGGCCATCCGCTGCGCCGACCTCGGCCCGACGCCCGGCAGGCAGCGCAGCGCGTCGATCAGCTCGTCGAGGGCGGAGGCGGCCTTCATGCGCCCATCAGAAGAGCTTCATTCCCGGCGGCAGCGGCAGCCCGCCGGTGACCCCCGCCATCTTCTCCTGGACCGTCGACTCGACGCGGCGCACCGCGTCGTTGACCGCGGCGGCGACCAGATCCTCGAGCATCTCCTTGTCGTCCGCGAGGAGCGACGGATCGATCACGACCCGCTTGACGTCGTAGCGGCAGGTCATGACGACCTTCACCATGCCCGCGCCCGACTGGCCTTCGATCTCGATCGTCGCGAGCTGCTCCTGCATCTTGCGCATCGTCTCCTGCATCTGCTGGGCCTGCTTCATCAGGCCGGCGAGCTGTCCCTTGTTCATCATGGTTGCGGTCCCTACTCGACGGGTTTCACCGATTCGATGGTCGCGTCGAAGCCGGCCACCAGCTCGCGCACGAGCGGGTCGGCGTCGACCTGCGCGCTCGCCTGCTCGTCGCGCGCCCGGCGCTCGCTCTGCTGGACCCCGGCAGCGGTCCGGCCGTTCACCGCGGCGAGCCTCACCGTGACGCGGACCGGGCGCCCGAGGTGCTCGGCGAGCGCGCTCTTCAGCTTCTCGACGTAGCCCTTGTCGGCGAGCGCACGCGACTCCGGAGGCACGGCGAGCTCGACGCTGTCGTCAGCGAACGCAAGCAGCTCGCTTCGCTCCGCGAGCTGCTTCGCCGCGCCCGTCAGCTTGAGCGCCCGCGCCACGGCCGGCCACTCGAACCGGGAGCTCGCCGGCTGCGCCGACTCGACCTTCCGCTCTTCCCGCGGGGAGAGGGCGGGCCGGTCGCCGGCAGTCTCAGGCGCGAACGCATACATCCGCAGGAGCGCCATCGTGAAGCCCGTGTACTCGTCGGGGGCGAGCGCCAGGTCTTCGCGCGCGTTGAGCGCGATCTGATAGTAGAGCTGCACGTCCTCGGGATCCAGGGCGCCGGCGAGCGCCGCGACCCGCTCGCGCTCGGGCGCGTCCTCGGGAAGCGCCTCGGGCGCCGCCTGCGCCAGCGCCACCCGGTGGAGGATCCGGGCGAGCTCGGCGAGACCGTCGTCGAACGACAGGCTGCGCGCCGCCATCGCCTCGGCCACGGCGAGCGTCGCCGGGGCGTCGCGGCGCACGAGCGCCTCCAGGAGGTCGAACAGATAGCCGGTGTCGACGGTCCCGAGCATCGCGCGGACGCTCGCTTCGGTGACGTGGCCGCCGCAGTAGGCGATCGCCTGATCGATCAGGCTCAGCGCGTCGCGCATGCTCCCGCGCGCCGCGTGCGCGACGAGCCGCAGCGCCGGCGTCTCTGCCGGCACGCCCTCCTCCTTCAGGACCCGCTCGAGGTGCGCGACGATCGCGGGCACCGGCATCTGCTTCAGGTTGAACTGCAGGCAGCGCGACAGCACCGTCACCGGGATCTTCTGCGGCTCGGTCGTCGCGAGGATGAACTTGATGTGCTCCGGCGGCTCCTCGAGCGTCTTCAGCATCGCGTTGAACGCCGAGGTCGACAGCATGTGCACCTCGTCGATCACGTACACCTTGAAGCGGCCGCGCGTCGGCGCGTACACGGCGTTCTCGAGCAGCTGCCGCATCTCGTCGACCTTGGTGCTGGTCGCGGCGTCGACCTCGATCAGGTCGACGAAGCGCCCGGCGTCGATCTCCAGGCACGCCGAGCACTTGCCGCAGGGCGTCGGCGTGATCCCGGTCTCGCAGTTGATCGCCTTCGCGAGGATGCGCGCCAGCGTGGTCTTGCCGACGCCGCGCGTGCCGGTGAGAAGGTAGGCGTGATGGAGCCGCTGGCTCTCGAGCGCGTTCGTGAGCGCCCGGACGACGTGCTCCTGTCCCACGAGCGTCGCGAACGTCCGCGGCCGCCACTTGCGCGCGAGCACCTGGTACGACATGCGGGGATTTTAGCAGCGCCGGTGGTCCGTCTGGTGCCCCTCTCCGCCGATCGGAGAGGGGCACGCACACTGCGGTTGGGTGGCGAGCCTAACCCCCGGCACTTGCAGTAAGTAGCTGTGGCTGCTTCCTTCCGGACCTGACCAGGTTCACCACGCTGCAATGCGGGGAGGCCCGCCATTGAACGGTGCAAAAGGCAAGCGCCAGTGTGGCACATGCCGCGGGATCACGACGTGCAGTCTAGCACGCCGACTCGGGCAAACCGCGCTCAGGCCCCGGATTCGGGCGCGGCCCGCACCCGCAGCGCGAGCGGCTTTTTCACCTTGTCGGGCAGGACGCGGCCCTTGAGCGCCCGCTTGGACAGGTGACGCGCAAAGTGGGCGCCCTTGATCTCCGCCACGTTCTCGCGGCCGCGACCAAAGCCCAGCACTTCCACGTGCTGTTCCCGCGTGACCGCCGCGGCGACGAGCTTTTCGTTGCGGTCCAGTCCCATCAGCGTCACGCCCCGCCCTTTCGCGAGATAGCCGACCTCGTCGAGGTCGAACGCGATCATCTTCCCGCCGGAGGACACCGCGACGAGCAGATTGCCGCTCCCGACCTCGAACGCAAATGGCGCAATCGGGGTCTCGCCTTCCTTGACGCTCATGAACTCGCGGCCCGCCCTGCGGTTCGAGAGCATGTCGCCAAGCTTGCTCACGAACCCGTACCCGTTGGTCGCCGCGACCAGCACCGCCGTGTCGGGCTTGCCCGCAATGCAGAACATGATCTTGCCGCCCTCCTGGACATCGACGAGCGACGACGCCGGCGCGCCGTCGCCGCGCGCCGGCGGAAGCTGCGACGCCTCGACGGCATAGGCGCGGCCATTCGAGTCGAGGAACACCACCGGATCGACGGTCCGGCACGGGACGAGCGCGCCGAGCGCATCGCCTTCCTTGAACGACAGCGTGGCGGGATCCACGTCCCGGCCCTGCCGCACCCGCACCCACCCGTTCTTCGAGAAAATCACCGTCACCGGCTCGTCGATGACCGGGGTCTCGACCTCCGCTTTCTCGGCCTCCTCGATGCGCGTGCGTCGCTTGTCGCCGAAGGTCTTTGCGTCGTCCTCGATCTCCGAGACGACGACTTCTTCGAGCGCCTTGCGGCTCCCGAGGATCTTGTCGAGACCCTTGCGTTCCTGCTTCTTCTCCTCGAGCTCCTGCTCGACCTTGATGTGCTCGAGCTTGGCGAGCTGGCGGAGCCGGATGTCGAGGATGTCGTCGGCCTGCCGCTCGCTGAGCTTGAACGCCTTGATCAGATCCGCCTTGGGCTCGTCGGCGTTGCGGATGATCTTGATCACCTTGTCCACGTTCAGCAGGACGATCATCCGCCCTTCGAGGACGTGGATCCGGTCGAGGACCTGCTCGAGCTTGTGCTTGGTCCGCCGCGTGACCGTCTCGAACCGGAACTTCAGCCACTCGGCGACGATCTCCCGCAGGTTCCGCCCGGCGGGACGGCCGTCGAGCCCGACCACGACCAGGTTGATCGGCACGTTCGTCTCCATGCTCGTCTTGGCGAGCAGGAGGTTCACGAACTCGTTCTCGTCGATGCGCGAGCTGCGCGGCTCGAACACGAGCCGCACCGGATGCGCCCGGTCGGACTCGTCGCGCATCCGCTCCAGCATCGCGAGCACGAGCTGCTTCTCGCGCGTCTGCTCCGGCGTGAGCGACTTCTTGCCCGGCTTCGGCTGCGGGTTGGTGATGCCGTCGATCTCCTCCTGGACCCGCTTCGCCGACGCGCCGGGGGGCAGCTCGGTGACCACCAGCTGCCACTGCCCGCGCGCGAGCCGCTCGATCGACCAGCGCGCCCGCACCCGGACCGAGCTGCGACCCGACTGATAGGCATCCCGCAGCTCCGCGCGCGGCGTGATGATCTGCCCGCCGCCCGGAAAGTCGGGGCCCTTGATGTGCTTCATCACGCCGGCGAGCGTGAGGTCGGGCTCCCGGATCATCGCGATCGCCGCCTGCGCGACCTCGGCGAGGTTGTGAGGCGGGATCTCGGTCGCCATCCCGACGGCGATCCCCGAGGCGCCGTTCAGCAGCAGCACCGGCAGGCGCGCCGGCAGCACCGCGGGCTCGGTGATGCTGCCGTCGTAGTTCGGCAGGAAGTCGACCGTGCCCTGGCCGAGCTCGGCGAGCAGGACGTCGGCGAAGCGGGTGAGGCGCGCCTCGGTGTAGCGCATCGCCGCCGGGTCGTCGCCGTCGCGGGACCCGAAGTTCCCCTCGCCGTCGATCAGCGGGTAGCGCATCGTGAAGCCCTGCGCGAGGCGTACCAGCGCGTCGTACACCGACGCGTCGCCGTGGGGATGGAACTTGCCGAGCACATCGCCGACGACGCGCGCCGACTTCTTCCGCGGCGTCCCCGAGCGGCCGCCCATGTCCCACATTGCGTAGAGGATGCGGGCCTGGACCGGCTTCTGGCCGTCGCCGACCCGCGGCAGCGCGCGGTCCTTCACCGTCGCGATGGCGTACTGCAGGTATTGGGTCTGGGCGTACCCGCCGAGTGGCAAGCTGTCGCCGGGCTCGCCGGCGAGCGGCGCGAAGGGTGGCGGCAACCCGCCCGCGGCGCCGCCCGACGCCGGCTTCGCGCCCTTGGCCGCCTTCACCGCCTTGCCGGCCGAATCGAGTCCGTCGAAGAGATCTTTCTGGTTGCCCATGGCCTTACGAGATGTCGGCATCGACCAGGTTGCCGTACGCTTCCATCCACTCGCGCCGCTGGTTGGCGTTCTCGCGCGCCATCATCATGTCGAACGTCCTGCGGTCGGTTTCGAGCATCCCGTCCTCGACCTTGACCGGCAGCATCCGCCGCGTGTCGGGGTTGAGCGTCGTCTCCCAGAGCTGTTCGGGGCTCATCTCGCCCAGGCCCTTGAAGCGGCTCACCGTCCAGCTGTCCTCCTTCACGCCCTCGTCGACGAGCTTCTCCTCGATCGCCGCGAGCTCCTGCTTGTCGAGCGCGTAGAGCTTGCGGGCCGGTTTGCCCTTGCCCAGTGCCGGAACGTCGATACGGAAGAGCGGCGGCTGCGCCACGCACACGTGGCCGCGCTCGATCAGCGTCGGGAAATGGCGGAAGAAGAGCGTCAGCAGCAGCACCTGGATGTGCGCGCCGTCGACGTCCGCGTCGGCGAGGATGATGAGCCGCTTGTACCGGAGGCCGGCGAGGTCGACGTTGTCCTCGAGCTTGTGGTGATCGACGCCGATCGCGAGCGCGATCGCCTCGATCTCCTTGTTCGAGTAGAGCGAATCGGCGCTGTCCTGCCAGGTGTTCTTCGGCTTGCCCTTGAGCGGCAGGACCGCCTGGAACTCCTTGTCGCGCGCCTGCTTCGCCGATCCGCCCGCCGAATCGCCCTCGACGATGAAGAGCTCGTTCCGATCCGGGTCGTCGGAGGCGCAGTCGGTGAGCTTGCCGGGCAGCACCGCGACCCCGGAGAGCTTGCGCCGCTCGACCTTCTGCGCCGCCTTGGTGCGGGCCATCGCCTGACGGATGACGAGCTCGGCGATGCGCTTGCCCTCGTCCACGTGCGCGTTCAGCCACAGCTCGAACGGGTCGCGCACCATCTGGGCGACGAGCTTCACGGCGTCGCGCGACAGGAGCTCGTTCTTCACCTGGCCCTTGAACTGCGGGTCGAGCATCTTCACTGCGAGCACGTAGCAGGCCCGCGACCACACGTCCTCGGGCACGATCTTGAGGCCGCGCTGCCCCATCTCGTGGATCTCGATGAAGCTGCGGATCGCGTTGTAGGCGGCCTCGCGGAGCCCGGCGACGTGGGTGCCCGCATTGCGCGTCGGAATCATGTTCACGTACGCCTCGGCGATCACGTCGCCGTCCGGGATCCAGGCCATCGCCCACAGCGCGCCCTCGCCTTCGGCGAAGCTGTCCGACTCGGACTGGGCGTCGATGTAGCGCTCGCCGTAGAACGCCTCGGCGACCGGGCCCAGCCCGCCGATCGCCGACGAGAAGTAGCCCTTGATTCCCTCGGGGAAGTGCCAGGTCTGGGTCTGGACCTTGCCCTTCTTCTCGATGCCGAGCGTGAACTTCACCCCCGGCAGCAGCATCGCCTTGGCGCGCAGCAGGGCCGCGATGTCCGCCACGACGATCTGCGGCGAGTCGAAGTACCTCGGATCGGGCCAGAAGCGCACGCGCGTGCCGCTCTCGCGCGGGCCGACGGTCGCGATCTTCTTGAGCGGCTCCTTGACCTTCCCGTTGTCGGCGAACACGAGACGATGCCGCGCCCCGTCGCGCGTCACCTCCACTTCGAGCCGCTTCGCGAGCGCGTTGGTCACGCATACGCCGACGCCGTGCAGGCCGCCCGCGATCCGGTACACCGCGTCCTTGTCGGTCTTCCTGAACTTCCCGCCCGAATGCAGGGTGGTGAAGATCACCTGCACCGCCGGGACCTTCTTCCGCGGGTGGATGTCGACCGGAATCCCCCGGCCGTCGTCCTCGACTCCGGCCGAGCCGTCCTCGTAGAGCGTCACCGCGACCTGTTTGGCGAAGCCGGCGAGGCCTTCGTCGGCGGCGTTGTCGATCGCCTCGACGAGCGCGTGGTTGGGGTTGGCCGGGTCGGTGTACATGCCCGGCCGGTGGAGGATCGGGGAGAGATCCTCCAGGATCTCGATGTCTTCGGCGCTGTAGGCCCTAGATTTCGTCGCCATCGGCTTAGGGGGCCCTAGATGTTGGGGTCGTTTGGGGCGGCATCATACGCCAGCGCAGCGGTCCGTGGCGAGCGTTAGAGTTGACAGCCGGTTCGAAAATTCCATCGTGTCGTCCCGCCCCGACAACGCCAGCACGCTCATCGATTGGCAGGAAGGCCAGCCGGTCTCGCGCCTGTTCGGCGACGTCTACTTCTCGCGCGACTCCGGCGTGGAAGAAGCCCGACACGTCTTCCTCGGGGGAAACGACCTGCGCCGCCGCTGGGCGGCGCTCCCGCGCGGCGGCCGGTTCGTGATCGGCGAGACCGGGTTCGGCACCGGCCTCAACTTCGCGTGCGCCTGGCAGCTCTGGGACGAGGTCGCGCCGCCCGCGGCTCAGCTCAGCTATCTCAGCGTCGAACGGTTTCCGCTCCCGGCCGCGGACATCGCGCGCACGCTCGACTTGTGGCCCGAGCTCGCGCGCTATCGCGCTGCGCTCCTCGCCCGATGGGGAGATTTCGCGCCCGGCTGGCACCGGCTGAGCCTCGGCGACGGACGCGTGAGCCTCACCCTGGTCGTGGGCGACGTGCGCGATGCGCTGCCCCGGGTCGACGCTGCCGTCGACGCGTGGTTTCTCGACGGGTTCGCGCCGGCGAGAAACCCGGAGATGTGGCAACCGGATGTTCTCGCGGAGGTCGCGCGGCGCTCGCGCCACGGCGCGACGTTCGCGACCTATTCCGTCGCCGGCGAGGTCCGGCGAGGCCTTGAAGCCGCGGGCTTCGCGGTCGACAAGACGGCCGGATTCGGGCGCAAGCGCGAGATGCTGCGTGGCAAGCTTGTCGGACCGTCGCCCGCGTCGTGGCGCCCGCCGTGGTTTGCCCGGCCGCCGGCGGCCACGGACCGTCGCGCGATCGTGGTGGGCGCAGGCCTCGCCGGAGCCTCGACCGCGGCGAGTCTCGCCGCACGCGGCTGGACCGTCGAGCTCGTCGACCGGCACGCCACGATCGCGGCCGAAGCGTCGGGCAATCCACAGGGGATGCTGTACGCGCGGCTGTCGTCGCACGCCACAGCGTTGAGCGAGCTCGT
>JBOIFD010000301.1:0-3745 GCA_050741515.1 Burkholderiales bacterium
GTGATGATGATGTCCGCGGCCTTCGAGCGCTCGTCGATCAGCGCCGACTGGCGGCGCTTGTAGTCCTCGCTCATCTCGCGGGCGTACCCGCCGGCGGTCTCCGCCTGCCGCTTCTCCGCCTCGGAGACCGGCACCTCGACGAACTTCGCGCCGAGCGACTCGACCTGCTCCTTCACCGCCGGGCGGACGTCGAACGCCTCGATCACCGCGCCCAGGCGCTTCGCCGTCGCGATCGCCTGCAGCCCGGCCACGCCCGCGCCGAGCACCAGCACGCGCGCCGCCTTGACCGTGCCGGCGGCGGTCATCAGCATCGGCATGAACCGGCCGTACTCGTCGGCGGCGACGATCACCGCCTTGTAGCCGGCGATGTTCGCCTGCGACGACAGCACGTCCATCGCCTGCGCACGGGTGATCCGGGGCAGCCACTCCAGCGCGAACCCGGTGACCCCGGTTCGCGCGAGCGCCTCGACGCCCGCCGCCGCGTACGGGTTGAGCAGGCCGACGAGGATCGAGCCCCGCTTGAGCGCCGCCAGCTCGGACGCCTCGGGGCCGCGCACCTTCAGGACGATGTCGGACTGCGCGTAGACGTCCGCGGCCGACGCCGCGAGCGTCGCGCCGGCCGCCTGGAACTCGGCGTCGCGCACGGCGGCGCGCACGCCCGCGCCCGCCTGCACGACGGCCGCGTGCTTGCCGCCCGCGACGAGCTTCTTGACGGTCTCCGGAGTCGCCGCGACGCGCGTCTCGCCCGGACGGGTCTCGGCAGGAACGCCGAAGCGCATGGAAAGTCCCCTTTGTCGCCGCCCGCAACCCGTCGCGCGCGGTGCGGCCAGCGGCCGGCGGCGATGATACCTCAGCCGCCCGGTGCGGCGGTCAGCCGGGCAGATCGGAGGCCATGAGCTCGGGCGTGATGCCGTGCTCGAGGGCCTCGGCGTTGGCGAAGTTCAGCTCGATCTTGATGCCGTTCGGGTCGAACAGGAACAGCTGGTAGAGCCCCTGGTCGCTTACCTGGCGCGCCTTGAACTCGACCTTCCCGCGCTGCAGGTGCGCCAGCGTCTCGCGCAGCCCGGTGGCGCGGAACGCGATGTGGTCGATCACGCCGCTGCCGCTCGTCGCCTGCGACTCCTGGCCGACGTAGCGCTTGCGGTTCTCGCTCACGGCGGCGCCGCCCTCGGTGATGTGGATCACGTCGCGGTCGCCGAGATAGAGCCAGCACACCGGGAACTTGAAGTCGGGATGCCAGCCCTCGGTGAAGCCGAGCACGCGCACGTACCAGTCGCGCGTGGCGGCGATGTCGGTGGTCTGCACCAGGAAGTGCTCGAGATGGCTGAGCGGCATGCTGACCTCTCTTTCAGCGCGGCGTCGCCTCGCCGCCTTCGACGATGACGTTCTCCACCGCCCCGGCGCCGCCGCGCCGGAACGAGGCCGCTTCCTGGTACTCCTTCGACTCGAAGCAGGCCACCGCCTGCTCGAACGTCGGGAACTCGATCACGACGAAGCGGTGGAACGTCTCCGGACCCTCCATGATGCGGTACTTCCCGCCGCGCGCCAGGACCTTCCCGCCGTAGCGGGCGAAGAGGGCGGGCAGCGGGTCGGTGTACTTCTTGTACTCGACCGGATCGTTGATCTTCGAGCGGGCAACCCAGTAGGCGGGCATCGGTTGGCTCCTTCCGATTTGTATGATATTCCAGCCCGCTGCTGCCAATCGGAAGGAGTCCCCCGGAATGAAACCCACCGTCGGCGTGATCGGGCTCGGCATCATGGGCTCGGCGATGGCCGCCAGCCTCGTGAAGAGCGGCTTCAAGGTCGTCGGCCACGACGTGGCGACGCCGGCGCGACGGGCCCATGCGCGCGCCGGCGGCGTGGTCGGGCGCTCGAACGCCGACGTCGCCCGCCGGGCGCCGATCGTGATCACTTCGCTGCCGTCGGTCGCGGCGCTGGCAGCGGTCGCCGCCCAGATCGCGGCGGCGCGCCGCCGCGGGCTGATCGTCGTCGAGACGAGCACGCTGCCGATCGAGGCGAAGCAGGCCGCGCGCGAGGCCCTCGCCCGCGCCGGAACGACGCTCCTCGACTGTCCGCTGAGCGGGACCGGCGCGCAGGCGCGGGCGAAGGACCTCCTCGTCTACGCGAGCGGCCCGCGCGTTGCGTACGCCGCGTGCAGGGAGGTCTTCCGGGGCTTCTCGCGCGGGCACCACTATGTCGGCGGCTTCGGCGCCGGCTCGAAGATGAAGTACGTCGCGAACCTGCTCGTCGCCATTCACAACGTCGCCGCGGCGGAGGCCTTCACGCTGGCGCGCAAGGCGGGGCTCGACCCCGCGCTCGTGCTCAAGGTCGTCGGCGACGGCGCCGGGACCTCGCGCATGTTCCAGGTTCGCGGCCCGATGATGGTGGCGGAGGACTACACCGACGCGACGATGAAGGTCGAGGTCTGGCAGAAGGACATGCACATCATCGGCGAGTTTGCGACCAAGCTGGGGTGCCCGACGCCGCTCTTCGCGACGTCCGCGCCGATCTACACGGCGGCGATGGCCTCGGGGTATGCGAAGCAGGATACCGGCGCGGTGTGTGCAGTGCTCGGCGAGATGGCGGGGCTCAAGCCGCGGCGCCGGCGGTAATCGCGCAGCTCCACCAACCTGCCTGACTGCTCGTGAGGCTCAGCCAGTGAGCCATCGGCGCGCGCAAGATGGAACCCTCCAGACGAAACCGATCGGCCGGCTCTGCCGGATCAGGCTGCGTAGCGTGCTCAAAGACGAGCATCGATTGACCAGGGCGAAGGCACTGGTTCCCGCCGAGCGGATCGCCAATGCGATCCTCGTCGTCCGCGGGCACAAGGTCATGCTCGACGCCGACCTTGCCAGCCTCTACGGCGTCCCGACCAAGGTTCTCCTCCAGGCAGTTCGGCGCAACGCCGAGCGCTTTCCCGAGGACTTCATGTTCGAAGTCGAGTCCGAGGAGTGGGAGGTTTTGAGGTCACAGATTGTGACCTCAAAGGCAGGCCGCGGCGGCCGCCGCTACGCACCCCATGTGTTCACCGAGCAGGGCGTGGCCATGCTCTCCTCGGTCCTTCGCTCCCCGCGGGCGATCGCCGTCAACGTCGAGATCATGCGCGCGTTCGTGCGCCTGCGCGAGGCGCTGGCCGCCAGCAAGGAACTCGCCCAGCAGTTCGCCGCGCTCGAGGCCCGCATCGACAAGCGCCTTGCCGATCACGATCAGGCCATCGTCGAGATCCTCCAGGCGATCCGCAAGCTCATGAGCCCACCGCCGGGTGGACCGAAACGCAAGATCGGGTTCGTATGAGGATCCCGCCGCTGTCTCCGGAACCGAAATGCGTAGTCTGAACGAGCAGGGTCGGCGCGACCCAAGAGCGTCGCAACCCTCCGACCCGGCCGACTTCATGTTTCAGCTCACGAGATGAGAGTGGGCGCTCAAAGGTCGCAGTTTGCGACCTTTGAGGGCGGACGAGGGCAGAGGACTACCAGCACTCGCTCGACTACCTCGAATCAGCCGCGGCTATGCCGGGCCCAGGTAAACGAGCGCTCGAGGAGCTCGAACCCGCCCTGGACGACGAGCGCCAGCACTGCGGCTGGCACCGCGCCCGCGACGAGCAACGCGTTATCGTTGAGCGCGAGCCCCTGCACGATCCGCTCCCCGTAGCCGCCGGCGCCGATGAACGCCGCGATGGTCGCCGTGCCGACGTTGATCACGGCCGAGGTCTTCACGCCGGCGAGGATCGTCGGCGCCGCGAGCG
>JBOIFD010000302.1:0-4387 GCA_050741515.1 Burkholderiales bacterium
CCCTCGGCGAGCGTCTGCACGACCTGCGTGAACGCTTCGTGCTCCAGGTTGCGGAACGGATAGGCGCGCCGGTAACGGGCGAAGAGCTCGTCCTCCCGCCATTCCTGGGACGCGACCTCCGCGACGATCTGCTGGGCGAGCACGTCGAGCGGCTGCGCCGGGACCTCGATCCGGTCGAGCTCGCCGCGCCGTACGGCGTCGAGGAGCGCGGCGCACTCGCAGAGGTCGTCTCGCGACAGCGGGAAGAGGCGTCCCTTCGGCACGCCGCCGACCGCGTGGCCCGAGCGTCCGACGCGCTGCAGGAACGCGGCGATCCGGCGCGTCGAGCCGAGTTGGCAGACGAGGTCGACGTCGCCGATGTCGATCCCCAGCTCGAGCGATGCGGTGGCCACGAGCACTTTCAGTCGCCCGAGCTTCAAGCGCCGTTCCGCGTCGAGGCGTGTCTCGCGCGCGAGGCTGCCGTGATGCGCGGCAACCTGGTCGGCGCCGAGGCGGTCCGAGAGATGACGCGCCGCGCGCTCGGCGAGGCGCCGGGTATTGACGAAGACCAGCGTCGTCCGGTGCTCGGTCGCGAGCGCCGCGAGGCGATCGTACAGCTGCTGCCACACCTCGCCGGACATCACCGCCTCGAGCGGCGCCGGGGGCAGCTCGATCGCGAGGTCGCGCTTGCGCACGTGCCCGGTGTCGACGATGGCGCACGGCGCACCGCCGGTCAGGAACCGCGCGATCTCCGCGACCGGCTTCTGGGTCGCGGAGAGCCCGATGCGGACGAGGCCGGGCCCCGCGAGCGCCTCGAGCCGCTCGAGCGACAGCGCGAGGTGCGCGCCGCGCTTGTTCGGGGCGAGCGCGTGGATCTCGTCGACGATCACCGTGCGCGTGGTCGCGAGCATCTTCCGCCCCGACTGGCTGGTGAGCAGGATGTAGAGCGACTCGGGCGTGGTGACGACGATGTGCGGCGGGCGCCTGCGCATGCTCTGGCGCTCGGCCTGGGGGGTGTCCCCGGTGCGCACCAGGGTGCGGATCCCGACGGCGGGGAGGCCGAGCGACTCGAGCTCGGCGGCAATGCCCGCGAGCGGCGCCTCGAGGTTGCGCTGGATGTCGTTCGACAGCGCTTTCAGCGGCGAAACGTAGACGACGTGCGTCGCGTCGGCGAGCCCCCGCTCGATGCCTTCGCGGACCAGCGCGTCGATCGCGGCGAGGAATGCGGCGAGCGTCTTGCCCGAGCCGGTCGGCGCCGCGACGAGCGCGTGCCGTCCCGACTTGATCGCCGGCCACGCCTCGACCTGCGGCGGCGTCGGCGCGGCGAAGGCCGAGCGGAACCAGGCCTGGACCGCCGGATGGAAGAGCTCGAGGACGTGGTGGTCGCTCACGCGATTCTCTGAGTGCCGTCAAGGCCATGCACGGCGTCAGCTGCCGCGAGTCGTCAGGGTGCTACGGTGGGTCGGTATCCTACATGATGCAGCGGGCGTCGACCGCGGGAGGCGTTGTCCCAGATCCGCGTCTCGACGTACGTCGCAGGGCTAGTAGGCCAATTGGCCGCGTTGACTCGCGTTGTTCGCGCGCGCAGCATTTTTCGGCTCGATGGAGCCGCCGCGTCGCGGCGCCTTCATCGGCAAGTCCGCCGCGGCATCCCGCCGCCCCGATCTGCATCGGCGAGGCACGCGTGGCTGTTTGCGTCCTGGCCATCCCCCAGCCGGACTCCTCAGAGGGGTGCGGGGGCAGCGAAGCGCCCGGCAACACTTCCGAAGCCCGAGGAGGCGTCCAGATGAGCTCGTCAACCGGTATCGCCCTGAGCGCGCAGTCCGACCCGTTCGCCGAAGTGCTCGGCTCCCTCAAGCGCTCCGCCGCGGCCGTCGGGGTGATTCAGCAGCCGCTGAGCAACGTCAGAGACTTCGTCCACGTCGTCGACACGGTCCTGGACGACCTCAATAAAGTGCCGACGATCATGTCGGTCGTCGAGGACGTCCTGTCGGCGATCGGCGCGCTGGTCAACGTCCTCGACGCCGTCCCGTTCGTGGACGCCGTGGCCGCCTTTGCCAGCACGGTGCTGAACACTATAAAGGCGCTCCTGAAGGCGGCAATGGAGCTCTTCGACACGACGGTCGCGCCGATCATCAAGGCGTGCCGGCCGATCTTCGACGACGTGGAAAAGGGGCTGACGAAGGCGCAAAGCGTCGTCGGCACGATCGCCCAGAAGGTGCCGGATTACATCAATACGGTCCAGATTCTCGACTACATGGCGGATATCGCCGGGGCGCTCGTCCCGCTGCTGAAGGGCACCGAAGCGGGCGACCGCCTCAGCGGCCTGATGAAGACCTTCGACGATGTGAAGGTCCTCGCGACCAAGGCGTTCACACCCGTTGCGGGCTTCCTGGATGCCATCACGCAGGTGGTCGACGCGGTCGTCGCGGTGCTCGGGAGCGTGTACGACGCGATCAAGCGCAGCGCCCAGGTCGCCGTGGCCGGGCTGCACCAGATCGAGTCGATCTTCCAGCCGATCGAGCACGCATTCAACGCGGTCGCGAACGCGATCAAGCCGATCCGGTGGGCGCTCGACGCGATCGCCTTCATTTTCGACAAGGTCGTGAAACCGGTCATCGACGAGGTCCTGCAAAAGACCGGACTCCAGGGCCAACTCGACAAGGTGGTCGACGCGGTGGAGAAGCAGCTCGGCATCAAGGCGGTCGCCGATCTCGTCGGCGGCAACATCAAGGGAGCAGCCGCGGCGAGCTGGCAGTCTGCGGCCGGGGGCGACGCCGCGGCGGCGGCCCAGGCGCGCTGGCAGGAGCTGGAGGCGGTCCTCAAGAACTACAACACCCGTGACGCCGACGGCACCAAGAAGAACATCCTCCTGCTGGTCAACGCGATCATGGGCTCCGCGATCACCGACGGTCCGACCCCCATCCCGGAGTGGCCGGACGAGCCGCAGATCGACGGGATCGAGGGCGGCCATCGCGCCTTGCTCCTGCGGGCCGCCGCGCCGGCGGGCGCCGGCCGCGGAGGGCGCATTGCGACGGGCTTCACGGCCATGGCGAGACTCGCCGGCCGCGACGCCGGCTTCGTGCTGATGGCGCGGCCAAAGCCGCTGCTCCTGATGAATCTCGACGCGATGCGGCGCCTGCGCGTCGCCGATGCGATGAGCAGCGTCGCCCAGCTGCAGGCCGCGGCGCAGGCGGCCGAGCAGAGCCTCGCCGGCGTTCATACTGCCGGGCCGCAGCTGCTGAGCAACCTCGCGGTCTTCGACGCCGCGCGGCAGCTCCCGTCGGACTTTCAGGAGGAGACGACCGTTCTCTCCGACCTGTTCGGCTACTCGAGCGAGCTGGTTGCGTTCCTGGCGGGCACGTTCGGCAGCCGTCTGCCGGCGGTGATCACCGGTCTCGACCAGCCGCTGAAAGCCCATTCGCAGCAGGCCGCCGAGCTCTACCGGCAGGCGACCGGGCTCGTCGCCGCGGCGCTCCCGCTCGACGCCGCGATCGCCCAGGTCGCGGCGGCCATGCCGAGCGACCGGATCTTCGCCGAGGCCATCAACTTCATCGACGCCGCGGCGTCCGGCTCCAAGACCCTCGCCGCCTCGATCACGGAGGCGCAGGCGCTCGATCGCCAGCTGGGCGGGAAATTCACCGCCCGGCTCGACGCCGTGGCGACCCAGGTCGACGCGTCGGCGGCGGCGGCCGGAAAGCGTCTCGGCGACGTGAGCCGGTTCGCCGGAACGGCGCTCTCGCAGGTGCAGGCGATCAATCAGTTCCTGTCGGAGTACGGCGCCAAGTTCTCGGCAATGTCGGCGGATGCCCAGCTCATCTCCGCGAAGGCGCTGCCCGACCTGAAGAAAGGCACGCAGCTCGTCGGCGTGATCGTCTCGGTGCTCGATCCGCTGTCCTGCCTGCTGCAGGACGCGAAGTGCGTCGACGCCGACGATCCTTTGAAGCCGAAAGGCAGCGCCAGGGCCGCCGTGGACGGCTTCAAGGCGACGATGAACGGCCGGTTCTCGAGCCAGGGCACCGAGATCCAGTCGGCCTTCGGCTTCGTTCTCGATGGGCTGGTGCCGCTGCCAAAGCTCGCCGCGGACGTCCAGGCGATCAACGGCTTCGTTGCCGCGCGGATGAAGGATCTGAAGGGCCAGGTCTCGGCGCTGCAGCAGAGCCTCAAGAGCCTCGCGGTCGCGATGGCCGCGCAGCCGACCTACCCGGTGACCGTGACCAAGACCGTCGACGGAAAGACGACGACGGTCACCGTGCCGGTGCCGAACGTGCTTGTCGACCAGCAGTTCGTCGCCGCGGCGAGCGCCCTCTTCAAGGACATCGACGCGGCGGCTCGGGCGGCGGGAGTGATCCCCGCGACCGGCGGGCGCTCCGGCTGACGATTCGCAGCCGGCTGGCGCGCGTGGACC
>JBOIFD010000303.1:0-11444 GCA_050741515.1 Burkholderiales bacterium
CTCGAGGACGGCCGGGAGGGCTGGGGCGCCGGCGCCGAGCTGCTCGCGCCGAAGTGGTTCGACAAGAACCTCGCGCTCTCGAACGCGGACAACTTCGAGCAGCTGCGGCTCGCCCTGCGGCTCGCCCGCGACGCGTATCTCGACGGGACCCTGCGCCCGGCGTTCGGCCACTTCGCGGCGCACTATCGGGAGGTCATCGAGGCGGGCGCGCGGCACGATCTCGATCCGCTCGTAGCCTGTTTCGGCCCCGCGCAGCTCGACCGCGCGGTGCTCGACGCGTTCTGCCGCCTCGGGCAGATGTCGTTCTACGCGGCGATCCAGGGCAACCTGATCGGCATCGCCCCGGCGGAGCTCGCGCCCGAGCTCGCGGGCTTCGACATCGATGCGTTCCTCGCGCGGCTGCAGCCGGCCGACCGCATCGCCGCGCGTCACACCGTCGGCCTCGTCGATGCGATCGCCGGGCATCCGCGGCAGGTGAACGACGGATTGCCCGAGTCGCTCGAAGAGGCGATCGCGGCCTACGGGCACACCTGGTTCAAGCTCAAGGTCGGCGGCAAGCTGGAGGACGACGTCGCCCGCCTGAAGGCGATCGCCGCCGTCCTCGACGCTTCCGGCGCGAAGTACCGCGCCTCGCTCGACGGCAACGAGCAGTACGACGACCTCGACGCGCTCGTCGCGCTGTGGCGCCGGATGCAGGCCGAGCCGAAGCTCGCGCGGCTCGTCGGTTCGATCGCCTTCATCGAGCAGCCGATCAACCGCAGGCACGCGCTCGAGCGGGACGTCTCGGCGGTGTCGCGGATCACGCCGGTGATCATCGACGAGTCGGACGCCGACCTCGACGCCTTCCCGCGCGCCCGGTCGCTCGGCTATTCCGGCGTGTCGTCGAAACTGTGCAAGGGACTGTACAAGTCGATCCTCAACGCCGCGCGCTGCGCCCTGTGGTCCACGGCCGAGAAGCGCTACTTCATGACCGCCGAGGACCTGACGACTCAGGCCGGGCTCGCCGTGCAGCAGGACCTTGCGCTCGTCAACCTGCTCGGGATGACGCACGTCGAGCGGAACGGCCACCACTACGTGAACGGCATGGCGGGGGCGCCCGAGGCCGAGCAGTCGAGGTTCCTCGCTGCCCACCCGGACCTGTACGAGCGTTCGCACGGCGCGGTGCGGCTGAGAATCCGCGCCGGCGAGCTCGCGATCGCCTCGCTCGATCGTCCGGGCTTCGCGAGCGGCGCGGAGCCCGACTGGACGGCGCTCGCGCCGATGCCGGAACCGAAACGCGCGGAGGTGAACTGAAATGGCAGACAAGCGGCTCGGCATCATCATGCACGGCGTCACCGGCCGGATGGGGACCAACCAGCACCTCGCGCGCTCGATCGCCGCGATCCGGGCGCAGGGCGGCGTGCGGCTCGCGGACGGCACGCGCGTCGTGCCGGACCCGATCCTCGTCGGCCGGCGTCCCGACGCCCTTCAGGCGCTCGCCAAGGCGCACGGCGTGGAGCGCTTCACGACCGACCTCGACCGGGCGCTCGCGGCCAAGGAGGACACCGTCTTCTTCGACGCTGCCTCGACCCAGCTCCGGCCGACGATCGTGAAGAAGGCGATTGCCGCCGGGAAGCACGTCTACTGCGAGAAGCCCACCGCGACCAACCTCGCCGAAGCGCTCGACCTCTGCCGCGCGGCGAAGGCCGCGGGCGTCAAGCACGGCGTCGTGCAGGACAAGCTCTGGCTGCCCGGGCTGCTCAAGCTGAAGATGCTCATCGACTCCGGCTACTTCGGCCGCATCCTCTCGGTGCGTGGCGAGTTCGGCTACTGGGTGTTCGAGGGCGACTGGCAGCCGGCGCAGCGCCCGTCGTGGAACTACCGCAAGGAGGACGGCGGCGGGATCATCCTCGACATGCTGTGCCATTTCCGCTACGTGCTCGACCATCTGTTCGGCGAGGTGAAGAGCGTCACCTGCCTCGGCGCGACGCACGTCCCCGAGCGCTGGGACGAGCAGGGGAAGAGGTACAAGGCCACCGCCGACGACGCGTCGTACGCGACGCTCGAGCTCGCGGGCGGCGTGATCGCGCAGTTCAACAGCTCGTGGACGGTGCGCGTGCGGCGCGACGATCTGCTCACGCTCCAGGTCGACGGCACGCTCGGCTCGGCGGTCGCCGGATTACAGAAATGCTTCCTCCAGCCGCGCGGCGCCACGCCCAAGCCGGTGTGGAATCCCGACGTGCCGCAGACGATCGACTTCTTCGACACCTGGCAGGAGGTGCCCACCAACGTCGCCTACGACAACGCGTTCAAGGCGCAATGGGAGCTCTTCATCCGCCACGTATGCGAGGACGCGCCGTTCAGGTGGACCCTGCTCGAGGGCGCGAAGGGCGTGCAGCTCGTCGACTGCGCGCTGAAGAGCTGGGCCGAGCGGCGGTGGATCGACGTGCCGAAACTCGAGGCGTGAGAAGGACTTCGCCATGAACGCACCGCAGAAACTCGCGCTGCAGATCAAGCTCCCGACTGCCGACCGGCGGATGGAGCCCTACACCCTGAGCGTGCCGCGCGACTTCCCAACGCAGCAGACGCAAGGCTTCAACCGGGTCGCCTTCGCCGCGGCGCACGTGGTTGCGGATTCGCTGTCGCCGAAGGAACCGTGGGTCGAGGCGGGCGTCGACTGGGACCGGACGATCGCCTTCCGCCGTCATCTGTGGGCGCTCGGCTTCGGCGTCGCCGAGGCGATGGACACCGCGCAGCGCGGCATGGGGCTCGACTGGGCGAACTCGCTGGAGCTCATTCGCCGCTCGATCGATGCGGCGCGCGACGTGCCCGGGGCGTTCCTCGCGAGCGGCGCGGGGACCGATCATCTCGAGCCGGGACCGAAGGTGACGGTCGCGGACGTGATCGCCGCCTACGAGCAGCAGTTCGCGGCCGTCGAGCAGGCCGGGGGGCGCATCATCATGATGGCGAGCCGCGCGCTCGCCGCCTGCACGAAGTCGCCGGACGACTACTACCGCGTCTACACGAAGCTGCTTCAGCAGGCGAGGGAGCCGGTGATCATCCACTGGCTGGGCGAGATGTTCGACCCGGCGCTGGCCGGTTACTGGGGCTACGCCGATCACTACAAGGCGATGGAGGTCGCCTTGACCGTGATCCAGGCGAACGCCGCCAAGGTCGACGGCGTCAAAGTGTCGCTCCTCGACAAGCAGAAGGAGATCGACATGCGCCGGCGCCTGCCCCGAGGAGGGGGTGGGGGCCCCTCCGCCCCACCCAGGGGCGTGCGGATGTACACCGGCGACGACTTCAACTACGCCGAGCTGATCGAGGGCGACGGCGAAGGCTACTCGGACGCGCTGCTCGGGATCTTCGACGCCATCGCGCCGGCCGCCTCCGGAGCGCTCGCCGCGTTGGCGCGGGGCGACCGGAAGCGCTTCCACGAGATCCTCGCGCCCACGGTGCCCCTGTCGCGGCACATCTTCGGTGCGCCGACCCGGTTCTACAAGACCGGCGTCGTCTTCCTCGCGTGGCTGAACGGCCATCAGGAGCACTTCGTGATGGTCGGCGGACAGCAGAGCGCGCGGCACGTCCTGCACCTCGCCGAGGCCTTCCGGCTCGCCGACCGCGCCGGACTGCTCCGCGACCCGGAGCTCGCGTGCCGGCGGATGCGGGAGCTCCTGGCCGTGAACGGCCTCGAGGGCTGAGCTCGGGGCCCGCCCCTCCCGTCATGCCGGACAGCAAGCTCGTCAGCTTCGAAGCCGCGGCGCGGCTGATTCCCGACGGCGCGGTGGTCGCCGCCAGCTCGTCCTCGGGCCTCGCGTGCCCGGACCGGATGCTCGCCGCGATCGGCGAGCGGTTCGCGCGCGAGGGGCACCCCCGGGGCCTGACGTTCTTCCTCCCGATCGCCGCCGGCGACATGTACGGCATCAAGGGCATCGACCACGTCGCGCGGAAGGGACTGCTCGCGAAGGTGATCGCCGGCTCCTACCCGAGCGGGCCGTCCGCGATGGAGTCGCCCGCGATCTGGAAGATGATCGCGGCGAACGAGGTCGCCGCGTACAACGTGCCGAGCGGGATCCTCTTCGACATGCTGCGCGAGGGCGCCGCGCGGCGCGCCGGCGTAATGACGCGGGTCGGGCTCGACACCTTCGTCGACCCGCGCCGCCACGGCTGCAAGATGAACGACGCCGCCCGGGACGACCTCGTCAAGCTGGTTACGTTCGAAGGCGCCGAGTGGCTCTACTTCCCGAACGTGCCGCCGCAGGTCGCGATCATCCGCGGGACGACCGCCGACGCGGCCGGCAACATCTCGATGGAGCACGAGGGCGCGTACCTCGGCGTGCTGGACGTCGCGCTCGCGGCGCGGAACGCCGGCGGCGTCGTCATCGCCCAGGTCAAGCGCACCGTCCCGCGCGAATCGATCCCGGCGCAGCGCGCGTACGTGCCTTCGACGCTCGTCGACTACGTCGTGGTCGACTCGGACCAGATGCAGGCGACGCAGACGCGCTACGACCCGGCGATCTCGGGCGAAGCTCGCCGGCCGCTCGCCGAGTTCGAGCCGGTCGCCTGGGGGCCGGAGAAGGTCATCGCGCGCCGCGCCGCCATGGAGCTCGCCGAAGGCGACGCGGTCAACCTCGGCTTCGGGACCTCGCCGCTCGTGCCGGGCATCCTGCTCGAGGAAGGGCTCGCGGGCGCGGTCACGTGGACCGTCGAGCAGGGCCCGGTCGGCGGCGTTCCGCTCACCGGGTTCGTGTTCGGCTGCTCCGCCAACGCCGAGTCGATCCTGCCGTCGCCCTACCAGTTCATTTACTACCAGGGCGCGGGCGAGGACCTCGGGCTGCTCTCGTTCCTCGAGGTCGACAGGGAGGGCAGCGTGAACGTCTCGCGGCTCTCCTCCAAGCCTCATGTCACCGCGGGCTGCGGCGGCTTCGTCGACATCACCGCCCACGCGCGCAAGCTCGTGTTCTCGGGCTTCTTCCGCGCCGCCGGCCTCGAGCTCGAGCTTCGCGACGGCCGTTTGACGATCAGGAAGGACGGCAAGTTAGCG
Source organism: Burkholderiales bacterium (assembly GCA_050741515.1). Taxonomy (GTDB): domain Bacteria; phylum Pseudomonadota; class Gammaproteobacteria; order Burkholderiales; family SG8-39; genus DATEDA01. Next base: position 5,024 of record JBOIFD010000303.1, read on the forward strand.
AAGTTCGTGCCGACCGTGGAGCACGTGACGTTCTCGGGGCGGCGTGCGCGCGAGCAGCGGCAGGACGTCACCTACGTGACCGAGCGCTGCGTGATCCGGCTCCTGGAGCAGGGACTCACGGTCACCGAGATCGCGCCGGGCACGGACCTCGAGCGCGATGTCCTGAAGGGCGCGGCGATCGAGCTGAAGGTGGCGCCCGACCTGCGAACGATGGACGCCCGGCTCTTCCGGCCCGAGCCGATGGGGCTCGAGCTCGGTCCGCGCCGCAAGCGTCCCGCCCAAGCATGAAGCCCGGACTCAACTGGTACGAGGACTGCGCGGTCGGCGACGCCTTCACGACCGGCGGGATCGTCGTGACCGGGAGCCTGATCCAGGGCTTCGCCGGGATCTCGGGCGACTTCTTCGATCTGCACGTCGACGACGAGTTCGCGCGGCGCCTGGGCTATCCGGGCCGCGTCGCGCACGGCATCCTCGGGCTCGCGCTCACCGACGGTCTCAAGAACCGCGCCGAGCACCGGTTTCGCGCGCTGGCGTCGCTCGGGTGGAACTGGAAGTTCACCGGGCCGATCCTCGTCGGCGACCGGATCCAGGCCGAGGTCGCGGTCCAGGCCCGGCGCGAGACCAAGCGGCCCGACCGCGGGATCCTCACGCTCGCGTTCAAGGTGAAAAACCAGCGCGGCGAAGTCGTGCAGGAAGGCACGAACGAGCTGATGGTCCTGAGGAGGCCGGCGTGACCGGGCAGGTCACGGTCACGGTCGACGGCCCGGTCGCGACGATCACGCTCGACCGCGCCGCGAAGCTGAACGCGCTCACGGCGGCGATGCTCGAGGCGCTGGAAGCAGCCTGCGGCGCGCTCGACCGCGACGCGGCGGTGCGCGCGGTGATCGTCGCCTCGTCCTCGGCCAAGGCGTTCTGCGCCGGGGCCGACGTCACCGAGTGGGGACCGCTCGGCGCCCTGGGCATGTGGCAGCGCTGGATCCGCGACGGCCAGCGCGCGTTCGACCGGCTCGCGCGGCTGCGCCAGCCGACGATCGCCGCGATCGGCGGCATCGCCTACGGCGGCGGGCTCGAGCTCGCGCTCGCCTGCGACCTGCGCATCGCGTCCGACGCGGCCCGGTTCGCGTTTCCGGAGGTGACGATCGGGGCCGTGCCGGGCTGGGCCGGGTCGCAACGCCTGCCGCGCGTGATCGGCGCCGGCCGGGCCAAGCAGCTGATCCTGCTCGGGCAACCGATCGGCGCCGCGACCGCGGCGGCCTGGGGGCTGGTGGGCGAAATCGTGCCGGCCGACCGGCTCCGCGAGCGGGCGCTTGAGTTGGCGCGGCGCATCGCCGAGAATGCGCCGACTGCGGTGCAGGCGGCGAAGCAGCTCGCCGACGCGGCCGCCGGCGAAGGGCTCGCGACGACGCTCGAGGCGCTCGCGGCGGGGCTCGCCGCCGGGACGGCCGACGCACACGAAGGGATCACGGCGTTCCGCGAGAAGCGGAAACCGAAGTTCACCGGGCGATAGGGCCCGTCACCAACGGAGGAGACGATGAAACGCAGACAGTTCCTGTACACGGTCGCCGCCGGTGCGGTCGCGGCGGCGCTGGCCGGCGCCGCGCAGGCGCAGACCATCACGCTGAACGGCGCTTCCCAGTTCAACGACGACCATGCCTTCACCAAGGCGATGGTGCGGTTCGAGGCGCTGGTCAAGAAGTACTACGCCAAGCCGATCAACTTCACGCTGCACAAGAACAGCGCGCTCGGCCTCGAGAAGCAGTACTTCGAGTACATGGCGCAGGGCAAGGCGGTCGACTACGCGATCGTGTCGCCGGCGCACATGTCGACGTTCTCGAAGGCGGCGCCGTTCATCGACGCGCCGTTCCTGTTCCGCGACCTCAACCACTGGAACAAGGTGCTCGACGCCGACCTCCTGAAGCCGATCGCCGACGAGATCAACCAGAAGGCCGAGGTGATGCTGATCGGCTACGCCGGCGGCGGCACGCGCAACATCTTCGTCAACAAGCCGGTGCGCAACATGGCCGAGATGAAGGGCCTGAAGGTCCGGGTGCAGGGCGCGCCCATCTGGAGCCGCACCTTCCAGGCGGCGGGCATGGCGCCGACGGTGATCGCCTACAACGAGGTCTACAACGCGATCCAGAACGGCGTGATCGCGGCCGGCGAGAACGAGGCGGCGGGCGTCGAGCAGATGAAGTTCTACGAGGTCGGCCCGAACCTCTCGATGACCGAGCACGCGATCACGATCCGGCCGCTCTGCTTCTCGACCAAGACCTTCAGCAAGCTGCCGAAGGATCTCCAGGCCGCGATCCTCAGGGCGGGCAAGGAGGCGGGCGCGTACGGCCGGCAGGTCGAGTCGAGCGAAGATACCGCCAAGCTCGACGCGATGGAGAAGGCCGGCAAGATCAAGCGCATCCCGTTCGCCGACCGCGCCCAGATGAAGGCGCTGGTCGATCCGGTCATGGCGGCATACGCGAAGGAGATCGGCGCCGACGGCATCCTCGCGAAGATCAACGCCATCAAGTAGCGGACCGACCACGACGGGCCGGCGGGGATTCGAGCGCTCCGCCGGCCCGCGTCGTTCATTCGGGGAGCGGGAGATGTCGCAGATGCCGTCCGCGGCGCCGGGCCGCTGGCGCCGGTTCACCGCGTGGTACGCCGCGGCGCTGTCCTGGCTGCTCGCGATCTCGGTCGGGGTCCTGATCGTGCCGGTGAGCCTGCAGATCTTCTCGCGCTACACCGCCCTGATCCCGAGCTACATCTGGACCGAGGAGATGGCGCGGTTCCTGTTCATCTGGATGATCATGATCGGGGCGATGCTCGGCATCCGCGAGGGAACGCACTTCGAGGTGGACATCTGGCCGCGGATGGGCGCGCGCGCCCAGGCCGCGCTCAATCTCGTCGTCGGGGTCGCGGTGCTCGCCCTCGGGCTGGTCTTCGTCTGGGCGGGGATCGAGTTCACGCGCTTCGCCTGGAACCGGATCTCCGAGCTCGCCGAGCTGCCGCTCTGGCTGATTCACGTCGCCTGGCCGCTCACCGGCGCGACCTGGCTCGTTTTCCAGGGCGAGAAGATGGTCGACAACTATCGCGTGCTGGCCGGACGGGCCGCGTGACCGGCGCCACCGCCCTCTCTCCGGGCATGGCGGCGCTGTGCCTGTTCGGGGCGTTCTTCCTGCTCCTCGCGCTGCGCGTGCCGGTGGCGTTTGCGCTGGGCCTCGCCTGCTTGCCGCTGCTCGTCGCCGAGCCCAGGCTCGATTCGATGGGGCTCGTGCAGGAGACGTTCAACGCCTACAACTCCTTCATCCTCCTCGCGGTGCCGTTCTTCCTGCTCACCGCCAACCTGATGAACGTCGGCGGGATCACCGACCGGCTGGTGCGCTTCTCGCGCTCGATCGTGGGCCATTTCCCGGGCGGACTCGCCCAGATCAACGTCGTGCTGTCGATTTTCTTCGCCGGCATCTCGGGCTCCTCCACCGCCGACGCGGCGAGCCAGTCGAAGATCTTCATCGAGGCGCAGCGGAAAGAGGGCTACCACGACGGCTTCTCGGTGGCGATCACCGCGGTGTCGACGGTGCTCGCGGTGATCATCCCGCCGTCGATCCTGATGATCGTCTGGGGCGGGGTGCTCACCGTGTCGATCGGCGCGCTGTTCCTCGCCGGGGTCATTCCCGGGCTCGCGATCGGGCTGGTCCAGATGGCCACGGTCCACGTCTACGCCAAGGTGCGGGGCTACCCGACCTACCCGCGGGCGACGTGGGGCGAGTTCTTCGCCTCGGCGGCGGTGTCGATCCCGGCGCTCATGACGCCGTTCATCATCGTCGGCGGCAAGATCTTCGGCTGGTTCACCGCGACCGAGTCGGCGTGCATTGCGGTGCTGTACGCCGCCGTGCTGTCGTTCTTCTTCTACCGCGACATGGACCTGAAGGGCCTGCACCACGCGTTCCTCGACACCGGCAAGCTCGCGGCGGTGGCGCTGTTCTGCGTCGGCACGGCGAGCGCGTTCGGCTGGATGCTCGCCTACTACCAGATCCCCAAGGCGATCCTCGACACCGTGTCCACGTGGGGCATGGGGCCGATCACGACCGGCTTCTTCGTCGCCGGCGTGTTCCTCGTCGTCGGCTGCTTCCTCGACGCGATCCCGGCGATCATCATCGTCGGCACGATCCTCGAGCCGCTGGCGAAGGCGGTCCACATGGATCCGGTGCATTTCGCGATGATCGGGATCGTCTCGCTCGCATTCGGTCTGGTGACCCCGCCCTACGGGCTGTGCCTGATGATCGCGTGCGCCATCGCGAAGATCCGCATCGGCGATGCGATCAAGGACGTCATGATCATGCTCATTCCGATGCTCGGCGTGCTGGCGGTCGTGATCTTGTGGCCGGACTTCGTGCTCTGGCTGCCGCGGCAGATCTCGCCCGAGTTCCTGAAGTAGGAGGTTGCGCATGATTCCCGACCTGAAGGACAAGGTGGTGCTCGTCACCGGCTCTTCGACCGGCATCGGAGCGGCCGTGGCGCGCGGGTTCGCGCGGAACGGCGCCAAGGTCGCGGTGCACTATCACTCGAGCCGCGCCGAGGCCGAGAAGGTGGTCGCCGACATCAAGCTCCACGGCGGCACGGCCGCGCTGTTCGGCGCGGACGCGCGGAGCGCCGAGGAGGTGGAGAACCTCGTCGGCGCGGTGAGCCGCTACTGGGGCCGGCTCGACGTGCTCGTCAACAACGCCGGCGGGCTCGTGAAGCGGCTCAAGCTCGAGGAGGTCACCGACGAGTTCTACGACGAGGTGCTGAACCTCAACGTGCGTTCGGTGGTCGCCGCGTCGCGGGCGGCGGCGCGTCTCTTCCGGGCCCAGGGCAAGGGCAACATCATCAACACGAGCTCGGTCGCGGCGCGCAACGGCGGCGGGATCGGCGCATCCCTCTACGCGGCGTCGAAGGCGTTCGTGTCCACGTTCACCCGCAACCTGGCGAAGGAGTTCGCCGAGCAGAACATCCGGGTCAACGCGGTCGCGCCGGGCGTGATCATGACGCCGTTTCACGAGCGCTTCACGACCCCGGAGATGCTCGAGGCGTTCCGCAAGACCGTCCCGATGGGGCGGATCGCCGCCGCGGACGAATGCGTCGGCGCGTACCTCTTCCTCGCCTCCGACCAGCTCTCGGGCTACGTCACCGGGCAGGTGATCGAGGTGAACGGCGGACAGCTGATGCCGTGATCACCGGCGCCACCCGCCTCTACGTCATCCTCGGCGATCCGCTCGCCGCGATGTTCCGGTTCTTCGGCTTCGAGCTCGAACCGCTGCGATGAACTCGCCCGATCCCGGGCTCCTTTCGATCAACACCGCGACGCTCGGGGAGAAGCGCAACCTCCGGCGCGAGATCGACGCGCTCCGCCGGCACAACGTCCGCGGCATCGCGCCGTGGCGGGACGAGGTCGGCGAGATCGGCGCGAAGGAGGCCGCGCGCATGCTCCGCGACAACGGCCTCGTGGTCACCGGGTTCGTCCGCGCCGGCTTCTTCCCGGCGGCCGACCGCAAGGGCCGCCAGGCGGCGGTCGACGACAACCGGCGCGCGATCGACGACGCGGCCACGCTCGAGGCGAAATGCCTCGTGGTCGTCGCCGGCGGGCTGCCGAAGGAGTCGAAGGACCTCGCCGGCGCGCGCACGATGGTGCGCGACGGGCTCGGGGAGATCCTCGACCACGCGCGCTCGAGCGGCGTGCCGATCGCGATCGAGCCGCTGCACCCGATGTACTGCGCCGACCGCGCGTGCGTGAACACGATGCGACAGGCGCTGGACCTGTGCGACGAGCTCGTCGGGAAGTCGGGGGCGGGGATCGGCGTCGCGGTCGACGTCTACCACGCGTGGTGGGACCCGGAGCTCAAGGCCCAGATCGAGCGCGCCGGCGACAAGCGGCTGCTCGCCTTTCACCTGTGCGACTGGCTGGTGCCGACCACCGATCTCCTCCTCGATCGCGGCATGATGGGCGACGGGGTGATCGACCTTCCGCTGATCCGCTCCTGGATGGAGGCGGCCGGCTATCGCGGCCTGCACGAGGTCGAGATCTTCTCGAAGAACAACTGGTGGAAGCGCGAGCCCGACGAAGTGCTCGCCACCTGCAAGCTGCGCCACGAGACGAGCTGCTAGAGCGCGCTCACGCGCCGCTCATGCGGCGCAGCGCGGCCCCGAGCTTCGGGTGGGCGTCGAAGAGCGCGAGATAGTCGCTGTCGCAACGGCCGCCCTTCGCGAACACGATCCGGGCCAGGGCGCCGCGCTCGTCGGCGTTCCACTGCGCGAGGCCCGGGAGGCTCGTCACGACCGGGGCCCAGCGCCCCCAGGCGACGCGTGCATCGGCGCGGGTCGGCAACGCGGAGACACCCAGCAGCCGCGCCGCCTCGCGCTCCACGGCGGGCCCCGGCGCGAGGCGCGAGCC
>JBOIFD010000304.1:0-2553 GCA_050741515.1 Burkholderiales bacterium
TGCAGCATCCCCGAGTACATCGCGGCGAGGAGCGACGATCCTTCCACCATCGCCGCGTCGACGACTTGCCCTTTCCCGGAGCGCCGCGACTCGAAGAGCGCGCAGGCGACGCCGAACGCGAGCAGCATCCCGCCGCCGCCGAAGTCACCCACGAGATTGAGCGGCGGCACCGGCGCGCTGCCCGCCCGCCCGATCGCGTTCAGCACGCCGGCGAGCGCGATGTAGTTGATGTCGTGGCCGGCGCGCGGAGCGAGCGGGCCGTCCTGGCCCCAACCGGTCATCCGGCCGTAGACCAGTTTCGGGTTCGCACCCAGCGCGACGCCGGGCCCGAGGCCGAGCCGCTCCATGACGCCGGGGCGGAAGCCTTCGATCACGGCATCGGCTTTCTGCGTGAGGAGGAGGGCGGCGGCGACGCCGTCCCGCGACTTGAGGTCGAGCGTGACCGAGCGGCGGCCGCGCAGCATGACGTCGGCCGCGCGGCGCCGCTCGAGGCCCAGCCCCGGGTCGCTCGGCCGGTCGACGAGGAGCACGTCGGCGCCCATGTCGGCCAGCATCATTCCGCAGAACGGGGCCGGGCCGATCGCCTCGAACTCCAGCACGCGCACGCCCGCGAGCGGTCCCATGCGCGTGGCGCCTAGCTGAGCCCCGTTACCGGCAGCGCTGCGCCGTGGATGGCGCGCGCATCCTCCGACGCCAGGAAGGCGATCGTGTTGGCGAGGTCCCGCGGCGCGACCCAGCGGCGCGGATCCGCGCCTGGCATCGCCGTGCGGTTCTCGGGCGTGTCGATGACGGTCGGCAGCACGCAATTGACGTTGATGTTCTTCTCGCGCAACTCCGCCGCCAGCGCCTCGGTCAGCCGGATCACCGCGCTCTTTGCGGCGGCGTAGGCACCCATCTGCGCGACGCCCTTCTGCGCGGCGTACGCCCCGACATTGATGACCTTGCCGCCGCCGTTTTCGATCATTCCCGGGACCACCGCCCGGACGGCGTGCAGCACGGTGCGGGCGTTGATGTCGAACAGGAAGTTCCAGGTCTCGTCCGACGTCGCGTGGACCGGCTGCCCCATGCGGAAGCCGCCCGCGAGATTGCACAGCACGTCGATCCGCTTGAAGCGCTGAACCGCTTTCTTCACCGCGGCGTGGACCTGCTCCTGGTCAAGGAGGTTCGCCGGCGCGAGCAGGCGCCGGTCGTCCTCCGCACCGAACGCGCGCTCCAGGCTCTCCGGGCGCAGGTCGACGAGCACGAGGTTGGCGCCGCGCGCGGCGAAGGCATCGGCCACGATGCGGCCGAGATTGCCGGCCGCGCCGGTCACCAGAACGGTGCGGTTGCTGAAGGTCATGTGAGCTCCGTGCGGCGCCGAGTCCAGGTGCGGATTGTATGGCCTGCTAGCATCGCGGCATGTACGTCCTGCACGCACCCGAGGCGCTGCTCCCTTCCGGCTGGGCGCGCGATGTCCGCATCGAAGCGGACGGCGCGGGGTTGATCGCCGCGGTCACGCCGGGAGGGTCGCCGACCGGCGCCGCGCGGCTCCGCGGACCCGCGCTCCCGGGGCTCTGCGACCTCCATTGCCACGCCTTCCAGCGCGCCATGGCGGGGCTCGCCGAGCGCCGCGCCGGCAGCGGGGACACCTTCTGGACCTGGCGCGAGGTGATGTACCGTTTCGTGTCCCGCCTCACCCCCGCGGACGTGGAAGCGATCGCCGCGCAGCTCTACGTCGAGCTCCTGAAGGGCGGCTTCACGTCGGTGTGCGAGTTTCACTACCTCCACCACGCGCCCGACGGCCGGCCCTACGCGAACCCCGCGGAGATGAGCGAGCGGCTCATCGCCGCGGCAGCGAGCGCCGGGATCGCGCTGACGCTCCTGCCGGTGCTCTACATGACCGCCGACTTCGGGGGCAAGCCTCCTACCCCGCAGCAACGCCGCTTTCTCGGGACGCCGGACTCGATCGTCTCGCTGATCGGCAAGCTGGGCGCGGCGCATCCCGACGTGCGCGTGGGCCTGGCCCCGCACTCGCTCCGCGCCGTGCCGCCCGACGCGCTCGCCGAAGCGGTGCGCGCGCTCGATGCGATCGATCCGGCGGCGCCGATCCACGTCCACGCCGCAGAGCAGGAGAAGGAGGTCGCGGACTGCGTCGCCTGGAGCGGCCGGCGTCCGGTCGAGTGGCTGCTCGATCGCCACCGGCTTTCGCCGCGCTGGTGCGTGGTCCACGCGACGCACCTGACCGACGTCGAGACCGACGCGCTCGCCGCGAGCGGAGCGATCGCGGGGCTCTGTCCGACGACGGAGGCGAACCTGGGCGACGGCCTGTTCCCGCTCGCGCGCTACCTCGAGCGCGGCGGCAGCCTCGGCGTCGGCTCGGACAGCAACGTGTCGGTGTCGGCGATCGAAGAGCTGCGCTGGCTCGAGTACGGGCAGCGCCTCGCGCAGCGGCGCCGGAGCATCGCGGCGACGGCGTCCTCGCCGTCGCCGGGGGCGACGCTCTATCGGGCGGCGCTCGCCGGCGGCGCCAGCGCGTCGGGGCGGCCGGCCGGAGGGGTCGCGCCGGGCCAGCGT
>JBOIFD010000305.1:0-8760 GCA_050741515.1 Burkholderiales bacterium
GTGCGGCACGGCGCGGATCTCGGGCACGGGCGCGTCCGCGGCGGCGGTGAGCGTCACCGCTGCGGCGCGGTGCGCCTGGACGATGGCGGTGCCGTCGCGGTCGAGCCGGAACCAGGCGCCGGCCGGCAGCACGGCGTCGCGCGGGTCCCCCTCCTGGGTGACCCACACCTCGCCGCGGTCGACGAAGAGCACCGCGCCGCGACCGCCGCGGATGCTCAACAGGCCCCGGCGCGCGAGCGCGGCCCCATCCAGCAGCACCCGCTCGTCGAAGGGCTCGTTCCAGAGCTTCCGGTCCATGGCGTGCCGCCCTCCGATCAGGCGGCGAGCGCCGCCGGCGCGGCCAGCGGCTGCTCGACGCGGATGTAGACGGGCACCGCCCGGCGCAGCGTGGCGAGCACGCTGCACGACCGCTCGGCCTCGATGAGCATGCGGCGCACGCGCTCCGGATCGGCGTCGGCGGCCACCTGCATGCGGATCGTGCATTGCACGGTCTGGTAGCCGACCGGTACGTCGGGGTCGATCCCCATCGCGCCGCGCAGGTCGACCCAGCCGCGCACGTCGACGCTCAGCGCCTCGATGCGGACGCCGTGCGTGCTCGCCGCCATCCGGAGGCTGGAATCCTGCGACGCGGCGAGCGCGGCGCAGAAGAGATCGCCCGGCGAGGGCGCGCCGTTCGGTCCGCCCACCGCGCGCTCCGCGGCGAACGGGATCACGTCGGCGTCGCCCGAGCCGACGAACACGGTGGCGCGGAACGGGTCCGCGGGATCGCGGTCGACGGTGGTCGCGTGGTTCGCGATCCGCGCCGCCTGCGGCGCGAGCTTGTAGACGGAGCGCAGCGTCGCCTGGGCGACGGGAACGCTGGGGTAGCTGAACATGGCTGTCTCCTTCACCGGGTGATGCGCTTACATCCCGAACACGCGGCCGAGCACCTCGCGCACGTGGCGCTCGCCGCCGTCGTCGTACATCCCGCCGCTTGCCGCGAGGCCGTCGAGCAGGTCGTCCGCGGGATCCGCGTACGAGTCCGGTTCGGTCTCGAAGTCGTCGTGATCGATCGCCACCGCGCTCTCCGGCGCGAGGAAGGCCTCGAAGTCGGTCGTCCGGTCCATGTGCGTCTGCCTCCTGTTGCGATCCGAGCGGCGTCTGTCGCTCGACACGGTGCGCAGCCTACGCACGCCGGGTATCGGCGGTTTTTCGATTCGGGAACAGTTTGTTGTCGCCGTGTAATCGGGCGGGAAAATGCCCGGCGGGGGGCGCGCCGCCCTATAATCCGCCGGCGATGCGGGAGACGAAGCCGTGAGCAGCGGACGGGTGCTGATCGTCGACGACGACCAGGAAGTGCGCGACATGCTCACCGAGTACCTGGGGTCCCACGGCTACGAGGTGACGCAGGCCGACGGCGGCAAGGCGATGCGCGCCGAGCTCGAGCGCGCGGTTCCCGACGTCGTGCTGCTCGACGTGGGCCTGCCGGGCGAGGACGGCCTGACCCTCGCCCGGTACCTGCGCGAGCGCTACGAGCTCGGCATCGTCATGGTCACCGGCGCCGGCGAGGTGGTCGACCGGATCGTCGGGCTCGAGATGGGCGCCGACGACTACATCGCCAAGCCGTTCGACCCGCGCGAGCTGCGGGCGCGCCTCAAGAGCGTCATGCGCCGCACCCAGGGCCGCGCCGCACCCGCCGCCACGCCGGCGACGGGCGAGCGGCTCACGGTCGGCCGCTGCCAGCTCGACCTCAAGTCGCACCAGCTCTACGAGCGCGACGGCGCCGAGGTGCCGCTGACCAGCATGGAGTACGAGCTCCTCCGGGTGTTCGCCGAGCACCCGAACCAGGTGCTGTCGCGCGACCGCCTGCTCACGCTCACCCGCAACCGCGAGTGGGAGCCGTTCGACCGCTCGATCGACATCCGCATCGCGCGGCTGCGGCGCAAGGTCGAGGCGGACCCGGAGAACCCGCGCGCGATCCGGACGGTGCGCGGCGCCGGGTACATGTTCGTCCCCGGCGCCTAGCGCCCCTTGTCAAAGGGGCCGGGAAGCGTAGCGAACCGGGGGATTCAACAGGCCCCTGCTTCGCGACCCCTTCGACAAGGGGTGGATGTAACCGCCGCGTTTCAATCGCAACCGGCGGGTAACAGGGTCCCGGGTCCCCCGGGTTCCGTCTACACTCGGAGCCCACTTCTTCCCGCGGTCACGGCGTGCCGATGAAGCAGTTCCAACGCGACGAGGACGCCTACCGGGCGCTCTTCGGCCCCGAGGACCTCGCGGTCTTCGTGATGGCCCAGGGGATCGAGGACTGCAACGACGCGGCGTGCCGCCTGCTCGGGCTCGAGCGCGAGCGGCTCCTCGGGCACTCGCCGCTCGAGTTCTCGGCGCCGGTCCAGCCGGACGGGGCACCCTCCGCCGAGGGCGGGCGCCGGCGCGCCGAGGCCGCGCTCGCCGGGCAGCCGCAGTGGTTCCAGTGGGAGTTCCGCCGCGGGGACGGCGAGCCCGTCGTCACCCTCGTGCACATGGAGGCGGTCCGGCTGGACGCCGCGGTGCGCCTCCTCGTGAACGTTCGCGACCTGTCGGCGCTGTGGCGCGCCGAGGCGTCGCGGCGCGAGACCGAGACCCGGCTCGAGCAGATCCTCGACAACGCGAGCGCCGTGGTGTTCGTCAAGGACCCGGCGGGCCGTTACCTCTTCGTGAACCGGGAGTACGAGCGGCTGGCCGGAATCCCGCGCGGCCGCATCGTGGGCACGCGCGACCTCGACCTCTACCCGGCCGAGACCGCCGAGCGCCTGCGCGAGAACGACCGGCGGGTGCTCGCGGAGCGCCGCCCGATCGAGGTCGAGGAGAGCGTCAGCCGCGGCGGCGCGGTGCGGACCTACCTCGCGTCGAAGTTCCCGCTGTTCAACCCGGACGGCGAGCCCTACGCGGTGTGCGGGATCGCCACCGACATCACCGATCGCAAGCGCGCCGAAGCGGCGCTGCGCCGCGCCGCGCTCGCCGTGTCGAGCGCCGGCGGCGCGAACGTGTTCGAGGAGCTCGTGCGCTCGCTTGCCGCGATCCTCGAGGTCCAGGCGGTGCTGATCGCCGTCTTCGTCGACGCCAGCCGGAGCCGCATGCGCACGCTCGCGACCACTGTCGACGGGCGGATCCTCAAGAGCTTCGAGTACGAGCTTGCGCGCACCCCCTGCAAGGGCGTCGTCGGGCGCGAGTTCCGGTTCGCCCCCGCGGGGGTCCACCCGGAGTTCGCGCCCGGGACGATGTTCAGCGCGCTCGGGTTCGACAGCTACACCGCCTACACGCTGAACGATGCGGGCGGCGCCCAGCTGGGGCTCATCGCGGCGATGGACCGCCGCCCGATGCGCGACCGGGAGCTGACCGAGGCGATGCTGAAGATCTTCGCCGTGCGGGCGGCGGCGGAGCTCGAGCGCGCCCGCATCGAGGAGGAGCGCAAGCGCGCCGACGCGGCGGTCCGCGCCAGCGAAGAGCAGTACCGGGCGATCTTCAACGCCTCCGTCGACGCCCTGGTGCTGTGGAACTCCGCGGTTGAGCGGGTGGACGTCAATCCGGCCTACGAGCGGCTCTTCGGTTTCACGCGCGCGGAGGTGCTGGCCGGCGCCTATCCCGCGCACCAGCCGCCCGAGTACGCGGAGCGCCGGCACGCCCTGATCCGGCGCACGCTCGCCGGCGAACCGTGCCACGCCGAGCTGGAGGCGGTGCGCAAGAACGGCGAGCGGTTCCATGTAGAGGTGCACACGATCCCGATTCGCCACCGTGGCGAGCCGCACGTCCTGACGATCGCGCGCGACATCACCGAGCGCAAGCGCGCCGAGCAGGCCTTGCGCGCCAGCGAAGAGCAACACCGCGCCATCTTCAACGCCAGCGCCGACGGCCTCAGCTTGCGCGACGCCGATTTCCGGGTCGTGGACGTGAACCCTGCGCTGCTCGCGATGACGGGGTTCACCCGCGAGGAGGCGCTCGGCTCCGACTGCATGCTCTTCACGCCACCCGAGCACCGCGAGGCGGCGCGCGAGCTGTTCGGCCGGGAGCTCGGCGGCGAGGCGACCCGCTACGAGACCGAGGGGGTGCGCAAGGATGGCACGCGCTTCGCGCTCGAGGTCCGCGGCGTGCCGCTGCGGTACCGCGGCCAGCCGCACGTGTTCGTCATCGCCCGCGACATCACCGCGCGCAAGCGCGCGGAGGAGGCGCTGCGGTCGAGCAGCGAGCAGTACCGCGCCATCTTCAACGCGACCGCCGACGCGCTGGTGCTGCGGGACGCCGACTTCCGCATCGTCGACGTGAACCCGGCGTACGAGGCGATGAGCGGCTACGCGCGCGACGCGGTGCTCGGGGAGCCGCGCGTCGTGGCGAACCCGCCCGATATCGAGCAGTACGTGAGAACGCTGCACGCCAAGGGGCTCGCCGGGGAGGCGTTTCACTTCGAGACCGAGGGTGTGCGCAAGGACGGGTCGCGCTTCGACGTCGAGGTCCACGGCGTGCCGATCCGGCACCAGGGCAAGCCGCACGTGCTCTACATCGGGCGCGACATCACCGCGCGCAAGCTCGCCGACCGGGCGCTGCGCGCCAGCGAGGAGCAGTACCGCTCGATCTTCAACGCCACGAGCGACGCGCTGGTGCTGCGCGACGCCGAGGCGCGCGTGGTGGACGTCAACCCGGCTTTTCTGGCGATGAGCGGCTACACCCGCGAGGAGGTGGTGAACGATGCCCGCTGGATCTTCGCGCGACCGGAGATGAGCGCCCTGGCGAAGGAGATGCACCGGCGCGTGATCGCCGGCGAGTCGGTGCAATTCGAGGTGCAGGGGTTCCGCAAGGACGGCTCACTGATCGACGTCGAGATGCGCGCCGTGCCGATCCATTATCGCGGCAAGCCGCACGCCCTCGGCATGGCGCGCGACATCACGGCGGCGCGGCGCGCCGAGGTCGAGCGCACGCAGCTCGAGGCGCAGCTCCGCCAGGCGCAGAAGATGGAGGCGATCGGCCATCTCACCGGCGGGATCGCGCACGACTTCAACAACATCCTGACGAGCGTCATGGGCTACCTCGTGCTCGCCGCCGAGCGGGAGGGGGCACACGGCGACGCGAAGCTCGCCAAGTACCTCAACCAGGCGCACCTTTCCTGCGAGCGCGCGCGCGACCTGATCCAGCAGATGCTGACCTTCAGCCGCGGCCAGCGCGGCGAGCGCCGTCCGGTGGCCCTCGGGCCGCTCGTCAAGGAAGCGGTGAAGCTCCTGCGCTCGACGATGCCGGCGACCCTCGAGCTCGTGACCGAGCTCGACGACGCGGCGCCGCAGGTGATGCTCGACCCGGTGCAGGCCGATCAGGTGCTGCTCAATCTCGGCATCAACGCCCGCGACGCCACCGACGGGCACGGCGCGGTGACGGTGGGCGTGCGGCGGATCGCCGTGGACGGCGCGCTGTGCGCGAGCTGCCGCAAGCGCATCGCCGGCGACTTCGTGGAGCTCGAGGTGCGTGACACCGGGCCCGGCATCGTGCCGGAGGCGATGGACCGCATGTTCGAGCCGTTCTTCAGCACCAAGGAGGTGGGGAAGGGCAGCGGCATGGGGCTCGCGACGGTGCACGGCATCGTCCACGAGCACGGGGGCCACATCGTCGTCGCGAGCCAGCCCGGGCGCGGTGCGTCGTTCCGCGTGCTGTTCCCGACGCTGCCGGCGGAGGAGGGCGCGGCCCGCCCGGCGCGGAAAGCCCGCGCGGTCGCCGCCGCGCCCCGGGTGGCGCTCGCCGGCCACGTGCTGGTGGTGGACGACGAGGCCATGGTGAGCGAGTTCATGAAGGAGCTCCTCGAGAGCTGGGGCCTCGCGGTCACGGCGAAGCCGAACGGGATGGAGGCGAGGGAAGCGTTCGCGCGCACGCCGGAGCGGTACGACCTCGTGGTCACCGACCAGACGATGCCCCGCGTCACCGGGCTGCAGCTCGCGCGCGAGCTGCTCGAGATCCGGCCGACGGTGCCGGTGATCCTGTACACCGGTTACGCGGATGATCTCACCGAGGCGCAGGCGCACGCGGCCGGGGTCCGGGCGCTGATCCGGAAACCCGTGGAGCCGGCGGCGCTGCTCGCGCTGCTCGAGGCGCATCTGCCGAGCGGGGCGCACGCCGTGCGTTAGAAGCCCCTTGTCAAAGGGGCCGCGGAACGAAGTGAAGCGGGGGATTTCAGCGATGCACGGGCAAGCCGGAGCGCCAACGCTCGACCAGCTGGTGCAGGACCTGGTGGTCGCGAACCGCGTCCTCGCCCAGCACGGGGTGCTCGACGGCTTCGGCCACGTGAGCGCCCGCCATCCCACGGATCCGGGCCGCTACCTCATCTCCCGCTCGCTCGCGCCGGAGCTCGTGTCGCCCGAGGACATCATGGCGTTCGACCTCGACTCGAAGGCCGTCGGCGGGGACGCGCGGCAGCCGTATCTGGAGCGCTTCATCCACGGCGAGGTCTACCGGGCGCGGCCCGACGTGACGGCCATCGTGCACAGCCATGCGCCGCCGGTGATTCCGTTCGCGGCGTCGTCGGTCGGGTTGCGCCCGATCTACCACATGAGCTCGTTCCTCGTGCGCGGCGCGCCGGTGTTCGACATCCGCAGCCGCTTCGGCGCCACCGACATGCTGGTGCGGAACAACGACCAGGGGCGCGCGCTCGCCGAGTCGCTCGGGAAGAGCGACGTCGCCCTGATGCGGGGCCACGGATTCGTGGCCGCCGCTCCGAGCGTGCCGCACGCCGTCTATCGCGCGCTCTACACGATGCTCAACGCGACGCTGCAGCGGCAGGCGATCGCCCTGGGCGGCTCGGTCACCTACCTCGCGCCGGACGAGGCCGAGAAGGCCGACCTCACGAACCAGGCCGCGATCGCCCGGCCGTGGGAGCTCTGGAAGCGGAAGGTCGAAGGATCGGGGTGATCCGCCCTAGGGGCGTCCCGCCTGCGACTCGAAGACGAAGGGCGTTTGAGCCGGCGCTTCCTTGGGCGGCAGCGCCGGCTGCGGCGGCGCGTAGAACAGGGGCTGCTGGCGGTCCGGATCGCCCTCGAACAGGTTCCTGGCGTGCACCGCGGTTCCCCTCGCCTGCGCCTCCCGTTGCGCGCCGTGGAGCTGCTCGGCGAGCTTCTGGTCCCAGGGCAGGACGTAGGCCCGCGGTTCCTCGACTCCGGGCGTTCTCAGCCAGAGGTAGATGCCTTCGCCTTCGCGCAGATCGGCGCCGATCACCCTGGCCTCGGCGAGATCGGCCCGCTTCCACTCCAGCGCAACCGGCTTCGGGCGGCTCAACAGGTCGACCACGCTGACGTAGGTGGCCGGCAGGAAGAGCGCGGCGATCGCGAGCGCGCCGACCTTGATCCACAGCGCCCGCGGCGACCAGATCGAGATGCTGGCGAGCGCCGTCGCCAGCCCGAGCGATACGGCGAACAGGTAGAGGACCTGGCTCATGGCCCGGGTTGTTGCTGATCCGGGGGCGCTGCGCGCGCCGAGCGCAACGGCTTGGGAAGGTCGTGCACGCTGCCGCTCACCAGCCGCCCCTGGTCGTCGAGCCTGAACCTGACGGCGGTGAGCTCCTCGCCCGCGCGCGCCAGGGTCACCTTGGCGGCCAGGAGCTGCTTGGCCGACTCGCTGACCGAGCCCTTCACGCTGACGACGATCGCGACCGGGACCGGGTGAGCGCCGTTGTTGCGGTAAAGGTGCACGTTGGCGGTGTACTCGCCGGCGGGCACGCCGCGGCTGAAGGAGAACTCGTAGTTGAGGCCGGTCAGGTCCCCGCTGTGACCCAGGTCGTCGCGCAGCAGGTTGAACACGGCGCCGCCCTTGTTCGAGTAGCCGACCGGCACGTCGTCCGGGGCCTGCACCCACAGGTCCACGTCGGCGTCGATCGCGTCGGGCCAGCGGGCCTCGATGATGACGTTTCCGGGGCTGCGGACCTCCGCGTCGGTCTTGGCGCGCGGGTTCAGGTGCGGGAGCAGCAGCAGCACCAGCGTGACGAAGCCGGCCAGCGCCAGCAGGATGACGTCGCGGAAGACGGTCGCGCCGCTCTCGTCGTCAAACAGGTCGGTTTCGCGCATGGTCTTCCGCCCGCTCCACCAGCGCCGCGATCAGCTTCACGGTGCCGCCCGCGAGGAGCTGATGGTTGGCCATCAGCCAGACGTTCAGGATCGCGCCGACGAGCGTCGTGTACAGGGCGGTCGACATCCCGCTGACCAGGGTGGAGACCATCGGCGCGACCGCGGCCAGGTCCGCGGCGCGCGCCGGATCGACGCCCGAGAGCGCGACGATGAAGCCGAGCACCGTGCCGATCAGACCGAGCAGGACGAGGGTGTTGCCGATGTTGCGCACGATGGCGATGCGGTGCGAGAGCCGCAGGCGGGTGGCCGCGGCGAGGTTCGCCCGGCTCTCGGCGGTCCGCCCGAGGAGCGGCGCCAGGTCGGGCACCGGGGCCGAGCCGCTGCCGGCATCGTATTCACGCACGCCGTTGAGCTCGCGGCTCGTCTGCCACACCCGGCGCGCGCAGATGCCGAGGCCGCCCAGGAACACGAGGAAGATCAGCACGCACAGGTACGTGGGGTCGGCGACGATCACCTTGTGCACGAGGCCCTGCACGTAAGCGGCGCCGAGGAGCGCAAAGCCCACCACGTTGAGCAGGGCGAATCGCAGCGCGAGCAGGTAGCGGTGCGGGTCCCGCGAATGCGCGCGTGCCCTTTCGAGCAGCCACGCGACGGGCTCCCACGAGGTGCGGCGGGGCGGAGCCTCGCGCGGGCGCGAGCCGCCGGCGGC
>JBOIFD010000306.1:0-6500 GCA_050741515.1 Burkholderiales bacterium
AGCTCAACCGGATCTGTACCTCGTAGCCGGCGACGATGGCGGCGATCAACGCTTGTCCGTCAGCGCCCGTCAGCTCCGCGGCGGCGAACGCAGCCGGCACGATGGGCGCGCTCGGATGCAGAGAGCCAGAAGCGTGCGTGTCGTCGAAATCGAGCGAATGGGCGAGCGTCCCGTTCACGAGCGCTGCCGCGGTCGGGCTGCAACCGCGCTCATCGCCGATGACCGAGGCCTTCCCCTGGCCGAGCCCGAGCCGCTCGACCGCAGCCAGCAGCGCCGGCGTGGACTCGGCCTCGTGGCGCGCGCGCAGGGCGATGCCGACCATGTCGGTCACGAGCCACTTGGCGCGCTCCCGGACTTCCGCGGGCAGTGCGTCGTAGGAGGTCCTGGCGACGAAATCGGCGAGCTCGCGTGTGATCGCGGTCATGGCGTTCTCCCCCGAATGGGCGCGGGTAGGTGGCCATGATAGAGAGCCTCGCCGCGGTCGGCAACACGCGGGGAGCAGAACGCCGCGAGGCTACGCTCGGGAGGTCTCGCCAGTCGGCACCGAGGTCGCGGGACCGCGTTTTCCCATGCGATCGTGGAGCTCGCGGATCGTCCGCGATGCGGTGGTGACGAACGCGAACGGCAGCACGGCGTGCACGAGACAGGCGAGACCGCCGAGCACCATGCGCAGGCCGAAGCCGGTCGCGACGACGAAGTGGCCCCCATAGGTCTCGCCCACCGCCTCGGGGTGAGCGGTAAACAGCCGCGCGATGCCCATCGATTCCTCCTCCAGCTGATTCATCGCGGCGAAGTCTAAGCACCGCGAGCGGCGGGAGCGCTGGCGTTTGTCTCACCGCCGGGTCGTTTCCTCGGGGAATATTCACCAGCGGGCCGGTGCTCTATGCTTTCGGGCCGTCGCCAGGGAGGATGCCGTGAGAGTCACTGCCGCAGTCATGCCCGAGCGCTCGGGCCGCTGGTCGCTGGAGGAGCTGGAGCTCGCCGACCCGGGGCCGCGCGAGGTGCTGGTCCGGGTCGTGGCGAGCGGCATCTGCCAGACCGACGTCCACGCCCGCGACGGCTACTTTCCGGTGCCGTGGCCGGCGGTCTATGGCCACGAGGGGACCGGCGTCGTCGAGCGCGTCGGCGTGGCGGTCAAGGCGGTCGCTCCCGGAGACCACGTGATCATGGCGAACCCCTCGTGCGGCGAGTGCGTGAACTGCCGCGAGGGCTACGAGGCGTACTGCGTCCGCAGCCGGGAGATCAAGCTCTGCGGTCTGCGGATGGACGGCTCCGTCGCGCTGCGCCGCGGCGAGACCCCGGTGCACGGCTCCTTCTTCCAGCAGTCCTCCTTCTCCACCGTGGCGCTGGCCACCGAGGGCAACGTCATCAAGGTTGCGCCCGATGCGCCGCTCGACATCCTGGCCGCCTTTCCCTGCGGCGTGAACACCGGCGCCGGCGCGGTGATGAACGTCCTGCAGCCCCGACCCGGCGACTCGCTCGCGGTCTTCGGTGCGGGGACCGTCGGCCTGGCCGGGCTGATGGCCGCGAAGCTCCGCGGCTGCGGCCCGATCATCGCAGTCGACGTCTTCGACAACCGGCTCGCGCTCGCCCGCGAGCTCGGCGCGACGCACGTCGTCAACGCCGGCCGGACCGACGTCGCGGCGGAGGTGCGCCGCATCGCCGGAGGCCGCGGAGTGAGGTTCAGCCTGGAGGCTGCGGGCGTGCCCACGGCCTTGCGTGCCGCGGTGGACGCGCTCGCGCCGCGCGGGGTCTGCTGCCTGGTCGGCAGCGCGCGCGCGGGCGTCGACGCGCCGCTGGAGATGGGCACGCTGCAGCAGGGCCGCGTCGTGCGCGGCTGCATCCAGGGCGAGAGCGTCGTCAGGGAGTTCCTGCCGAAGCTCGTCGAGCTCTACCGCGCCGGCCAGCTGCCGGTCGATCGGCTGGTGCGCCGCTACGAGTTCGCCGCGATCAACGAGGCGGTGGCCGACATGCTGAGCGGGGCGACGATCAAGGCGGTGCTCGGCATCGGTCGCGCGTAAGCCGCCGCGGCGCGGCGAGGTCACTCCGAGGGCAGCCCGCCCTCTCCGGCGATCGCGTTGAGCTCCGCACGTAGCTCGTCCAGCAGGGTGCCGGCTTCGGCCGCGGACAGCGCCGCGTCCCGCGCAACCAGGCAGAGATTCAGCTGGTCATCGAGCGTCGCCGATGCGACCACCAGCGGCATCGCGGGGCCGGGCGGGGAGACCAGGGTGTACTCGCGAACGTGCCGGCCGGCACGGCCGAACCATTCGGTGCTCGCTCTGACGTTGCTCACGCTTCCCGAAATGCGATACACCTTCTCGTACCACTGCCCGTCGTGCCGAATCGAGCCCCATCGGCTCATCAGTCCGAGCAGGCGGTACCCGAGCTGGGAAGCGGCAGCGCGTTGGGCGCTTTTCTCGGCGCGCGTCTGGACGGTGATCTCGCGCAGCAGCGCGGGCAACCCTGCATCCGGCCGACGGAGCAGGGTGACCCAGTGTCCGAGGAAGACACCGAAGCAGTCCGCGAGCGCCTCGGGTGCGGCCGACCGCAGACTCACCGCCGCGCCAAGCGCCAGGTGGCGCTTGGA
Source organism: Burkholderiales bacterium (assembly GCA_050741515.1). Lineage (GTDB taxonomy): Bacteria > Pseudomonadota > Gammaproteobacteria > Burkholderiales > SG8-39 > DATEDA01. Next base: position 2,588 of record JBOIFD010000306.1, read on the forward strand.
AGCATGGGCCCGCGCCTGCGTCGTCGCTCGCGCCAGGACCGTGCCCAGGGCGGCAAGAATGAGATCGTTCACGGTCACCCCGCGAGCGCGGCACAGGGTCACAAGCTGTCCGGCGAGGCCGGAGGGCAGCGCGGCCAGATGAATGTGGGTGCCCTCACCCCGGGCTCTCGCTTCCTTGAAGCGGTAGACCTTACGGACGGCGAGGCGAAGCCGGATGATCCGACCCAGGGCGGCGACCTGGCTCAAGTAGTGGTGGCGAGCGCCGATTGCACGCGAGAGCGGGGGAGGCAGCGCCGCGAGGGGGTGCGCGTCGTCGGGGTGCTGAGTCCCGTAGTACTGATTGAGCACGCGGCGGAGCAGCAGCCGCATGGACATCTCGTCCGCGACAACGTGATGCCAGACGGTAATGAGAAGGGCTGAGCCGGTGCCAGGGTCTTCCAGCATCGACCAGCGAATGGGGTGGTGCGGACGGTCCGGAAACCCGGCGTTGATGGATTCGGTCAGCGCGCCGCGCAGCGTATCGGCGGGAGATTCGCCGGGGACGATGACTTCGAGCGGGATCGATTCGGCGCGGTCGTAGCGGTAGCGGCGTCGGCGGCGATCGAGGACGAGCGTCCCGACGCCGGCCTGCCGGCAGGCGGTCTGAATGGCCGCTTGCAGTGCCGGGACGTCAACCCTCCCGTCGAGGCGCACCACCTGGCCGGCGTTATACGGATGTGCCGTCTCCCAGCAGGCCATGACCTCCTGGAACGGGTTCAGGCGGGCGAACTCGAGCGATCCCTCCATCAGGTGAACCGTAGCACGAGGCTTCGGCGGCTCACGCTCCCTCCCGCAGGATCGCCAGCGCCGCATTGCGGCCCGGCGCACCCATGACCCCGCCTCCCGGATGCGTTCCCGAGCCGCACTGGTAGAGCCCGTCGATCGGCGTCCGGTATTTGGCCCACCCGGGCACCGGGCGCAGGAAGAACATCTGCTGCAGCGTCAGCTCGCCCTGGAAGATGTTGCCCTCGCTCAGGCCCAGGGTACGCTCGATGTCCGCAGGCGTGACCACCTGCCGGTGGAGGATCGCCGACTTGATGTTCGGCGCGTACTCGGCGAGCGTGTCGATGACCGCGTCGCCGAACGCCTCGCGCCGCGCGTCGGTCCAGCCGCCGTTCAGCTGGTAGGGCGCGTACTGCGCGAAGATCGACATCACGTGCTTGCCCGGCGGCGCCATGGCGGGGTCGATCATGGACGGGATGACGATGTCCATGTACGGGCGGCGCGAGAACTCGCCGTACTTCGCGTCGTCGTAGGCGCGCTCGAGGTAGCCGACGCTCGGGCTGATGGAGATCGCGCCCCGCAGGTGCGCGCCCGTGCCCGGCAGGCAGGTGAAGTTCGGGAGCTCGCCGAGCGCGAGGTTCACCTTGGCCGATGCGCCGCGGAACCTGAACCGGCGGATCCCGTCCACGAAGTCCCCGGGCAGGTGCTGCTCCCCGACCAGGCCGAAAAACGTTCGCCGCGGATCGGCGCTTGAAACCACCGACCCGGCGCGGATCTCGTCGCCGCTCTCGAGCACCACGCCGACGGCGCGGCCGTGCTCGATCAGCACTCGCGCGACCGGCGCCGCGGTGCGAATCTCCGCGCCGAACCCGCGCGCCGCGGCGGCGATCGCCGCACTCACTGAACCGTTCCCGCCCTTGGCGAAGCCCCAGGCGCGGAACACGCCGTCGATCTCGCCCATGTAGTGGTGCAGCAGCACGTAGGCGGTGCCGGGCGACCGCGGCCCGAGCAGCGTGCCGATGATGCCGCTCGCCGACTTCGTCGCTTTGAGCGCCTCGGTCTCGAACCACTCGTCGAGGTAGTCGGCCGAGCTCATCGTCAGCAGCTTGTGCAGGGCGTGGAACCGCGCCGCGCCGAGCCCGCGGAAGTACCCGCCCAGGCGGGCGAGCCCGGCGAGGTCGCGGGGCGCGAGCGACGCCGGATCGGGCGGGACCATCCCGAGGAGCGGCTTCACCGCCCGCGACAGCTGCTGCATGAGGAGCCCGAACTCGTCGTAGGCCTCGGCGTCGCGCGGCGAATGGCGGGCGAGCTCGCGACGGTTCTGGTCGTGATCGTTCCACTGCGCGAGGTAGTCGCCGCCCGGCAGCGGCGTCAGCGTGCTCTCGAGCGGCAGGATGTGCAGGCCGTGGCGCGGGAGGTCGAGGTCGCGGATGATCTCGGGCCGCAGCAGGCTCACGACGTACGAGAACACCGAGAACGTGAAGCCGGGAAAGACCTGCTCGCTCACGGCCGCCCCGCCGACTCTCTCCCGGCGCTCGAGCACGACGACGCGCTTTCCGGCACGGGCGAGATAGGCCGCGGCGACCAGCCCGTTGTGGCCGCCGCCGATCACGATCGCGTCGTAGGGAGTCGGCATCGGTTCCGGCGTCGTGCCGGCGCGGGCCGGCCCGAGGACGCGGGATTCTAGCCGTTAACGGATCGCGGTCGGCCGGGCGGGATGCCGGCGGCCGCGGGTGATGCGGGGTGCCTCAGCGCAGCGCGACGACGCGCTCGAGGTGATCGAAGTCGTTGATCACTTGCCAGTCGGTGGCGCCGGCGGCGCGCAGGCGCCGCTCCCACCATTCGAGGCGGCTCAGGTACCGGCGCGGATCGACGTTGTCGGTGCGCAGCTTGACGACGTTGACCGCGACCACCCGGATGCCCTTGAGGTCGATCGGAAAGTCGCGGATCGTGCTCTTCTCGAGCTCCTCCTGCATGTCGGAGAAGATCAGCAGCGTCTTGTTGCCGGCGCGGGTCTCGTTGAGGAACTCGGCCGCCTGGAGAACGCCGCCGGTGATGTCGGTGTGGGTGCTTGCGCGGACGGTCTGCGTGAAGTTCTCGATCGCGACCTTGAACGCGCGCTTCTGGCTGTTGGCCTCCGACGGCCGGCGGTCGAACGTGGTCTTGGCGATGATGTTCTTCTCGCTGAAGCTGCGGCTGTCGACCTTGGCGACCGCGAGCGCATCCCCCGGCTGGAGCGTCCCCAGCAGGTAGTTGACGATCGTCTGCGCCCGGCGCGCCTCGGCGGAGTACGTGCCGGAGGTGTCGATGAGCATGTAGACCGCGTGCGAGTGGTCCTGGGTCGAGCACGCGGGGACGGCGAGGGCGAGCGCCCCGATCGCGAGCAGGCGGTTCAGCGGGACTGTGCGGCGATGCATCCTCGGACCCCCCCTGCTTACGTCCGTCGCGGCGCGGCGGCGCGCGCCGGTGGCGCGCCGTTCGTTCGCATTCCCCGGATCGCGTTCTCCGCCAGCACCAGCGGGGAGATCGGGATGTCGTAGAGCATCACCAGCCCGCGGCCCGCCTGCCGGCACGCGCCCGCCAGCACCCGCGCCACGAGCGCGAGGGTGCGCAGCAGGAGCACCAGGAACGCGCCGACGACGGTGCGCCCCGAGTTCACGAACGCCTCGAGCGGGATCGCCACGAACGCGAGCGCGAAGGGCAGCACGAAGCCGAGGATCATCTGGCCCGCGGTGGGGATCGCCACCAGCCACCGGTCGGTCGGCTGCGCGGCCTGCACCGAGCCCGAGGCGAGGTCCCGGATCAGCGCCTGCTTGTCGGCGATGAGGAGATCGCGCATCAGCGCGAGCGAGGACTCGATCGCGGCGAGGACGACGAGGAGGGTCAGCGAGATCCAGATCATGCGGCGGCGCAAGCGGGGATCCATGCTCGCGATGCGCGGGAAGAGGTGGGTGATGCCGAGCGCCTCCAGCAGGAACAGGCCCATCGAGGCCTCGACGAAGATCAGCACCAGCGCGGCGACCTCGGACGTGCGCAGGCTAGCGGTGAGGTAGTCGCTCGCGCCCACCATCTCCGACATCGGCAGCGCGATCAGCTTGAAGTTGATGAACGCGCCGCCGAGCGCGATGAGCATGACCAGGCCGGCGACGAA
>JBOIFD010000307.1:0-25623 GCA_050741515.1 Burkholderiales bacterium
GGTGCGGCGCCGGTTTCTCGCGCAGCGCGGCGCCCAGCTCCTGCGCCAGACGAAGCATCGCCGACTGGTCCTGGCTGCCGTTCGGCGCCGACGGCGTGCCGACGCAGATGAGCGAAAGATCGGTACCGTGGATCGCCTCACGCGTGTCGCGGGTGACGGAGACACGCCCGGTCGCGACGACCTGTGCCATCAGCTCGACCATCCCTTCCTCGACGACCGGGGTCCTGCCGGCGGCGATCTGGTCGAGCTTGCCCTGGTCGATGTCCACGCCGACGACGCGGTGGCCGTCGCGCGCGAGGCAGGCGAGCGACACCGCGCCGACGTAGCCGAGGCCGAAGATGCTGATGTTCACCGCAACCGCTCCGCTACGCCGGCTCGCGAACCCTCGCCTCCGCCTGCAAGGAGGGAGGCGGCGGGTAAGCGCGCGCCGCGAGGCAGCGCTCGATGATGACGTCCAGCCGCCGCATCGAGCTTCCCCACGCGTGGTGCGACAGCATCCTTGCCCTGCCCGCCGCAGCGAGCCGGCGGCGCTCCGCCGGATCCTCGAGCACGTGAAGCACCGCCTGAGCGTACTCACCCGGCGCGGACGCGACCAGGAAATGCTCCCACTCGAGCGCGTCGACGCCGCCGGCCGCGACCGGGCTCGTGACGACCGGAACACCGGAAGCCATCGCCTCCAGGATCTTGTTCTGGGTGCCGCGCGCGATGTTGAGCGGCGCCACCATGAGCGCGGAGCGCTGCAGGTACGGGCGCACATCGGGCACCGAACCGGTGATCGTCACGCCCGGCAGCTCGGCGAGCTTGCGCACTGCTGGCGAGGGGTCGGCGCCGACGACGAGGAGCTTCAGGTTCGGCCGCCGGACGCGCAGCGCCGGAAGCGTCCGGGCGCAGAAGTCGAACATGCACTCCTGGTTGGGGTAGTAGTCCATGCGCCCGACGAAGCAGATCGTGTCGGGGTCGTAGGGCTCGGCGGACGGCGCGAAGTAGCTCGCGTCGACGCCGTTCGGGAACCAGTCGGTCGCGACGCCGGTCTCGTAGCCTTCGAGGGTCTCCCACTCGGCGCGCGTCGTGGCGGTGCAGAGATCGAAGCGCCGGGCGAGACGCTTCTCCTCGCGCTCGAGCTTGCGGCCCTCGAGCCGGTAGCCGGCCGACAGCGGGAACGGCTGGTAGCGCGCGTACTCCAGCCACTTCTGCGAGTCCATGTCCCCGAAGTCGAGGATCTTCGGCGCGCCGTCGAAGTGCGCGACGTACTGCGCAACCGAGGAGCAGTGAACGAAGATCAGGTCGAAGTGCTCGTTGGCGAGAAGATCGCGGATGCGGCGTGCGAGCCGGCGCGAGTAGAAGTACCCGAACGACGATGGCACCGGGGTCGGCAGGCGCACGAGCATCCGGCCGACCTGGACGGGTTCCCGCACCACCACCATCTCGAAGCGCGCGCAGTGGGGTGCGATGCCGCGCCCTTCTTCGGCCTCGTGATCCGACCGGGCGATCGAGGCCACCGTGACCTCGTGATCCTCGGCGAGGTGCCGGATCATGTTGAACGGGCGGATCTTGCCGCCGCGCCTGGGCGGGAACGGGAAGCGATGGCAGACGTAGAGGATCTTCACGCCGTCGCCTCCGCCCGGGCGGGTACGGCGAGGGACTTCAGCTCCGCTGCCACGTCGCCAGGCGTCCGGCCGTCAAGGAAGATCCGGCACCAGACCTCGAGGTTGAGCAACGCGAGCAGCCGATCCGTGCCGTCGATCCGGTTCGCCGCGTGGGCCCGGATCAGCGTGTCGATCTCCTCGTGGCGGAAGAAGCCGCGCGATGCCACGGTCCGCGGGGAAAGCAGCGCGCGCAGCACGGGCGCGAGCTCACCCTTGAGCCACGCGCCCATCGGTGCGCCGAAGCCGCGCTTCTTGCGCTCGAGGATGTCCCGTGGCAGCACGTCGCTCAAGGCCGCCTTCATCGCGTGCTTGAGCTCGCCCCCACGAATCTTGACGTCCTCGGGGATGCGCGCAGCGAGCTCGACCAGCTCGTGGTCGAGCAGCGGGACACGGCACTCGAGCGACACCGCCATGCTCATCTTGTCGGTGAGGAGGAGGAGATCGTCCGGAAGCTGCGTCTCGGCGTCTACGGCGAACATGCGGTTAAGCGCGTCGTCGCTCGTGGCCTTGTGGAATGCCTCGCCGAGCGCGTCGCGCCGGTCGTAGCCGTTCACGGTCAGGAGCCGGTCCGCAGCGGCGCGCGGGAAGACCTGCACGAAGGCGCGGTAGCGCTCCTCGAACGGCAGGTCCGCGGCGGAGAGAAAGCCTTTCGCGAGCCGCAGGAGGTTCAGCATCGCCGAGTGGCGGTCGCTCGGCAGCCGCTCGCCCAGCCCCGCCGCGGCGCGGCGCATCCAGACCGGCAGGCGATCGAGGTAGGCGCGGTAGTGGTTGCCGAGATAGCGTCGGTAGCCGCCGAACAGCTCGTCGCCGCCGACGCCCGAGAGGATCACCGTGACCTCCCGGCGCGCGAATTCGGAGACGAGGTAGGTCGTGATGAACGCGGTGTCGGCCACCGGCTCGTCCATGTGCCACGCGAGGCGCGGCAGGAGCCCCACGACGTCCGGACGCACGAGGATCTCGTGGTGCTCGGTCTTGAACAGTCCGGCGACGCGCTTCGCGTACGGGAGCTCGTTGTAGAACGCCTCCGCCTCGCCTCCGGAGAAACCGATGGCGTAGGTCTTGATCGGGCGATCGCTCGCCGCCGCCATGTAGGCGACCACGGCGCTCGAGTCGATGCCGCCCGACAGGAACGCGCCGATCGGGACGTCGCTCACCATCTGCATGCGGACGGACTCGGCGAGCCGCGCGCGCAACCGCTCCGTCCATTCCGCAGCACCCGGTTCACGCTGCACCGACTCCGGGATGCGCCAATAACGGGTGCGCGAAAGCTTGCCCCCTTCGGCGACCAGCAGCGTGGCGGGCGGGAGCTTCTCGATGCCGCGGAAGATCGACTGCGGCGCGGGGACGTACCCGAGGCTAACGTACGAGTCGAGCGCCGGGAGATCGACGTCGCGGCGCACGCCGGGCAGCGCGAGGATCGCCTTCGCCTCGCTGGCAAAAACGAGGCGCCGGCCGTCGCTGTGGACGTAGAGCGGTTTGATCCCCAGCCGGTCGCGCCCGATCAGCAGCCGTCGGCGACGCGCGTCCCAGAGCGCGAACGCGAACATGCCGTTGAGGTGCCGTACGCAATCGTCGCCGTGCTCGGCGTAGAGATGGAGGATGGTCTCGCAGTCGGAGCCGGTCTGGAAGCGGTGGCCGCGGGCTTCGAGATCGCGCCGCAGCTCGCGGAAGTTGTAGATCTCGCCGTTCGCGACGAGCCACAGCGTCCGGTCCGCGTTCGAGAGCGGCTGGCGGCCGCCGGCGAGGTCGATGATCGAGAGGCGCCGCATGCCGATGGCGCACGGCCCGTCGGCGTGAACGCCTTCGTCATCCGGGCCGCGGTGCTCGGTGAGGCGGGCCATGGGCGCGAGCGCCTCCGCGGGCACGGGTGCGCCGTCGAGCCTGAGGATGCCGTAGATGCCGCACATTTCCCGAGGTGGTCCGTTCAGGTCTGCACCGCGACTCGCCCCGCCGGAGCGAGGCTCTCGTAGACGTCCGCGTAGCGCGCCGCGCTGCGGGCCCAGGTCCGCTCCGACTCCACGAAGCGGCGCGCCTGGTCGCGCAGACGCGGCCAGTCCGCCCGGCGCGCGAGCACCGATTCGATCGTCGTCGCCAGCGCGCGCGCGTCGCCGGCGGGAAAGAGGAAGCCGGTCTCGCCGCTCCGGACCAGCTCGCGATGCCCGCCTACGTCGGACGCGACGAGCATCCGTCCTTGAGCCATCGCCTCGAGCGGCTTCAGCGGCGTGACGAGCTCCGTGAGCCGCATTCGGTGACGCGGATAGGCGAGCACATCGATCAGATCGTAGTAGCGCCGCACCTGCGCGTGCGGGACACGCCCGGCGAACACCACCCGGTCACCCAAGGACAGCCGGTGCACCTGCTCGCGGAGCGCGGCCTCTTGCGGCCCGCCGCCGACGAGCAGTACGCGCAGATCGGGATGGCGCGGCGCCAGCACTGCGAGGGCGTCGATCAGGAGGTCGAGGCCTTCGTAACCGTAGAACGAGCCCGCGAAACCGACCACCGTCTTCCCCGCCAGGCCGAGCGTCCGCGCCAGCGCCGGATCGGGCTCCGAGGCGTGGCGAAACAGGGTGGTATCGACCGCGTTCGGGATGACGGTGATCCGGCCCTGGGAAATGCCGCGCGCCGCGATCTCGCTGCGCAGACCTTCGCAGATCGTCGTGACGCGATCGGCACGCCGCAGTGCGAAGGTCTCCAACGCTCGCGACGCGGCGTAGCGCGCACTGCCCGCGCGGGTCGTTCCGTGATCGACCGCCGCGTCTTCCCAGAGCGCGCGGACTTCATACACGACGGGAAGTCCGCGTCGCCGGGCGACCCAGAGCGCAGGCAGCGCGTTGAGGACCGGCGAGTGGGCGTGCAGCACGTCCGGCCGGAAGGCGTCGGCGAGCCGATCGATCCGGCGCGCCGTCGCGGCCATCTCGCGGAGATATCCGACGGGCGCGATGCGGGACCACGCGCTGCGGCGGAGGGGTGTGCGATGGAACTGCCATCCGTCCGCCTCCTCCATTTCGGCTTCGCCGTCGCCGTGGCGCGGCGTCGTGAGCTGGAGCGTCTGCCAGCCGAGCGCCTTCTGCTCGCGCAGGATCGCGGCGGTGCGGAACGCATATCCGCTGTGGAGCGGGAGCGAATGATCGAGGACGTGGAGGATGCGCACGGCGAGCGATCAGGCGATCCGGCGCAACGCCTGCGGTTCCGCGCCGTCGAGCACGTTGCGGAGGAAGCCGTCGAACATCAGCATCGTCCAGATCGAAGCGCTGTAGTCGCGCAGCCCGGAGTCGTGCTCGTCGACGAGGCGCTTCAGGTAACCGGGATTGAAGAAGCCCGTGTCGGCGAGCCGCTCGCCGAGCAGGCTCTCCCGCACGCGCTCCCGCAGGGGGCCGCGGAACCAGCGCGCGAGGGGCACGGCGAACCCCATCTTCGGCCGGTACATGACCTCGTCCGGCAGGAACGGTTCCATCGCCTTCTTGAGCAGGACCTTCCCTTCCTGGCCACGCACCTTCAGGGACGAGGGCAGGCTCGCCAGCCATTCGACGAGCGGGTGGTCCATCAGCGGCTCGCGGACCTCCAGCGAGTGCGCCATGCTCGCGCGATCGACCTTGGTGTTGATGTCGCCGACGAGGTAGGTCTTCAGGTCGAGGTACTGCACGAGCGCGAGGGGGTCGTCCGTGCCGGCGCGAGCCGCGTGGCGGTGGAAGACCTCGGCGGCGCTGTATCCGCCGAGCTGCGCCCGGAAGGCGCTCGAGAATAGCTGGCGGCGCATGTCGTCGCGCAGGATCGACACGCCGTGGAAGTAGGCTTCCACCGCGTCGCGCGCCAGGGCCTGGAAGGTCGACTTCGCCCGCAAGACGCGCGGCGCCCAATCGGCCTTCGGATAGACGCGGCCGAGCATCCCGAACACCGGGCGCCGGAGCGCCAGCGGGAGCGCGGCCCGCATCCGCTCCTCGAAGAGATGGAGGCGATAGCGCCGGTAACCGGCGAAGCTCTCGTCGCCGCCGTCGCCGGAGAGCGCGACCGTCACGTGCTTCCTGGCCAGCTGACAGACGCGATACGTGGGGATCGCCGAGCTGTCGGCGTAGGGCTCGTCGTAGAGGCGCGCGAGGGTGTCGATCAGGCCGAAGTCGTCGCTCTCGACGCGCTCGACGCGATGCCGGGTCCGGTAGCGGTCGGCGACGGCCTGCGCGTGCTTCGACTCGTCGAACGCCGGGTCGCTGAACGCGATCGAGCAGGTGTTGACGGGCTCCCTGGAGACGCCGGCCATCATCGCCACGACCGCGCTCGAGTCGACGCCGCCCGAGAGGAAGGCGCCGAGCGGGACCTCGGAGATCAGCCGCAGCCGGACCGATTCTCTCAGCCGCGACACGAGCTCCTCGCACGCCGCCCCCTCGTCGAGCCGCGAATCCACGCTGAAACGCACGTCCCAGTACTCGCGCGGCGCGGGGAGCGCGGTGCCGCGGCGGACCGCCAGCGTGTGCGCGGGGGGGAGCTTCCGTACGCCGGCGAAGATCGTGCGGGGCTCGGGGACGTAACCGAGGGCGCAGTACTCTTCCACCGCATACGGGTCGATGGTTCTCGTCACGCCGGGGTGCGCGAGCAACGCCTTGAGCTCCGATCCGAGCAGGAACTCGCCGGACGGCAGCAACGCGTAGAACAACGGCTTCACGCCGAGGCGATCACGCGCGAGAAACAGCGTCTCCCGGTTGCGGTCCCAGAGCGCGAAGGCGAACATGCCGCGGAACCGCTCGACGCACGCCTCGCCCCACTGCTCCCAGGCGTGGACGATGACCTCGGTGTCGCTCTTCGTCCGGAAATGGTGGCCGGCCGCGGCGAGCTCGGGGATCAGATCCTGGAAGTTGTAGATCTCGCCGTTGAAGACGACGACGACGCTGTGGTCCTCGTTGTAGAGCGGCTGCTGGCCGGTCGCGAGGTCGATGATCGAGAGCCGCTTGTGGCCGAGGCCGAGGCCGGGCTCGAAGTGCACGCCCTCCTCGTCCGGCCCGCGGTGACGCTGCGACTCGTTCATCCGGCCGACGAGCGCGCGGTCGATCTCCCGCCTGCCGCGGGTATCGAGGACGCCGACGATGCCGCACATGGGAGCTCGACTCCGTTCAGGCCACGAGCCGCTCGGGGGCCACGCGCACCCGCGCGAGCATCCGCTCGTACAGCTGCGAATAGTCGGCCACCATCCGCTCCAGGCTGAAGCGGCGCTCGGCGAGCTGGCGGCCGGCGGCGCCGTGCCGCGCAACGCTGGTCCGATCGTCGAGATAGCCGAGGATGGCACGGGCGAGCGCTTCGCCGTCCGCGGCGGGGACGAGGCGGCCGGTCGATCCGTCCTCGACGAGCTCCGGGTTCCCGCCGACGCGCGTCGCCACGACGGGCAGCCCGGAGGCCATCGCCTCGAGGATCGTGTTCGAGATGCCTTCGGCAAGCGAGGGCAGAACGAAGCAGTCCAGCCCGCGCATGACTTCGGGGATGTCGGCGCGCTCGCCCGGCAGCCAGGCGAGCGAGCGCGCGCCGGCGGCCGCGAGGATCGACTCGACCGCCTGCCGCTCGGCGCCGTCGCCGACGAGCACGAGACGAAGCCCTCGCGCGGCCTCCGGGGAGAGCGCCCGCGCCCTCAGGAAGGCGTGCGCGAGATGGGCGAGGCCCTTCACCGGCTGCATGCGGCCCACCGTCCCGACCACGAAGAGGTCCGGGGCGTTGAACGGCGAGCCGTCGATCGGCAGCCGGCCGTGCGGCGCGGGATGGAACCGGGCCGTGTCCACGCCGTTGCAGATGTGCGCGATGCGCTCCGCCGGAACGCCGACCCGGCCCTGGAGGTAGTCGGCGAGGTGCCTGGAGAGCGCGACGTAGCGGTGCACGAACGGCCGGTACGCGCGCCGGATCAACTGGTGCTTGCGGCTATTGCCCGACAGGTCGGCGGTGTCCCAGCCGTGCTCGCCGTGGATCCGCACGGGGACGCCCGCAGCCCAGGCGGGAACGGCCGCCTCGAGCGCGGCGAGATTCCGCGTGTGCACGATCTCCGGCCGCAGCTCGCGAAACAGCGCATGGAGCCGCGGATAGAGCCGGAACGCGTGGCCGGGCGGCTTGGCGAGAGCGACGTAGATGACGTCGTCGCGGCGCACCCGGGCGCGAAAATCGTCCGCGATCGCGTCCAGCGCGACGACGCCGTGCCGGGCCAGGTTCTCCGGCATGCGGTTGATCAGGTTGACGACGCCGTTCTCCAGCCCGCCGACCGCGAAGCGGTAGACGACGTGGAGGATCAGCGGGCGTCCGTTCCCCGGTGACGTCGTCGGGCTCACCGCGCTCGCGCCCCTTCCAACGTGCGTCGGATGGGCGCGGACATCGCGGACGCGAAGCTGCGGAGCGCTTCGTCGGCGGCCGCGACGCCGCCGGCCGCCGAGGTGTACAGGACGACCGCGGCGGAGTCGTCGCCGCGACCGGCGAGCTGCGAGAGCGCGAGATACACCTTCGCGAGGTGGTCGCTCGCCGTCCAGCGGTCCGCGACCCAGTACCAGTGGCGTACGGCGACCTCGTCGTTGACGCCACGGAGGCTCGTGCCCCGGACGTCGAGCGGCGCGCCGTCCCACGGCAGCACGGCCGGAGCCTCGCCGATCTTCCGCCAGGCCCGGTCGGGGGACCCGCCGATCTGGTTCTGCCACGCGACGAGCTCCCGGCCCTGCGCCTGTCTGCGGTAGTAGGCGATGTAGAGCCCGACCGTCCGGCCGTCCTTCGTGAAGGCCTGCCGGAGCTCGGCGGAGGGCGCGACGAAACCGGGGACCCAGCGGGATGGCGGCTGCGCCGCGGACACCCAGCCTCCGCCCGATGCGATCGGAGCGAGAACCGGCACCATGGTGGAGATCCGGGACTCGATCGCGGCGTCGGCGAGGCGCCAGACGCCCGCCGTGGCCACGACTGCGGCGACCGCCACGACGAGGGCAGCGGTGGCGCGGCGGTGAGCGCCGCCCGGAGTGATCGCAGGGAGAGTCAGGCTCCGCTTCGGCGCCGGTCGGGGCTTGTCCTCCCTCCAGAACGAACCGACCCAGAACAGCAGCAGCATCACGAGGCCGAAGAAGACCCAGCCGTAGACGAGGTGGTCGACGCCGACCGCGATCCGGTTGCCGCTCAGATGGCCGAGCATCACGATCATGTAGGCCCGCAGCCAGTTCGCGACGATCGGGACCGCGATCGACGCGGCGATGAAGGCCAGCCGGCGCTTCGTGCTCGTGTACTGGACGTAGGCGTAGATCGTCCCGACCACCAGGGAGGCGATCAGATAGCGGACGCCGCTGCACGCTTCCACGACCGACCAGCTGCCGGTGGGGATCATGAAGCTGTTCCCCTCGCGATAGACCGGCACGCCGGTCAGCTGCAGCGCCGCGACGGTGAAATCGGCGGTCCGCTCGATCAGCCAGGGCTGCAGAAACTCGCCGATCGGGACGGCGAACAGGAGGAACGCGAGCGGGAAGGCCAGTTGGCCGGCAACCCGAAGCCCGAGCAGCGTCACCACCGCCGCCTGGATCATGAGCACGAGCGCGAACTGGCCGGCGCCCACCACGCTCGCGAGGTCGGCGAGCAGCCAGGCGAAGCCGGCGACCGCGAGCGCCCCCAGCGCCGGCCAGAACGGCCGGGCCTCGGACCAGGGGATCAGGTGGCGTTTGCGCCAGACGAGCCAGAGCGCCAGCGGGACGACGAGGAAGCCGTGGGCAAAGGTGTCGGAGCGGCGCCACACCTCGACCATCGACCAGGCGGACTGCCCGTAGAGGGCGAGGATCGCCCCGATCGCCGCCGCGACCGCAATTCCCAGCGCGAAGCCCGCGCGGTGCGCGACCTGCGTGTCGTCGGGCGCGAAGTACGTCTCGGTCTTCATTTCCGCGCGCCCAGGAGATCCGCCCGCTGGCGCTCGCGGCCGCTGCCCGCGAGCACCGGGTTCGCTTCCGGGTCTTCCTCCTCGCGGCGCGGCGCCCGGTCGCCGACGACGCGCTCGATGACGAACCGCGGCCGGCCCTTCACCTCGAGATAGATCTTCGCGAGGTACTCGCCGATCACGCCGATGCAGAGGAGCTGCACGCCGCCGAGGAAGTAGATCGGGACCACCGTGGATGCCCAGCCGGGGACGATCTGGTCGGTGAAGAGCCTGATCGTGAGGGCCCAGATGACCAGCGCGAAACTGCCGGCGCAGACGAGGAGCCCGAGAGCGGTGATCAGCCGGAGCGGCGTCGCAGAGAACGACGTCACGCCCTGGAAGGCGAGCGACGCCAGCTTCCGCAACGGGTATTTCGACTCGCCCGCGAACCGCGCGGCGCGCTTGTACGCCACGGTCGCGGTCTTGAAACCGAGCATCGGGACGATGCCCCGGAGATAGAGGTTGACCTCGCGGTACTCGCGCAGCGCCTCGATCGCCCGCCGGCTCATCAGGCGGAAGTCGGCGTGATCGAGCACGACCTCCGCGCCCATCAGGTGGAGCAACCGATAGTGGAGCTTCGCCGGGAAGCGCATGAGGCCGTCGACGCTGCGGTCGGGCCGGACGCCGTAGACGACGTCGCAGCCCGCGTGATACCGCTCGACCATCTCCCGGATCACCTCCACGTCGTCCTGGAGATCGGCGTCGATGCTGACGATCGCATCGCCCTCCACGGTGAGAAGCCCCGCGACGAGCGCGTTCTGGTGCCCGCGGTTCCGCGACAGCTTGATGCCGCCGATCCGCGGGTCGGCGCGCGCCAGCTCCTCGATGAGGCCCCAGGTGCGGTCGCGGCTTCCGTCGTCCACGAAGTAGATGCGGCTCTCGGGGCCCGCGAGCCCGTCCGCGGCCAGCCGGTCGAGCACGCCGAGCAGGCGGCGGGCGGTCTCGGGCAGCACCTCCTGCTCGTTGTAACAGGGGACGACGATGGCGAGCTGCATGGCGGCGTCGCTCAGTACGTCCAGCGCCGGTGGGCGAAGAAGTTCCAGAACAGCACCGCGATCGTCGCCGCGACCTGGGCGACGAGATAGTGGAGCCCGAGGAGCTTGGTCCCGACGGCCATGATCGCGCCATTCAGCAGCAGGCCGGTCGTCATGACGACAGCATAGCGGCCCATGCCGCCGAGGTACGGCTGGCGGCTGCGGAACGTCAGCCGGTAGTTGAGATCGTAGTTGGCCAGGGCCGACAGCGCGTAGCCGATGCTGGACGCGACGACCGGGTCGACGCCGGCCGCCCGCACCAGCGCGAAGAGGATCAGGTACTGCAGCGCGGTGCTGAACCCGCCGACGAGGAGGAACCTGCCGAACTGCGAGAGCAGGACCATGGCGCGGTCTCCGCTCATCCCAGATTGCGGACGAGCAGCGGGCCGAGCCGGTTCGCGACCGGCACCGGCAGCCGCCGCCACAGCGCGATGAAGGCGCGGTACTTCGGGTTGAGCGGATTGTTCTCGGGAATCCGCTCGCCCCGCAGCAGCGCATATTCGTAGTGGAGCGGCTCCGGCTCGAAGCCCCAGTTCTTCTTGAAGTCGAACGAGCCCGTGCCGCGCTTGCTCCGGCCGTAGTCGAAGACGCGGCAGCCGCGCTCGCCCGCTCGCCGCATCAGCTCCCAGTACTTGAAGTCGTTCGCCGCGAGGTCGCGGGCGTCGGCCGCGTCGCCGGCGTAGTAGGGAAGCACCTCGTCGCGGAAGTAAAGCGTGAACACGCTCGAGACGGGTGCGCCGGCCGGATCGAGCACGGTGAGCACTTGGGTGTCGCGACCGAAGACCCGCTGCAGCGTCTCGAAGTAGCGCTTCGAAAGCGGCGGCGTTCCGTGCCGGTGCTGATTGTCGGCGTAGAGCCGGAAGAAGCGGTCGACCGACGGGTCGATCTCGCTGCGCAGCCCGTGTTTGATCCCCTTGCGCACCATCGCCCGCTGCTTGCGCGGGATGGCGAGCATGTTCTGCTCCGCGCCGGGAAGGATCTCCTTCCGGAACGTGACGTAGAGGTCCTGCCGCGGCCAGGCGGGCTCGCGTGCAACCCTGTTCCTGAGCTCGAGATGGTCCACGCCCAGCCGCGCGGCGAGCGCGCGCGCGGCGGCATGGAGCGCCGGCACGGCAGCGGGGTCGGTCGCCGCGACGCCGCCGTAGACGCAGAAGGGCAGCGAGACGAGCGCGTGCCCGAAGAGGAGGCTCCTGGTCTCCGCCAGCGGCAGCACGCCGACGATCCCCGCGTCGCGCTCCGCGAGAAGGCAGAACGTGCGATGGCGAAAGACGGTCTCGATGACCTCCTTCCAGCCCGCGCGGTGGAAGAACGTCGCCTCCGGACAGCGGTCGACGAATGCCTCCCACCGCCCGACATCGCCATCCGTCGCGAGACGCACGTCGATGCCCGCGCTCGTGCGCGTGGTCGGGAGCTCGGCGGGGCTGAACTTCATCGCCTATCGCCCCCCGAGAAACACGCGGTCGACGCGATCCCAGCGAAAGTCGGCCAGCAGCCGGCGCAGCCGGTGCTCCGTCTGGTGGAGGTTCAGGTAGTGGCGGAAGCGGGTCTTGGCATCGATGCCGGCGACGCGCGGCTGACCCGGGTCGAGCTCCCACGGGTGGAAGTAGAAGATCGCCGGTCGCTCGTCGACGTCGTTGACCCTCTGAATGAGCCAGCGCGACACCGGGTAGGGCATCAGCCGGAAATAGCCACCCCCGCCCGCCGGCCAGTTGCGATCGAAGAGGCGCGTGGTCGTGATCGGCAGCTCGAGCAGACCCTCGCGCGAGCGGTACGCGAAGCGCGGGGCATCGGGAACGCCATAGTGATCGTGCCGGATCGGGTAGACGCTGGAGCTGTAGCGATAGCCCGCGGTCGCGATGCAGTCGAACGCCCACTCGTTTGCCGGGCCGATGGAGAAGCTCGGCGCGCGATAGCCCTTGACCTCGGCGTCGGTGATGTCCTCCAGGATGGTCTTCGCGAGCAGGATGTCGGCGAGGAACGCCGCACGAGTCAGCTCGGTCGCCTTGCTGTGCGAGTACCCGTGGCTGGCGACCTCGTGGCCCGCGGCGGCGATGCGCCGCACCAGCTCCGGGAACCGCTCGGCAACCCAGCCGAGGGTGAAGAACGTGCCGCGCGCGCCGGTCTCGTCGAGAAGCTGGAGGATGAGGTCGACGTTGCGCTCGACCCGGGCCGGCGTCTCATCCCACTTCGAGCGGGGAATGTAGGGCGAGAGCGCCCAGACCTGGAAATAGTCCTCGACGTCGACGGTGAGCGCGTTGACCTGCAGCCGGCGAACGTCGACCGATGCGTTCATGGCTCATGCCCCGACCGGCACCTGCCGGCGCGCGAGCCAGCCGGCGAGATGGTTGGCGATGCGCTCCGAAGCGTGTCCGTCCCAGAGCTCCGGCGAGCGCCCCCGCTTGCCGCCGCCCGCGACGATCTCGTCGAGGAGGCGCAGTGCGAGCGCGCGATCGCGGCCGACGATGACGTTCGTGCCTTCCTCGACGGTGATGGGACGCTCGGTGTTGTCGCGCATGGTGAGGCACGGGACGCCGAGCGCCGTCGTCTCCTCCTGGACGCCGCCGGAATCCGTGAGCACCACCGCAGCGGTCGCCATCAGCCCGAGCATCTCGAGATAGCCTTGCGGCGGGAGATCCGCGATCCGCGGCGTGGTCAGCAGCGATTCCATGCCGAAGCGTTCGACGTTCTGCCGCGTGCGCGGGTGAAGCGGGCAAACGAGCGGCAGCCTGTCGCTCACCGCCCGCAGGAGCTCGAGCGACTCGAGCAGCGCTTCGGGGCGGTCGACGTTCGAGGGCCGGTGGAGGGTGACGACGCCGTACCTGAAACCCCCAGCCTGCCCTCCCCCTAGCAGGCGGAGGAAGTCTTCCTTCCCCGCCCGGCGCAGGGTCTCCGCCGGCGGGACCGCGCGCGGCAGGTTGGTGCGCAGCGAGTCGATCATCACGTTGCCGACGAATGCGATCCGCTCGGCCGGGATCCCCTCGCGGGCGAGATTGGCCGCGGCCGAGCGCTCGGTCGTGTAGAGAAGGTCCGAGATCTGATCGGTGAGGAGGCGATTCACCTCCTCGGGCATCGAGCGGTCGAAGCTGCGCAGACCCGCCTCGACGTGGACCACGGGCACGGCCTTCTTCACCGCGACCAGGCTGCACGCGAGCGTCGAGTTCACGTCGCCCACCACGACGACTGCGCACGGGTCGTAGCGATCGAGCACCGGCTCGAAGCGTCGCATGACCTCCGCGGTCTGCGTCGCGTGGCTCCCCGAGCCGACCTCGAGGTTCAGGTCGGGCCGCGGCAGCTGCAGGTCCACGAACAGCCGGTCGTTCAGCGCCGCGTCGTAGTGCTGCCCGGTGTGCACGAGGACCGCGCGCGGGAGACGCGCGTTGCCCCCGAAGGCGGCCAGGAGCGGGGCCATCTTCATGTAGTTGGGGCGGGCGCCCACGACGCAGAGGATCGGGCCGAGCCCCGGGGGCATCGCTCCCATCAGCCGGTGTTCCGCGACGACCGGCCCCGCTGGTCGCGCTCGATCAGCGTGTGCAGCAGGCTGACGGTGGAGTGCAGCAGGCGCTCGAGGCGGCTGATCCGGTCCTCGAGCTTCGCGATCTGCGCCTCCGGGCTGTGCGACTGGGTCACCGGCACGGGCAGGTTGGCGGTCGGCCTCGCGCCGTGCGCGATCGCGGCGAGCGGCGACGGGACGGTCTCGGGACCGAGCTCCTGGCGCATCTCGTTCGCCACCGCCCGTACGTCGGCGGCGGTGATCACCTGCTTCTCGCCGAGGTACCCGCTCAGCATCACGCGGTTGGCCAGCAGGTTGATCCGCCGCGGGATGCCCCCGCTCACCGTATGGATCGCCTCGTACGCCGCCGCCTCGAACGACGGGGTGCCCTTCCACCCGACGTGCTTCAGCCGGTGCTCGATATAGCCCTGCGTCTCGGAGGCCTCCATCGGCCCGAGGTGGTACGAGGCGATGACGCGCTGCCGGAGCTGATGAAGCGCGCCGCTCTGCAGCACCTGGCGCAGCTCCGGCTGGCCGATGATGAAGCTCTGCAGAAGCGCGCGGTCGCCGAGCTGGAAGTTGGAGAGCATGCGCAGCTCCTCGACCGCCCGCGCGGTGAGGTTCTGGGCCTCGTCGACGATCAGCAGGGCGCGCTTGTTCTCGAGCACCAGGCCGGTGAGGAACGCCTCGAGCTGCGCGATGAGCTGCGCCTTGTCGTTGGTCCGCGCGGGCACTCCGAACGCGGTCGCCACCGATCTGAGGAGATCCTCGGCATCGAGCTGCGTGCTGACCAGCTGCGCGGCGACGACTTTCGAGGAGTCGAGCCGCTGGAAGAGGCTCCGGACCAGCGTCGTCTTGCCGGCGCCGACCTCGCCCGTGACGACGATGAATCCTTCGCTCTGGTGGAGGCCGTACTGGAGATACGCGTAGGCCCGCGCGTGTCCCCGGCTCGCGAAAAAGAACTCGGGGTCCGGATTGAGCTGGAACGGTTTCCCGGTCAGACCGTAGAAGGATTCGTACATGGCTCGCGGCTCAGAAGCGGTGGTTGAGGCCTACGTACGCCGTGAACGCGTCGTAGTCGTTGGTCAAGTTCGAATCGAAGACCGTGTAAGTGAGGCCGGTCACCCCGGTCGTCTTGGGCGAAAGCTGCGTTCCCACGGACACCAGGAAATAGTTGGTCGTCGACCTGGCCGTGAGGGGCGCGATTGCTTCAGTGTAGTAGCGCGTCGCCGTCGCAGTGAGACTGGTCAGCGGCGTCAGCCGGTGGTTGAACGCGATCGATCCGCCAGTCTGGGTGTTGTTGTTCTGCACCGCGAACTCCGGCGGGAGCACGAGACCACTGGCGCCGGCGATGGGCTCGGTCTTGCGGTTGTAGACCGTGAACGCGAGCGAGTTGCGGACGCCGAGCAGCGTGAAGGTCGCGTTCGCCTGCTGGATCAGCAGGATCTGCTGGGTGTAGTAGTTCAGCGGGCTCTGCAGCACCGCCGGCAGGCCGGACTGGTTGAGGAACGTCTGCACCGCCTGTGCCCGCTCCACCGGGTCGGGAATCCGGGTGGTGAAGGCGGCGTCGACCAGCGCCGCAACGTCGCCTCCGGCCGGCAGCCCGAACAGCTGCTGGGGATAAGTGCTGATGTTGCGCGACGCGTTGAGGTTGATCGCCGAGAACGGATTCCGGTGAGTCACCGACGCGAGGTAGGAGTCGCCGAAGAACCGGTGCTCGTATCGCCCCGCGACCTCGGTCCGCTCGGTCGGGCGCCACTCGCCGCCGCCGCCGTAGGTGATGTCGGACGACTCCGTGACGGTGTAGTTGTTCTGCTCGTAGCCGCCGATCGCGTAGAGGTGCACCTGCGGGTCGGGCCGCCAGTGAAGCAGCCCCTGGACGAGGTCGCTCGTGAGCGCCTCCTGGTTCGTGAACTTCGTGTAGGTCGAGTAGAGCTCGGCGCCCAGGCTGAAGGTCCGCCGCGCGGGGCTCTCGGCGGATCCTGTCCACCGGTTTACGAACGAGCTCGACAGGCCAGGGACGTTGGAAGGGGTGTTCCCCAGGCTGCTCCAGATGCTGTCGTTGCGGAGCAGATACGAGCCCTCCCCGGCGAAGGTCCCCTTGATGTACGGGCTCACGCGGTAGGCGTACGAGTCATAGCGGTTGTTCGTGTCGCCGATGTTGCCCTGGGGTTGCGGGGCGAACGGCGACAGGTAGCGCTGCGAGATGCTGATCGCGCCCTCGACGAAGAAGAACCGTTCGATCGCCTCGACGGAGCCCAGCAGGTTGACCCGGGGGTAGATGTTCCCCTCGTCCCGCTCGCCGAGATACTGCTGCAGCTGGACCGCGACGTCTCCGGAGAGGCGCGCGCGCGCGCCGACGCCGTTGAATCCGATGCTCGGCGTCAGGTCGGTGATGAAGCTCCACTCCTCCCGCCCGGACGGCGCCAGGTTGGCGTTGGTCGTGTAGGTCTCGCGCACCGCGATTGCCGGAGTCACCGTCCAGTTCTCCGCCGCCGCCGGCAGCGCCGCGAGCCCGCTCGCAACGCCGAGCGCCAGGGCCGATTCAGCAGCAAGCCAACGCAATCCCCGAGACCTCGCCCCTCCTCGCACTTCCCGTCCTTATCGGGCCGGTTCCCGGCCCGCCGCCGCGGACTGCGAGCCATAGCCGTAGCCATAGCCGTAGTAGGACCCCAGCTCGGGCGTGCGCGTCTTATTGAGCACGGTGAGGATGATCGGGCAGCTCTCAATGGTGCCAAGCGCGGTCTTCACCGCCGCGGCGGTCGTCCGCTCCGCCTCCACCACGAGCACGATCTGGCCCATGTGGCCGGCGAGAGCGCGCGACTCGGTCGTCAGGAGCAGCGGCGGCGAGTCGAACACGATGATGCGATCGGGATAGCGGTTCGCCATCTCCTCGACCAGCCGGGTCATCGCGTCGCTCGCGAGGAGCTCGGTGGCCCGCGGGTGCGACGTGCCGGCCGGCAGCAACGACAGCTTGTCGACGTTGGTCCGCAGCATCACGTCCCGCAGGTCGAGCTTGTCGTCCGTCAGCACGTCGAGCAGCCCCTTCGTCTGGGGCAAGCCCAGCATCTGCAGCAGCGAGGGGTTGGCGACGTCGGCGTCCACGAGCAACACCGTGGTGTCCAGCTCCATCGCCATGCTCAGAGCGAGGTTGACCGCGGTGAAGCTCTTGCCCTCCTCGGCGAGCGAGCTCGTGACCATGATCAGGTTGGTGTTCTTCGACCGCGTGCCCGACTTCGGCTGGGCGTTGGCGAGGAGCGGCCGTTTGAGGACCCGGAACTCGTTCGCGATCGGCGAACGCGGGGATTCGGGCGTGACGAAGCCCTCCGCCCCGAGGCGCGCGAGGTCGATCCGCACCGTGCGCGAGATTCGAGCGGGTTCCGCGGGTCGCGAAGTGTCACGCCGCGGCGGAAGGGGCGTCGCGGGGCCATGCCCGCGTGCCTCGGGCTGCACGTCGCTCGGAGCGCCGGCGCCCTCGACGCCGGCCCGCTTCAGCTCCTCGAGCCGCTTCGCGGCCTGTTCGATGAGGCTCACGGAATCGCTAGACACCGGTCCTCCAGAACAGCAGGCCGATCGCCACGCCGTACACGCCGACGAGGCTGGCGACGCCTCCCGCGAACAGCACCGCGCTCCGCAGACGCCGGCGCATGACCGCCGGACGGGGGAGCAGGGTCACGCTGCCCAGCACCGGCCGGCCGGTCAGCTCGCGGAGCGACCGGGTGTCGTGGAACGTCGGGAAGACCTGGCTCACGAGGAAGCTCGCGAGCACGCCCGCGCCCAGCGCCGCGACGAGCACCAGCGGCAGCAGCATGAGCCGGTTCGGGGCGACGGGCTTCTGAGAGACGCGGGGCGGATCGATGATCCTGAAGTCGGCGATGCCCGACGCCGAGTCCATCTCCTCGGAGAGCGCGGCGGACTCGCGGCGGGAGACGAGGCCTTCGTAGTTCTTCTTCTGCACGTCGTAGTCCCGGTTGAGCTGGGCGTGCTCCGCCTCGACCTGGGGCAGCAGGCGGGCGGCCGAGCGGAGCTGCGCAAGCCGCGAGTCGAGCTCGGACGCCCTGGCGCGCAGGGAAGCGACCGTGGCTTCCGATTCGGCGAGGGCGATCTTGATCTGCTGGAACACGGGGTTCGTGCTCGCGGACATCCTCGTCCCCGGTTTCTCGGCCTTGCGGCGCTCCTCGGACTCCTTGCGCTTCTGCTCCTCGAGCTGCTCGATGACCCGCCGCGTCCCGACCACGTCGGGATGCTGGTCGGTGTAGCGGCGAAGGAGCTCGTCCAGATTCCGCTTGAGCGTGTCGATCCGCGCGTCGATTTCCGACGCCGTCGGCCCGCCGCCGGAGGACGCCCCGGCTTCGGGCAGGAACACGGGGTCTTCCCCGGCGAGCTCGCGCTTCAGGGCGTCGCGCGACTGCTCCGCGGCACGCAGCTCGAGGCGGGCCCGGTTCAGCTCCTCGCTCAGCGCCGTCATCTTGCCGAAGTAATCCTTGCCCTCCGGCCCCATGAGTCCCATGTGCTTCAGCTTGAACTCCTTCAGCCGGCTCTCGGCCTCCTCGAGCCGCTTCTCGTAGGTCCGGATCTGCTCCTCGATGAAGCGCCGGGCGGAGTCGGAGCCCTTGCGCTTGTCGCCGAGGCTCGACTCGACGAAGATCGAGAGCAACCCCTGCACCACCTTCTGGGCCTGCGCGGGGACCGAATCGCGGTAGGCGATGGTGTAGAGGTTCTGCTTGCCCTCGCTCTTCATCTGCAGCGACTTCGTCAGGTCCTCGATCAGGCGCTCCTTCTCGGCCGGCGACTTGACCGTCAGGTCGAGATCGGTCATCCGGATCAGCTTCTCGACGTTGGGGCGGCTGATCAGCGTCCGGCTCATGATGGCGAGCTGCTGGTCGAGGGGCGGCTGGACCGCCAGGCCGGACATGAGCGGCTTGAGAACCGAGTCGGTGTCGACGTGCACCCGTGCGGAGGCCTCGTATTTGTCGGGGAGATTGAACAGGACGAAGGCGCCGACGATCGCCGCCAGCCACGCAACGCCCAGCCCGATCCAGCGCCGGCGCCAGATGCCGCGCAGGTACTGGACGAGCTGTCGGATCAGTTCATCCATGGTGCAAGCCCCCTGGTGAAGACCGGTGCGCGGATACGCGGCTCAGAACCAGCTCTGCGGGATCACCAGCACGTCCCCCGGCTTCATGTCGACGTTCGCCGAGACGTCGCCGCGCTTGACGAGATCCCGGAGGCGCACGGTGTACTGCTTGTTGCCCTCGGAAGTCCGGAGCAGGACGGTCCGGTTGCCGTCGGCGAAGTCGGTCAGCCCGCCCACGGCGATCATCACGTCGAGGACCGTCATGTTCTGCTTGTACGGGAGCGCCTGCGGCTTCGGCGCCTCTCCGATCACCCGGATCTGCTCGCTCGTCGGACCCCCGAACCCGGTCACGACCACCGTCACGACGGGGTCGCGGATGTACTTGCCGAGGGACTTCTCGATGTCGCGGGCGAGGGTGGTCGGATCCTTCCCGAGCGCCGGCAGATCCTCGACGAGCGGCGTGGTGATCCGGCCGTCCGGACGCACCGGCAGGCTCATCGAGATCTCGGGGTTGCGCCAGACGATGACGTTCACCGTGTCCAGCGGACCGATCACGTAGCGGTAATCGGGTGTGGCCGCCGCCGCCGGCGCCGGCGGAAACGTCGGACCGGTGCAACCGGCGACGATGATCGCGCTCGCGGCAAGCGTCGCTGCTGCGCCCAGGCGTGCACTCAGAGCCAACCTCATGTTTGCCCCCAGTTTTGTAGAGAAAACAACGGGTAACATCATATTCTTCAACTCGTCTTGGAACAATGCCGAGGAGAATGTGCATTTTAGCCTCCCGGGATGGCCGGAGACACCCGCTTTTCGGCCTACGACCCGCGGGTGCCACAAAAATCCCCTGAGTTGACAATCTTTTACAGCACGGGCCGTCGCCTGCGGGCGACACATGGTGCAGAGTCGCCCAACCACGCGGGGGTTCCCAAGAGGGGCTCGTTCCCGGCGCGGCCCAGGCATACGTGCGCTCCCGCAACCATCGCCCTCCGCTCGCCTCGCTGGCGCTCGCGCTGGCGCTCGCCCTCGCCGGCCCGGCGCTCGCGCAGCGGTCGGACAAGGCTTCCCAGGCGTACGAGGACGCCGCCGCCCGCTTCGAGCGGAACGACGTCCCCGGCGCGATCATCCAGCTCAAGAACGCGCTCCAGCAGGACGCGAGGATGCTCGCGGCCCAGGTGCTCCTCGGCAAGGCCTTGCTGGCGGCGGGACAGTCCGCGGACGCCGAGGCCGCATTCGCGAAGGCGCTCGAGCTCGGCGTGACGCGGACCGAGATCGCGGTGCCGCTTGCGCAAGCGCTCCATTACCAGGGCAAGTACGAGCAGCTCCTCGAGCGCGCGCCCGCGGAAGGTCTGCCGAGGGCGCAGAAGCTGGAGATGCTCGTGCTGCGCGGGCACGCCCACAAGGGCCTCTGGGATTTCCGTTCGGCCGCGCGGGCGTTCGAGGAAGCGCGCGCGATCGACCCGAAGTACACGCCGGCGCTGCTCTCGCAGGCCGATCTGCTCGCGGAGCTTGGCCAGCGCGCCGACGCCGTGAAGCTCGTCGACGCCGCGCTCAAGCTCGCGCCGAGCGATCCCGAGGTCTGGCAGGTCAAGGGCTCGTTCGCGCAGGCGGCCGGCGACGGCAAACGCGCGCTCGCCGCCTACGGCAAGGCGCTGGAGCTCAGGCCCGGCTACGTCGATGCGCGCATCGGGCGCGTGGCGCTGCTCCTCGACCTGGGCCGGCTGGACGAAGCCGCGCCGGACGTCGAGTGGCTCAGGAAGGAGTCGCCGCAGGATCCGCGCGGCGTCTACGCTCGCGCCGTTTATCTCGCGAAGCGCGGCGACGCCGCGGGGGCACGCGAAGCCCTCATCGAAGTCACGCGCCTCATCGACCCGGTCCCGCGCGAGATCCTGCGGCGCCGGAGCCCGTTGCTGCTCCTCATCGCGGGGCTCGCGCATCACGGCCTCGACCAGCTCGAGAAGGCCCGCAGCTATCTCGAGGACTTCCTCCGCGTGGACGAGCACCACGTCGGCGCGCGCCGGCTGCTCGGCTCGATCCTCCTCAGCCAGGGCAACGACCGGGCCGCCATCTCGATGCTCGAGCCGGTGGCGCGACGGTCGCCGAACGACTGGCAGGCGCTCTCCCTGCTCGCCTCGGCGCACATGGCCCGGCGGCAGTACGCGTCGGCGACGCAGTATCTGGAGCGGGCGCTCAAGGCGAGCGGCGACGCGCCCGAGGTGCGCGCGACGCTCGGGGTCAGCCTCCTGGGCGCGGGCCAGTCGGAGGCCGCGCTCGACCAGCTCCAGCGCGCGTTCAAGAAGAACCCGGGCGAGCTGCGCTCGGGGATCGCGCTCGCCGGGCTGTACCTGAAGCGGGGCAGGCCGCAGCAGGCGCTCGAGGTCGCGGCGGCGCTCGTGGAACGCAACCCGGAGAGCGCGGTCGCGCTGAACACGCTGGGCGCGGCGCGCGCCGCCACGGGGGACGCCAAGGGCGCGCGCACCGCGTACGGACAGGCGCTGCGCGCCGACAAGTCGTTCCTGCCGGCGCAGCTCAACCTCGCGCGCCTCGACCTCGCCGAAGGCAACCACGTGGTCGCGCGGGGCCGTTTGGGGGTGGCGCTGAAGGAACGGCCCTACCATCTCCAGGCGATGATCGAGCTCGCCGCGGTCGAGCGGGCCGCGGGGCGCAACGACGAGGCGATCCGCTGGCTCGAGCGGGCGCGCGCGAGCAATCGCCGCAACCCCGAAGCGGCGGTCCGGCTGGTCGACCTCTATCTCCTCGAGAAGGCCCCGGAGAAGGCGCTCGCCGTCGCGAAGGAAGCGGATGCGGCCCAGCTGAACCATCCCGCGATCCTCGCCGCCCTCACGCGCGCGCACCTCGCTCTCGGCGACCCGAAGAGCGCGCAGACCGTCCTCTCCAGGATGTCGCGGCTCGCGGCGTTCGATCCGGCGCGCCAGACCGAGATCGCGGAGTATCAGCTCGCCGCCGACAACCCGGAGGGCGCGGCGTTCAGCCTCGACAAGGCACTCTCGAGCAAGCCCGACTACCTGCCGGCGCTCGCGCTCCAGACCGAGCTCGATCTCCGCAAGGGCGACGTGGCCCAGGCGGAAGCGCGCGCGAAAGCGATCGTCGCCCGCAATGCCGACCAGGCGATCGGCTACCGGCTGCTCGCCGACGCGGCCCTGGCGAAGAAGAATTTTCCGCGGGCGATCGAGAACTACCGGATCGCGCTGGCGAAGGAGGAGACGACCGACGGCGCGCTGCGCCTCATCCAGGCGCACGTCCTGGCGGGCTCGACCGATGCAGCCGTGCGGTTCCTCGAGTCGTGGGTCCGGCGCTACCCGAAGGACCTCGTCGCGATGCGCGCGCTCGCGGACGGGTACCTGCGCGTCGGCGACCTGCCCGCGGCGAAGCTCTGGTACGAGCGGGTGCTGGCCCGCCGGGTCGACGATCCGTACGTGCTGAACAACCTGGCGACCGTGCTCTCCCGGCAGGGTGACGCGTCAGCGCTCGCGCACGCGGAGCGGGCGCACAAGCTCGCGCCGCAGGACGCGGCGATCCAGGACACGCTCGGCTGGATGCTCGTGCAGCGCGGTCAGCGGGACGCGGGATTGCGCCACCTGCGCGAGGCGCGGCTGCGCGATCCGAAGAGCCCGGAGATCCGCTACCACCTCGCGGTCGCCCTCGCGCAGGCTGGCCGGAGCAAGGAGGCCCGGGCGGAGCTCGAGCCGGCGCTTCAGGCGGGAGCGACGTTCGAGGAGGCCGGCGAGGCGCGCAAGCTGCTGCAGACCCTGTCGGCCCGTTGAGGCCGTCGCCGTGGTTTACAGCCCGGGCGCCGGCCGGGGGTGCGAGGAACGTAAGTAACTGTCATGGCGAGGAAACGACCTCGGGTATGGGGCTTGCTTCGGCGCTGGACTCGAGAGGACCGAACTCCATGTCGAACACACGACTCAGCAAGGCGTTGGTAACGATCGCGGCGATGGCGCTGTCGGCGCCCGCGGCAGCGTTCATCACAACGCATCTCTTCGATGGCGCGGGCGGCTGTTCCGGCGGCGGCTACGGAACGCGAACGTGCACTAACAGCGACGGCACCGTCAAAGCGACCGCGCATGCGTTCACGGGGGATCCCAGCAACACCGTGGTCGAAGGCGCGTTCCTCGGCGTGTACGGCGGGGGCCTGGGTGTCACCTACGACGGCAGCGACCCGAAGGAGGACACCGGGTCGCCGCAGCACGCCATGGACAACGACGGGAAGTTCGAATTCATCCTGATCGACTTCGGCATGGGGAACTCGCGGATCCTCGACAAGGTGGTGACGGGCTGGGTCGACGTGGACGCGGACATCACCGTGCTCGCGCATAGCGGCGCGGGCGTCGCCAATCCGAACAACCAGAACATCACCGGCCTGACGACCAACGGCTGGTCGCTCGTCGGGCACTACAACGGCACCAGCGCGGACAGCCAGGCGATCGACGTCAACGCCGGCAACGCGTCTTCGCGGTACTGGCTCATCGGCGCGTACGACCCGGAGTTCGTGCCTGGCCCGGGTCAGACCACCGGCTCCCCAAGCAAGGACAAGTACGACTACTTGAAGGTCTACGCCATCAAGTGGGACAAGCCGAGCGACGCAGCGGAGCCGGCTACGCTCCTCCTGCTCACAGCGGGCCTGCTCGCCTGGTTGTCCTCGCGTCGCCGGACGGCGCCCGTCTGATCTGAGCTAGGCCGCTTCTTCGATCCATCGAACGGCCCCATTCGGGGCCGTTTGTCATTGCGCGGGGGCTCCGCGCCCGCGCCAGACGATCCTCAACGACAATGACGCCCGCGCGGCGCCGAGCCCGGGGCCTGGGGTTCGCTGCCGCGCGGCCAATGGAGCCCGGGAGCGTGATCGCGGACGAACAGCTCAAACTCGCCCTCGCCGAATGGGCGAGCTGCCTCTCGCAGGAGCACGTCATCTTCACGGAGGACGTACTGGAGCGCTACGCGAGGAGCAGTTCCGCGAGTTCCCGACGTCCCGCGGCCGTGCTCAAGCCCGGACGCACGGAAGAGGTCGCGGCGATCGTGAAGATCGCGCGGCGTCACCTCGCCCCCCTCTACCCGATCAGCACCGGGCTCAACTGGGGCTACGGCGATGCCTGCGCGGTGTTCCCCGGCCAGGTGATCGTGGACCTGAGCCGCATGAATCGCATTCTGTCGCTCGACCGCGAGCTCGGGTACGCGGTGATCGAGCCCGGGGTCACCCAGGCGCAGCTCGCCGACGCGCTCACGCGGGAGGACGTGCCGTTCTGGATGGATTGCACCGGAGCGAGCCCGCACTCGAGCCTGATCGGCAACATCCTCGAGCGCGGGTTCGGGCACACGCCCTACGGCAACCGGCTGCTCACGATCTCCGGTCTCGAAGTGGTCCTGGGGACAGGGGATGTCGTTCACACCGGGTTCGGTCACTTTGCCGACGCGAAGCCGACCCACGTCTTTCCCTACGGGGTCGGGCCGTACATCGACGGCCTGTTCACGCAGTCGAACTTCGGCATCGTGACGCGCGTCGGGCTGTGGCTGCTGCCGAAGCCGGAGGCGTGTCGCCCGTTCCTGTGCTTCTTCGCCGAGGACGAGGACTTCCTGCGCTGCGTCGAGCCGCTCCGGGAGCTGCGCATGCAGCGGGTGCTGCAGAGCGTCGCGCACGTTGCGAACGACCTGCGGGCGATCTCGGGGGAGCGGTCGTTTCCGCGCGATCTGGTGCCGACCGGGGCGCGACTGCCTGAAGGCGTTCGACTGGGGCTGCGTCAGGTGTACGGCGTCGGGGCGTGGACCCTCACCGGGGCGCTTTACGGCCCTTCAGCGCAGGTACGGCTGCAGGGGCGTCTCCTCAGGCGTGCGCTGTCGGGCGCCCGCGCCCGGGTGGTCGTCCTGAGCGAGAGGAAGCTCACGTGGGCCGAGCGGTTCGCTCCCGCGATCGAGCGCAGCGGGCTCATTCCCGGACTGTCGCCGAAGCTTCGCGCGGCGCGATCGCTTGCGGGGCTGCTGAGCGGGCAGCCGTCGGCGGCGTTTCTCCGAGGGAGCTACTGGCGTCGGCGGGAGGGGATCCCGAACGACCTGTCGGATGCGAGCGATCCGGCGGCGGACGGGTGCGGGATCCTGTGGCTCACTGCGGTCCTGCCGTTCCGGGCGAGCAACGTGAAGGGGTTGAGCGTCGCGCTCGAGGAGGTCTTCGCAACCCACGGTTTCGACTTCCTGGCGACGCTGAGCATGATCAGCGAGCGCGCGCTGGTCGCGATCGTGACGATTGCCTTCGACCCGTCCGACCCGTCGGAAGCGGAGCGCGCGAGGGAGTGCTATCGCGCCGGGCTACGGCGCGCCCTGGAGCTCGGGTATCCGCCTTACCGGGTCGGGATCGATGCGATGGATCTGCTCGGGCAGGACGGGGAGGATGAGTTCTGGAAAGCCACGGAGGCGCTCAAGCGCGCCCTCGACCCGGACGGAATCATCGCGCCCGGGCGCTACCAACCGGG
>JBOIFD010000308.1:0-18451 GCA_050741515.1 Burkholderiales bacterium
GCCTGGCGGCGCTCGCCGTGCTGGTCGCGGTCGCACTGGGCGGCGGCGCGCTTCGCACCATCGAGTGGACGACGCCGCACGGCGAGCCGCTGGCGGTGAGCCTGCTCCAGGGAAACGTCCCCCAGGCGCTCAAGTTCGTTCCGGGGCGCTACGCGGAGACCCTCGCGACCTATGCGCGGCTCGCGGAGCGCTCGAACGGGCGCCTGATCGTGCTGCCCGAGACCGCGATCCCGCGCTTCCTGCACGAGGTGGAGCCGGCGTACCTCGAGCGGCTGAAGGCGATCGTCGCGGTGCGCGGCGGCGACCTGCTCGTCGGCGTGCCGGTGCTCGACCCGGAGCGGCGCTACTACAACGCGGTCGTGAGCCTCGGCGCGTCGCCGACGCAGATCTACGCCAAGTCGCATCTCGTTCCGTTCGGCGAGTTCCTGCCGCCGGGGTTCGGCTGGGTCGTCGCGGTGCTGAAGATCCCGCTCGGGGACTTCGCGCGCGGCGCGGAGCTCCAGCCGCCGCTCGCGGTCGCGGGGCAGCGCGTCGCGGCCAACATCTGCTACGAGGACGCGTTCGGGGAGGAGATCGTCCGGCCGCTGCCCGGGGCGACCCTGCTCGTGAACGTGAGCAACGTCGCGTGGTTCGGCGACTCGCTCGCCCCGGCGCAGCATCTGCGCATCGCGCGGATGCGGGCGCTCGAGACGGGGCGCTTCATGCTCCGCGCGACCAACACCGGCGTGACCGCGATCGTCGATCCGCGCGGCGCGGTTGCCGCGCGCTTGCCCGCCTTCACCGAGGGCGCCCTCGAGGGGCGGGTCGAGGGACGGGCGGGGGCCACCCCGTACGTGCGCCTCGGGAATGCCCTCGCCGTCGGGGTCTCGCTCGCGATCGTCGGCTGGGCCGCGCTTGCCGCCCGCCGGACGCGGGCCAGAGCGTCGCCATGACGCGGACTTGCGCGTCGGCGCGACCCCCCTGGTACCGGGGGCCGATCCGTGCGCCGCAGCATCGGCAGCGAGAATCACGGTCCCGGATCGGGAAACGCGATTCCGGGGTTCCCCGGGCGGCGTCGAGGAGTAAACTAACCCGTGCGAGTCGGCCCCGTCCCTCAACCTTTCTTTCGCGCACAGGAGGCTGCCAATGATGACCGATGCAGAGATCGAGGCGCTTAAGGAGAAAATCAGCTCCCTGCGAACTGAGCACCACGATCTGGACGCGGCCATCGCGCGAGTCGAAGAAAGCCGAATATTCGAGGACGAACAGCTCCACCGGTTGAAGAAGAAAAAGCTCTATCTCAAGGATCAGATCGTCCTGCTCGAACGGCGGCTCGAGGGCGAGGCGCATGCCCTCGGCGAAGACGCGACCTTCCGGGGCGCGAGCCCGTCGTACTAGCACCGCGCGCCGGGCGCGGACCTGCCACTCCAACGAGGGGGCGGTGCCCCCTTTTTCACGCCACCATGGAAACCACCATCGAGCTCACTGCCTCCGACGGCCATCGTCTGGCCGCCTATCGCGCCGCGCCCGCGGGCAAGCCGCGCGGCGCCATCGTCGTCATCCAGGAGATCTTCGGCGTCAACAGCCACATCCGCAGCGTGGCCGACGGTTACGCCGCGGACGGTTACCTGGCGATCGCGCCGGCGCTGTTCGACCGCGCCGAGCGCGGGTTCGAGGTGGGCTACTCGCCCCCGGAGATCGAGCGCGGGCGCGCGGTCCGGGCGAAGGTCTCCCTCGACGACGCCCTCAAGGACGTCGCCGCCGCGATCACGGCCGCCGCGTCGGCCGGCAAGGTCGGGATCGTCGGCTATTGCTGGGGCGGCACCGTCGTGTGGGCGGCGGCGACGCGGCTCGACGGGCTCGTCGCCTCGTCGCCCCACTACGGCGGCGGAATCGCCGAGATCGCGACCGAGCGGCCGCGCTGCCCGGTCATGTTCCACTTCGGCGAGACCGACCAGCAGATCCCGATGACCGACGTCGCGAAGATCCGTACCGCCCAACCCGGGCAGACCGTCCACGTCTACCCGGCCGGCCACGGGTTCAACTGCGATCAGCGCGGGTCCTACCACGCCCCGAGCGCGAAGCTCGCGCGCGAGCGGACGCTCGCGTTCCTGCGCCAGCACGTCGGGTAGGGAGCAGGCAGCCGCGGGCAAGAACCCGACCCGCGCGGCCGGCGCCGTCGTCTTCCGTCGCACCGAGCGCGGCGTGCGCTTGCTCCTGGTGCGCACGTCGGCGGCCTGGGATTTTCCGAACGGCCGCCCCCAAACGGGCGAGACCGAGTTCGCCGCCGCCCAGCGCGAAGTCGCCGAGGAAACCGGCCTCGCGGACCTCGACTTCCCGTTCGGGGACGCGCATCGGGATGCGCTGCCCTCTCCGGGCGGAACGATCGCGTCGTACTACCTCGCCGAGACGGACGAGGCCGGGATCCCGGCGGCGCCCGGCGAGTGGCGCTGGGTCAGCTTCGATGAGGCCGAGGATTTCCTGCCGCCGCGCCTCGCGCTGGTTCTCGACTGGGCGTGCGCCACGATCGAGGGGCGCTGAGAGCGGCTAGCGCGGACGCTGCTGATCGCGGGTCGTCGCGAGCAGGAAATCCTCCAGCGCGCCGATCGGAGCGAGGTCCTCGAAGAGCACCGGACGAGACCCCTCCAGGCGCGTGCGCACGGACTGTCGGTACCCGGCGTCCTGGACGAGCTTGACGGTCAGGGCGACATAGTCCTCCTCCGACTCCGCGACCAGCTCCCGCAATCCCATCCGCTTCAGGATGCCGCTCGCGAACCGGCCGCGCATGAATCGCCCTTCCCTGGCGACGATGGGCAGCCCGCACTGCACCGCCTGCATCGCGGTGTTGAAGCCGGAAAAGCCGATCGTGTCGAGGTACACGTCGGCGCGCGTCAACAGTCCATGGAACGCCGGCCGCGGCTGCCATGGGATGAAGACGGCGTGCTCGTCGAAGTCCACCCGGGCGCGCGCGAACGCGGGTCGAAGGCGCTGCCGGAGTCGCGCCGACAAGGGCTTGGGAAGGTGGGCAAAGAAGACGAGCTGACAGCGCCCCAGCCGGCGCGCGATCTCCGCGAGCACCCAGTCGTAGCGAGGGGCGTACTTGAAGGGCTTGCCGGCACAAACGAGAACGGGGACTTCCGGTTCGATCCCCAGGCCGGCCAGGTCCGGTGCGGCGCCGGTCACGGACAGCGGCTGATAGGAGCATCCGAGATGAGGCAAGAGCACCAGTCGTTCGGTGTAGTGCTCCTGGGCGCCGGGCGGCTCCAGTCCCTCCGCCGAGAGGTAGTAATCGATGGTCGGCAGCCCCGTGGTCTCGGGGTGGCCCCAGGTCGCCGCCTGGACCGGCGCAAGGCGGAGGCACGCCAGCTTTGCGGTGAGCGCATCCATGCCGATCTCGGGATAGATCAGCACGTCGGGGCGCTGCTCGAGGACGGTCTCCGCCCACCGGTACAGGCTCCTCTGCCCCTGATCGAAGTGTGAGGCGTGCGACCGGGCGAAGGCCGTCTCCTGATCCTGCCTGGAACCCAGGTGGAATACGCACAGCTCGAACCGCCGCCGGTCGAGGCGGGTCAGCCAGCCCTTGACGATGGCGTTCCACACCGAGTGATCGGAAACGTGCGCCGAGACGATTCCGAGCCGCACCCGGTCGCCGCTCGAATGCCGGAGCGAAGGCAGCCGGCGTCGGTCGGGCCAATGCTCCATCAGCCCGACGCACAGCCGGCCGTATTCCGAGAGCAGGCCGCTGTTGTTCTCCTCCTGGTACGGCAGATGGAACGGGGGGGCGCCGACCACCCGCGCGCCATCGGTGTCGGGATGGGCATCGAACCACTTGCGCAGCGCCGCGAGCTCGGCGGCGAACGCCGCCCGGCGCCGGCCCTCCTCCTCGTCGGTCTCGTACACCGGCGGCAGCTGGTTCATCGTGAGCTCCCAGCGGACCTCGGCAAAGTCCGGCTTGAGCTCGAGCGCGCGGCGGTAGCTCCGGTGGGCCTCGTCGATGCGACCGGACTGGTACAGCACGTTGCCGAGGTTGTAGTGCACCTCGGCGGAGTCGGGCTCCAGCGCGAGCGCCCGGCGGTAGCTTTGCTCCGCTTCCTCGAGTCGCCGCAGCGCTTTCAGCAGGTTCCCGAGATTCACGATGGTCGGGAAGATGCCGGGGTCGAGCGCCAGCGCCTCACGGTAGACCTGCTCGGCTTCGGTCAGCCGGCCAGCGTCTCGCAGCAGGTTGCCGAGGTTGTGGTAGGCGGCGAGGTAGTCGGGCCTGATCGCCAGCGCCGCGCGGTAGCCCTGCTCGGCTTCCTCGACCTGCCCCATTCCATGCAGCGCAATGGCAAAGTTGTTGTGCGCCTCGGCGTAGCCGGGCTGCAGCGCCAGCGCCTTGCGGTAGCTCTGCCCGGCTTCATCCAGCCGCCCGAGATCGCGCAACGCGTTTCCCAGGTTGTAATGCGCCTGGGCGTCGCCGGGCCGGAGCGCCGCCGCCCGGCGGTAGCTCTGCTCGGCCTCGTCCGGCCGGCCGAGCTCCCGGAGCGCGACCCCGAGGTTGTTGTGCACCTCGGCGGAGTCGGGCTGCAGCGCCAGCGCCTTGCGGAAGCATCGCCTGGCCGCGTCGGAACGGCCCAGCCCGAGGTAGGCCTTCCCGAGACTGTTCAGCGAAGCGGCGCGCGGGCGCCCGAAGCGGTGGGCCGATTCGATCAGCTCGACCGCCTCGGCGTTCATCCCGAGCTGATGTGCGACCAGGCCGAGCAGCTGCAGGGCATCGACGTTGCGCGGCTCGAGCTGGAGGACCTGCCTGCAGATCCGCTCCGCCTCGGCCAACCGGCCGGCCTGCTGGTGCTCCAGGGCGGTCCGTAGCGCCGGCTGCGTCGTCACGGTGCTCGGGCAGGGTCTCAGTAGCGCGGCATCAACCGCGCCATGAGCGTGTTCGCTCCGACAGCCAGCACGAACACGAGGATCAGCACCGCGTAGAGGTCCGGCACGCGGAAGTTGTTGTAGTGCTCGATCGCGAGGTGGCCGAGCCCGGCGTTCGAGAGCTTGATCTCCGCGAGCAGGCAGCCGATCACCGCCAGCCCGAACCCGAGCCGCATGCTGGTGACGAGCGAGCGCCGCATCGCCGGCAGGTAGATCCGGAACATCATCTGCAGCGGCGTGAGGCGGAAGCTCCGCCCGACGCGGACGAACACCGGGTCGATCTGCCGCACGCCCGCGGCGGTGTTGATCGCGACCGGGAAGAACGCCGACAGCGCGGCGAGCGCGACCTTGGAGCCGATGCCGGTCCCGAAGGCGAGCATCACGATCGGCAGGAAGACGATCTTCGGCGCGGTGGCGAAGCCGTCGACGTAGGGCTGGACGGCGTCGCCGAAGAAGCGCCGCGCGCCCACCGGCACTCCGAACGCGACCCCGGCGGCGAAGCCGATCGCGAAACCGGCCAGGACTTCCCAGGCCGTCACGCCGAGATGGCGGTAGGTCTCCGCGCTCACGAGCAGGTGGACGAACGCGACGGCGACCTTCTCGAGCGGCGGCACCACGTCCTCGTACAGGAGGCCCGAGCGGGCGAGCAGCTCCCACGCCGCGAGAACCGCGACGAGCGTCACCGCGCGAATGCGCAGCGTCGAGCCGCCCCGCGGCGCCGCGCCATGCCCCGGCAACGGGGCGCGATCGGCTAGCGTGGTCTCAGCCATGTCTCGAGGCGCGCCAGCGCGGCGAGGAACAGCCAGCTCACCGCCACGATCAGCAGGATCGCCGCGTACATTCCCGGGATCTCGTAGCGGAAGTACATCTCCGACACGATCCGGCCGAGGCCGCCGAAGTCGATGAGGAACTCCATGCCGATGATGTTCACCAGAGCGTAGATCAGCCCGAGGCGCAGGCCGGTGAAGATCGCCGGCACCGCCGCCGGGAACGCGATCCGGCGAACGAGCGCCGCCTGGGAGAGATGGAAGCTGCGGCCGACCGCGAGCAGCACCTGCGGCACGCCGAGAAACGCCTCGCGCGTCTTGAGCACCACCGGAATCACCGCGGCGAGAAACCCGACGAAGATCGTGGTGGCGTAGCCGCGGCCGAAGATCACGAGGAACAGCGGGAAGAGCAGGATCGTCGGCGCCGCGAACGCGGCGCCGATCCACGGCTCGTAGGCGCGCCCGAGCCGGGGCCGCCGCCAGAGCCAGAACCCCCAGGGGATGCCGACGAGCGCCGCCGCCGCGGTGGCCACGAAAGCCTGGCCGATGGTGAGCGCGAACGGCTGGAGCACGAAACCCTCCGCCCAGAGCTTCCCGAACGCCCGGGGAAGGCTCGACGGCGGCGCGATGACGAGCGGCGAGATCCAGCCGGCGCGGACCGTCGCCTCGAGCGCCGCGGCGACCGCGGCGACGCCGGCGAGCCCGGCGAGCGTCGTCGCGAACCGGCCGCTCACTGCCGACCCAACCTCACCGCCGGAGGGTCATCTGGCCTCGTACACGAAATCGAACAGCACCTTCTGCGCGTCGGCCTCGGTCATCGGCTTCTCGAGCTGCTTGTGCTGGAGCGCCTCGGCGAGATTGGCCTTGAGCCCCTTCACCGGCCACGGCGCGACCGCCGCCTTCGGGAAGCTCTCGTAGGTCTGCCTGGCGATCGCCGGCGCCACCTTGTTGAACGTGACGTAGAACCCGACCGCCTTCTCGGGGTTCGCGTACACCCACTCGATCGAGTCGTGGTAGGCCTTCATGAAGCGCCGCGCGACGTCGCGGCGAGCGGTCAGGAACTTCACGCTCGCGACGTTGACCCGCACGGTCTGGTCGCTGAGCGACGGCACGTCGGTGCCGCGCGCGATGATCCGGATCCGGCCGTCCCCGACCAGGTCGAAGTTGAAATGCGGCACCGACCAGCCGGCATCGATCTGGCCCGACATCACCTGGGTGCGGGTGTCGGGGATCCCCCCGGTCGACACCAGCTTCGGCTTCACGCGGAAGTGCTCCGCGAGCGCCAGCGCCACGAGGTTCGTCGACGAGCCCGGCCGCGAGTAGCCCATCGTGCGGCCCTCCATGTCCTTCATCGATTTCACCGGGCTGTCCGCCTTCACGTACCAGAACATGTCGGCCGCGCCGGTCATCTGCGCGCTCACGATCCTGAGCGGTGCGCCCTTCGAGATCGCGCCGATGACGCCCAGGATGCCGTTCGCGACCGCGAGATCGGCGCTGTCGGTGATCACCGCCTGCAGCGTCTCGGCGCCGCCGCGGGTCCAGGTGACGTCGACCTCGATCCCCGCGCGCTTGAAGATCCCGGCCTCGATCCCCTGGGCGATGAACAGCGTGTCCCAGTTCCCGCGCTGGCCGACCGCGGCGCGGACCTTGTCCTGCGCCAGCGCCGCGCCGCCGACCGCCGTTGCCGCAATCGCGCCGATGAGCGCGCTCAGGATCGTCTTCATTCTGCCTCCTCCTCCGGTTGGAAAATCAGACTGCGCTCAACGCGCCGCCGCGTTCGCGGTCCCGCATCCCGCGCGAAGCCTCCTCGCGCAGGTCGTTCCAGATCGTGGCCACGAGCTGCCCGAACACCGCGCTCGACAGGATCTCGGACGTGCGCGGCCGCGGCAGGTCGATCGCGACGATGCGCTTGACGCGCCCCGGACGGTAGGTCATCACGACCACCTGGTCCGCGAGCTGCACCGCCTCCGTGATGCTGTGGGTGATCAGCAGCGTGGTCTGCTCGAGCTCGCGGTGGATCCGGAGCACCTCGTCGCCGAGCAGGAGCCGCGTCTGCTCGTCGAGCGCGCCGAACGGCTCGTCCATCAGCAGCAGCTTCGGCTGGAACGCGAGCGTCCGCGCGATCGCGGTCCGCTGCCGCATGCCGCCCGAGAGCTCGGCCGGGTAGCGGTTCTCGAACCCGTCGAGCCCGACCAGCCGGAGCAGCGCGCGCGCGCGTTCGAGCCGCTCGGCCTTCGGCACCCCGGCGACCGCGAGCGGGAACGCCACGTTCTCGAGCGTGGTGAGCCACGGGAACGTCGACTCCTCCTGGAACACCATGCCGACGTCGCGGTGGGTCCCGTCGACCCGGTGGCCGTCGATCAGCACCCGCCCCTCGTAGTCGTCGAGCAGCCCCCCGATCACGTTGAACAGCGTCGACTTGCCGCAGCCGCTCGGCCCGATGAGCGAGACGAAGCGTCCCTTCGGCACCTCGAGCGAGACGCCCTCGACGGCGGTGATCATGCCCTCCGGCGTGACGAAGCGCTTGCTCAGGTTATCGACCGCCAGCACGGCGCTCAGTCGACCTTCACGCCGATCTCCCGCACGAGCTTCCCGTACTTCTCGTAGTCCCGGCGGATCAGCGCGGCGAACTCCGCCGGCGAGGTCGCAAACGCCTGCAGGCCCCCCGCGTTGTTGAGCCTCTCCCTGACGTCCGGCGCAGCGAGCGCCTTCGCGATCTCCCCGCGCAGCCGGGCGAGGACCGGCTCCGGCGTGCCGGCCGGGGCGAACAGGCCCAGCCAGATCGTCATCTCGTAGCCGGGGTACACCTCGCCGATCGCCGGCAAGTCGGGGAAGAGGTGCGAGCGCTTCGCCCCGGTGACCGCGAGCGCGCGCAGCCGCCCCGCCTTGATCTGCGGCGCGGTCGAGGTGCCGGCGAACATCGCCGCGACTTCGCCCGCCACCGTGGCCCGGGTCGCGGGCGAGCCGCCCTTGTAGGGAACATGGACCAGGTTGATCCCCGCGCGCTGCTTGAGCGCCTCCATCATGAACTGGTGCTGGCTGCCGTTGCCGCCGGACGCGTAGTTGAGCGGCGGGTTCGCCTTGCGCGCGTACTCGATGAACTCCTGGAAGCTCGCCACGGGCAGCGACGGGTTCACCGACAGCACGAACATGTTCGACACGAGCGACGCGACCGGCACGAGATCCCGTTGCACGTCGATCGGCATGCGGCGGTACACGTGCGGATTGATGGCGACGAGCGAGTCCGCGCCGAGCAGCAGCGTGTATCCGTCCGCTTCGCCCTTCGCCACCAGCTCGGCGGCGATGTTGCCGTTCGAGCCGGGCCGGTTCTCGATCACGACCGGCTGCCCGAGCCCGGACGCAAGCTTCTCGCCGACGATCCGGGCGGTCAGATCCGGGGCGCCGCCGGGCGGAATGGTGACCACGATGCGGACCGGGCGCGAGGGATACTGTCCCCAGGCGAGGACCGGGAAGACAACCAGCGCCGCAGCAAACGCGGCGGCGGCGACGCGTGCAGGTCTCATCATTTCCCCTCCTCCTTCCCGGTGCGCATCATCCCGGCCGACATCGAGCCGGCATAGCCGGTCGCGACCCGGGCGTCGACGACCGCGACCGCGCCGCCCCGCACGGCGTCGATCGCGTCGCGCAGAACGCCGACCAGCTTCGCCGTTTCCGTCACCGGGCCGAAGCCCGCGGCGCCCTGTGCGCGCGCGATCGCCGCGAGGTCGATGTCCGGCTCGGCGATGCGCTGGCCGATCCAGCGGTTCTCGACCGGGCGGCCGCGCTCGCGCGCCACGCGCTCCTGGTGCAGCTCGTCGTTGAAGAACGAGCGGTTGTTCGCCACGACCACCAGCAGCGGGATCCGGTAGTGGGTCGCCGTCCACAGCGCGGTGACGCCCATCAGGTAATCGCCGTCGCCCATGACCGCGACCGGAACCCGCCCGGAGCCGTGCAGCGCGAGCGCCGCGCCGACCGCCATGCCCGGCCCCGAGCCGACCCCGGCGCCGCCGTCGTAGCCCAGGAAGTCGAGCGGATGCCGGAACGCGCGGTACGCGCCGTCCCAGCTGAGCGGCGTGCGAAGAACGGATGCGTCGGCGTCGCCGAGAGCCTCGTTCAGCGCCGCGGCGACGGACGCGACGGTCAGCTCGCCGCTCGCGCGGGCCGGCGCAGCGGGCGCAGGCTTCGCTGCCGCCCCTCGCGATCGGGCGCGGCGGCTCACCGCTTCGAGCAGCAGCGGCACCGCGACGTCGGGCTCCGCGAGCAGGTGACAGTCGACCGGGTGCAGGCCCTGGTAGTCCATGCTCCAGCCGCGGTGGCTGTGGAGATCGACGGACACCTGGATCACCTTCGTCGGGACGTCCGCCGTGCCGTGCGCGGTCTTGAGCGTGCCGGCGACGTCGAGCCAGTCGAGGCTGAGGATGACGTCGGCGTCGCGGATCGCCTCGGCGCCGGCCGGGCTCAGGAACGTCGCGGGCGGCGCCGCGTGGAGCGGATGATCGGTCGGGAAGGCCGCCGCCTGCTTGAGGTTCGTGAGCACGCGCGCGCCGAGCCGCTCCGCGAGCGCCACGCGGTCGGCCCACGCCGCTTCGCTCCGGCCGACGCGCCCGGCGAGGATCAGCGGCCGTTTCGCGCCTTCGAGGAGCCGGGCGGCGCGCAGCACGAGCTCCGGCGCCGGCTGCGCCGGCGGCGGCGGCAGGTAGCGCGCGGGGTCGGGAAGCGGCGGCAGCGCGTCGATCCGGGACTCCTGGAGCGCGGCGTCGAGGCAGACGTAGACCGGTCCGCACGGCGCGGTGCGCGCCAGCAGCGCGGCGCGCAGCACCGACTCCTGCGCGGCGGACACCGAGGCGGGCTGGTCGTCCCACTTCGTGAAGTCGCGCACCAGCGCGCCCTGGTCGCGCGCGGTGTGGGTCCAGTCGATCCAGGGCCGGCGCTTCGCGGCGTCGACCGGCCCGGTGGCGCCGAGCACGAGGACCGGCACGCGGTCGCACCAGGCGTTGAAGATCGTCATCGTCGCGTGCATCAGCCCGACGTTCGCGTGCACGGCGGCGGCCATCATCCGCTCGCCCACCCGGTAGTAGCCGTGCGCGATCGCGACCGCGTGCTCCTCGTGCAGCACGAGCAGCATCTGCGGCCGCTCGTTGCCGAGGAAATTGACCAGGCTGTCGTGCAGGCCCCGGTAGCTCGCGCCCGGGTTGAGGGCGATGAACGGCACGTCGAGGGCGCGCAACGTCGCCGCGACGGCGTCGCTGCCCCAATAGCTGGTCGGCGCCGCCGCGGCGGGCTTCTCTTCGCGGAGGGGTAAAACCCCCCGCTCGCTCCGCTCGCCGCCCCCCTGATCAAGGGGGGCAGTCACTGCGCGTTTGTTCACGTCCATGGCTACACCTTGAACGAGGTCAGGACCTGGGGCGGAAACAGCTCTTCCGGCGCGAGCTTCCGGTGGCAGACGCCCTGCTCGAAGGCGAACTGCAGGAACGCTTCCAACGTGCGGCGGTTCGGCTCGAGGCCGTACGGGAACGGGTCGTCGCCGAACACCCGGCGGAGCTGCGCGACGTAGTCGCCGGTCCAGGCGAGCGGGGCATGCGACGCGGTCACCTCGGCGAGGCGGGCGAGCGAGCGCCGCTTCGCCTCCGCGAACGCCTTGAGCAGGTTCATCGCGACCCAGGGATCGCGATCGAGCACCTCGCGCCGGAGCGCGACCACGTGCATGATCGGGAACACGCCGGTCTTGCGGAAGTACGCCTCCTCGGCCTCGCGGTAGTTCGGGTACAGCCGCGCCATCT
Source organism: Burkholderiales bacterium (assembly GCA_050741515.1). GTDB lineage: Bacteria > Pseudomonadota > Gammaproteobacteria > Burkholderiales > SG8-39 > DATEDA01. The sequence continues at coordinate 11,432 of JBOIFD010000308.1, forward strand.
TTCCCTCGGCGAACGCGCGGGGCGGGCGGGCGGAGAGCACGGCGTCGAGCTCCCCGGCGAGGAGCATCCCGCCGAGCGTCTCGTCCGGCGCCGGGCGGAGCCGCAGGCCGGGCGGGAGCTTCAGCGCCACCTTCTCCACCCGGCCGGGCTCGTTGACGCCGGCCTGCACCCACTCGATGTCGGCGAGGTTCAAGCCCAGCTCGTGCGCGATGTAGCCGCGGCTGTAGATGGCCGCCGTCTGCGCCCACTCGGGCACGCCGATGCGTTTGCCGGCGAGATCGGCCGGCTTCTTCACCGGCCCGTCGGGGCGAACGTAGATCGAGGACAAGCGGAACACGCGGGAAGGGAATACCGGCAGCGCGACGACGCTCGCGTCGTCCTGGGAGCGCAGCGAGACGTACTTCCCGAACGAGAGCTCGGTGACGTCCCACTCGCGGTACTTCGTGAACCGGTAGAAGATCTCCTCGACCGGGAGGTCGAGCCAGACGAGCTCGATCCCGTCCGGTCGGACGACGCCGTTGGCGACGTCGCGCGTGTGGTCGTAGTCGCCGAGCGCGAGGGTGAGGCGCAGGCGGTTCATGCTTCCCGTCATTCCGGCGAGCCCCGGAATCCAGGCCGAGGGCCGGGTCCCGGCGTACGCCCGGGTTGGCCACTTGCGCGCGCTGCGCTCACGCGGCCAGCTTTCCCCGGTTGGTGCCGAACCCGACCTCCGAGCCGAGCAGCGCCGCCGGGTGCTTCAGGTCCTCCTGCCAGAGGAGCGACTCCATGTAGATGTTGAGCGGCTGGTCCTGCACGGTGAGCTCGTAGACGTACTCGTCGTACGAGGCGTGGTTGTGGACCGCCCAGCCCGGCGCCGACAGCATGAGGTCGCCCGCCTGCCACTCGTAGCGGTTCCCGGCGACGATCGAGTAGCCGCGGCCGCTGAAGTAATAGTTGATCGCCGCCGAAACGTGCCGGTGCGGCCGGTCGACGATCTTCGGCGGGCGGATGGTCATGGTCGCGAAGAAGCTCGGCGTGATGCCGTTCATCCGCCCGGTCATCGGGTTGTACATCATGTAGAGGCGCCGCCCGACGTAGTCGGCGCCGAGCGCCTCGAGCTTGTCGAGCTCGCGCTTCACCGTCTCCCAGGGAAAGTGCAGCGGCTTCGACTCGACCGCCCGCGGGCTGATCAGGATCTCGTACGGCATCAGCATCCCGCCGTCCGCGCCGATCGGGAACATGCCGAACGGGCTCTTGCGGCGCGGGTCATCCCGTTTCTCATCCTCGTGGACCGCCTCCACCCCGGCCGGCGGATCGAACTCCGGCAGGTAGACCTCCAGGTGCTGCAGCAGCGGAACGTTCGAGTACGTCAGCCGCACCTGGAGGCCGGCGCCGTCGTTCACGTGCCAGTAGGTCGCATACGACGGGTGGTTCCAGACGTCGTAGAGGCGGAAATCGATGCGCCGGCCGGCGACGAGCGTGTGCCCGGTCCCGCCGATGCAGAAGTTGACCTCGGTCGCGTTGTGCCGGAACGCCTGGGCCTTCTCCCCGGGCTTCAGCACCGAGAGCTTCACCTGGATGCCGGGCGCGAAGCCGGGCGTGTCGCCGGCCGCGAGCGGATGGACGATGAGCGACTCGCGCCGGCCGTCCGCGGGCGGGGGAAGGCTCGCGAGCCGCTCGACCTCGGCGTCGATCTCCCGCTTGGTGACGACGATCGGCGGCCAGAGGTTGTTCTCGCGCGGCCGCTCGCTCGTCGCGTCGACGAAACGGCCGTTCAGCTGCTGGAATGGTTTGCGCAGATCGTTCATGGATTGCTCCTCGTTCCTCTCAGGCGGGGCTCGCGGCCCGGATGCGCGGCTTCGCCCGCTGCGGGCGGGGAAACGGCCGGCCCCGGCCGGCCTTCACCGCCCGCGCGTAGATCTCGGCGCCGAGCGCGAGATCGGAGATTCCCATCCCCATCGCCTTGAACAGCGTCAGGTCGTCGCCGGCCTGGCGCCCGACGCCGCCGGCGATCACGCGCGACAGCGGCATCACCTTGTCCCACCGCGGCCCGGGCGGGCCGAACCGCGTCATGAATTCCCGCGCGAGCCGGTGCACCGCCGGGAGGCTGTCGACCGCGATCCGGCTCGCGCGGTCGAAGAGATCCTGCGCGAACTCCTCGCGTTCGGGCGTGATCGCGCCGACCGCGTTCACGTGCGCGCCGCGGGCGAGCATGGCCGCAGCGAGGAACGGCTCGGTCGCGCGCGTCACGAGCGTGACGATGGGCGCGCCCTCCACCGCCCCTGCCACCGACCCGAAGTCGCGCGCCTCGAGCCCGAGCTCCGCGCGCACCTTGTCGGCGAACTGGCGGCGGCTCTCGGACCGCGGGCTGAAGACGCGCAGGCGCCGCAGCGGGCGCACGGCGTGGACGGCGGCGACCTGCAGCAATGCCTGCTTGCCGGTGCCGATGATCGCGAGCTCGTCGGCCTCCTTCGCAGCGAGCCGGTCGGTCGCGACGCCGGCGATCCCGCCGGTGCGCAGCTGGCCGAGCGCGAACGCCTCGATGATGCACTTCAGCGAACCGTCGTCGGCGTCGATCACGACGAGCAGCGGCGTCGCGCCGCCCGGGGTGTGCGCCCAGGTCTTGGTCGCCGCGAGCTTCGCCCCCGTGAACACCGCGCCGATCGCATGCAGGTTGGCCTCGCCCCAGCCCACGTGGGTCTTGACCATGTTCTGGGCGCGCCCCGCGGCCTCCTCCGCGAGCGCGCGCTCGAGCGCGGCGATCGCGTCCCCCAGATCGATCAGCTCCACGACCTCGGCTTCGGTGATCCAGATCGGATCGCTCATCGCGCTCCCTCTTCGATGGTGGCTTCGAGGACTCTGCCTGCGGGACGGTTCGCGCCCGACGCCTGCCGGCCGGGCTCCGTCGCGGCAACTATATACTCCGGCAACTGTCGTTGCGCGCGAGCGCGGGCAAAATACGTGCCGTGAACGCATAATCACGGCCATGAGCACGCTTCCTTCGGTCTTCGTGTCCCACGGCTCGCCGACCCTCGCGCTCGACCCCGGTTCGACCGGCCCGGCGCTCGCGCGGCTCGCGGCGTCGCTGCCGCGTCCCAAGGCGGTCCTCGTCGCCTCCGCCCATTGGGAGACGCCGCGGCCGATGGTGAGCGGGGCATCGCGGCCGGAGACGATTCACGACTTCGGCGGGTTCCCGCAGCCGCTGTTCGAGATCCAGTATCCCGCGCCCGGCGCGCCGGCGGTCGCGGCCCGCGCGCGCGCCCTGCTCGCAGCGTCGGGGTTCGACGCCGCGCTCGATCCGGAGCGCGGGCTCGATCACGGCGCGTGGGTGCCGCTGCGGTTCATGTATCCGGACGCGGACGTCCCGGTGACGCAGGTCGCGATCCAGCCGGGGCGCGATGCCGCACACCACTGCCGGCTCGGGGCCGCGCTTGCCCCGCTCGCCGACGAAGGCGTGCTCATCCTCGGCTCGGGCAGCGCGACGCACAACCTGCGCGAAGTGCAGTGGCGCGCGCGCGAGAACGAGGACGTGCCGGCCTGGGTGCAGGCGTTCCGTGCCTGGCTCGTCGACGCGCTCGCGCGGCGCGACCTCGAGGCACTGCTCGACTACCGTGCCCGCGCGCCGCACGCCGTGCGCAACCACCCGACCGACGAGCACCTGATGCCGCTCTACGTCGCGCTGGGCGCCGGGGGCCGCGAACCGACGGTCGAGCACGTGCACGACGACGTGACGTTCGGTGTGCTCGGGATGGACGTCTTCGTCATGCGGCCTTCCCGTACCGCGGAGCGCGTCGCCGCCTAGGGTCAGAGCACATCTCCCGGGCGCTCTGCCTGGCATTCGGCAGCCCGCTTGGCTATACTCGGCCGCATCATGCCGAGCACTGGCCGCCTCATCGTTCACGCCGTCTGGGACGACGACGCTCGGGTCTGGGTCGCTACGAGCGACGATGTCCCGGGCTTAGCCACCGAAGCCGACGACATGGATGCGCTTGTCGAGAAGCTCAAGGTAATGATCCCCGAGCTGCTCGATGCGAACGGCGTCGCGCACGCACCCGACGTACCGTTCGAGATCGTCGGTCAGCGCTTCGCCGTTGCTCATCGCGAAGTCGCCTGAGTCCTTGGCCGATTTCGCCGCCGACCTCAAACGAATCCTGCGCGAGAACGGTTGCCGCTTCGAGCGCCCTGGCAAGGGCGATCACGAAATCTGGTTCAGCCCGATCACGGGACGGCGTTTCCCCGTCGACTCGCGCATCAAGTCCCGTCACACCGCGAACGCAGTGCTGAAGCAGGCCGGTCTGCCGAAGCAGTTCTGACATGGCTGCCGGCAAACACCCCTCATAGAGCCGGTAGAATCGCAGCCGGCTCTTCCGCGACTTCGCTGATGCTGTTCCAGGACGTCATCCTCCGTCTCCAGCAGTTCTGGGGCGAGCGCGGCTGCGCGCTGCTTCAGCCCTACGACCTCGAAGTCGGGGCGGGCACGTTCCACACCGCGACCTTTTTGCGTGCGATCGGCCCGGAGCCGTGGAAGGCGGCCTACGTGCAGCCCTCGCGGCGGCCGAAGGACGGCCGCTATGGCGACAACCCAAACCGGCTGCAGCACTATTACCAGTACCAGGTGGTGCTGAAGCCCTCGCCCGACGACATCCAGGACCTCTACCTCGAGTCCCTTCGCGCCCTCGGCATCGACCCCGCCGGGCACGACATCCGCTTCGTGGAGGACGACTGGGAGTCGCCGACGCTCGGCGCCTGGGGCCTCGGCTGGGAGGTATGGCTCGACGGCATGGAGGTGACCCAGTTCACCTACTTCCAGGAGGTCGGGAGCCTGCCGTGCAAGCCGGTGCTCGGCGAGATCACCTACGGGCTCGAGCGGCTCGCGATGTACCTGCAGGGCGTCGAGAACGTCTTCGACCTCGTCTGGACGCCGGGCGTGACCTACGGCGACGTGTACCACCAGAACGAGGTCGAGCAGTCGAAGTACAACTTCGAGGCCGCCGATCCGAAGTGGCTCCTCGGGCAGTTCGGCGACTACGAGGGCGAGGCGCGGCGGCTAATCCAGGCCGGGCTCGCCCTGCCCGCCTACGAGATGGTCATGAAGTCGTCTCACACCTTCAACCTGCTCGATGCGCGCGGCGCGATCTCGGTGACCGAGCGGGCGGCGTACATCGGCCGGGTGCGGGCGCTCGCGCGGGCCGTGGCGCAGGCGTACTACGAGTCGCGCGAGAAGCTCGGGTTCCCGATGCTGAAGAAGGCCACCTGATGACGACGTCGCTGCTCGTCGAACTGCTGACGGAGGAGCTGCCGCCCAAGGCGCTGCGGCCGCTCGGATACGCGTTCGCCGACGCGCTGGTCGCCGGGCTTCGGGCGGATGGCTTCGCGCCCGCCGACGGGGCCTTCACCGTGTTCGCGACCCCGCGCCGATTGGCGGTGCTCGTGGGCGACGTCGTAGGGAAGGCTCCGGACCGCGAGCTGCTGGTGAAGGGTCCGTCGGTGAAGGCCGGTCTGGGCCCCGACGGGACGCCGAGCGCGCCGCTGCTCGGGTTCGCCAAGAAGCAGGGCGTGCCGGTCGACAAGCTCGAGCGGCTCGACGATGGCCGGCAGGAGGTGTTCGCGGCCCGCACGGTCGCCGTCGGCGCGTCGCTCGACGCCGCGCTCGCAGCGCTCGTCGAAGCGGCGCTCAAGAGGCTCCCCACGCCCAAGGTGATGCGCTGGGGCGATCACGACGAGGCGTTCGTGCGGCCGGTGCACGGCCTCGTGATGCTCCACGGCGATCGCGTCGTCCCGGGCAAGGTCCTCGGACAGGAAAGCGGGCGCAGGACGCGCGGGCACCGCTTCATGGGCAAGGGCGCGATCGACGTTCCCCGCGCCGACGACTATGAGCGGCTGCTCGAGCGCGACGGCAAGGTCATCGCGAACTTCGAGCTGCGCGCGCGGAAGATCCGCGCCGACCTGGCCGCGGCCGCAGGCGCGGCGTCCATCGCCGCCGAGGACGCGCTCTATGACGAGGTCACGGCGCTCGTCGAGTGGCCGGCCGTGTACGAAGCCCACTTCGAGAAGGCGTTCCTCGAGGTCCCGCAGGAATGCCTGATGCTCACGATGAAGCAGAACCAGAGGTATTTTCCGCTGGTGGACGGGCAGGGAAAGCTGCTGAACCGGTTCCTCATCGTGTCGAACACGGCGGTCGCGCACCCGCGCGAGATCGTCCGCGGCAACGAACGGGTGCTGCGCGCCCGGCTCGCCGACGCCAAGTTCTTCTACGACCAGGACCGGCGCACTTCCCTCGAGTCGCGCGTGCCGGGGCTGGCGGACGTGGTGTTCCAGAACAAGCTCGGCACGCAGCTCGACCGCGTGGCGCGAATCGAGCAGCTCGCCGCGGCGATCGCGCGCAATCTGGGCGCAGACGAGACGCTTGCGCGCCGCGCCGCGCACCTGTGCAAGGCCGACCTCCTCACCGGGATGGTCGGCGAGTTCCCCGAGCTGCAGGGAATCATGGGCATGCACTACGCCAGGCACGACGGCGAGCCCGAGGCGGTCGCCGCGGCGATCGCGGCGCACTACCGCCCGCGCTTTGCCGGCGACTCGCTGCCCGGGGACCGCGTCGGCGCCAGCGTCGCGCTCGCGGACAAGCTCGACACGCTGGTCGGGCTGTTCGGCATCGGGCAGCAGCCCACCGGCGACAAGGATCCGTTCGGCCTGCGCCGGCAGGCGCTCGGGGCGGTTCGCATCCTCGTCGAGCAGGACCTGCCGCTGTCGCTCCCCGACCTGGCGGCTGCGGCTTTCGCGGTCCATCCGCCCGGGGTGCTGGGCGATGCGCGCGCCGACGTCGAGACGTTCATTCTCGAGCGTCTGCGCGGCTATCTCCGGGACGCCGGCTACAGCGCGAACGAGGCGGAGTCGGTGCTGTGCATGCGGCCCGTCCGGCTCGATCTCGTTCCGCATCAGCTCGCCGCAGTGCGGGTGTTCGCCGGTCTCCCCGAGGCGGAAAGCCTCGCTGCGGCCAACAAGCGGGTGGCGAACATCCTCCGGCAGGCGGCCGCCAAGGGC
>JBOIFD010000309.1:0-9070 GCA_050741515.1 Burkholderiales bacterium
GGTCAGCCTCGCGCCGGCGCTCGCCGCGCAGGCCGCCCCCACCGACACCGTCTTCATCTTCGCCCGCGCCGCGAGCGGCCCCCCGATGCCGCTCGCGGTCCTGCGGAAGCAGGTGAAGGACCTGCCGCTCGAGTTTGCGCTCGACGACTCGCTGGCGATGGCGCCGAACCTGAAGCTGTCCGGTTTCGCCGAAGTCATCGTCGGTGCGCGGGTTTCGCGCTCCGGGAACGCGACCCCGCAGAGCGGCGACCTGCAAGGCGTCTCCCGGCCGGTCAAGGTAGGTGCGGCCGGTGTGGCGGTCGTGATCGATACTGCGGTCCCCTGATCTCACCTCCGAGCGCGCCTGTAACTCTCTGATTCATAGAGACCATCCGGGCTTGCCTTGATGCGTTGCATCTGCTACGATCTACGTAGCATATGGAGAAGACGATGAACAAACCGCTCCTGGAAGCCGCCCGGGTCCCGGTGAATCTGCAGGCGCGTGAAGGGCGCCGCCGCCTCGCGCGAATGGTGCTCGCCCTGTTCGATCGCTGGGGGCTCGGCACCGCCGAGCAGGCAGCGCTGCTCGGGCTTTCGCCCGACAACCGGGCCACCATCGCGCGGTACCGCAGGGGCGAGCCGTTCGGCGAGAGCCGCGACCTCATCGAGCGCGCCGGGCACCTCCTCGGCATTCACAAGTCGCTGCGGATCCTCTTTCCCCACGATCGGGAGCTCGCCTACGGGTGGGTGAAGGCGCCGAACCGGCGTCTGGGCGCGCCCCCGCTCGAGATCATGATCGCGCGCGGGTTCGAGGGGTTGATTGCCGTGCGCCGCTACCTCGACTTCGAGCGCGGGCGCTAGGTGCTCGCCGAGCTCGGCACGCAGCAGGTCCCGTTCGCCGACGACCTCATCCGCAACATCCCGGGGATCCGCGTCTCCCAGGCGCTCTTCGACGACCTCGCGCGGGATGCCGCCGACGAGGCGGTCGCGATCGCAGCCGAGGCGCTCGGACGGATCGCCAGCCCGGCGCCCGCGATCACCCGGCCCTTCGACTACGGGACCGTGATCGCGTACTCCTTCGACGCCGCCAATTGGCAGGCCACGCGGTTCAGCGACGGCCAGCGGTTCGGCGTCTGGTACGGGTCGCTCGCGCTCGAGACCACGATCCACGAGACGGTGTTCCACGCCCACCGCTTCATCGCCGACAGCTACCCGGACCTCGATCGGGACGTCGTCCGCGAGCGGCGGGTGTTCGACGTGCGCTGCGACGCGCTCCTCGTCGACCTTCGCCGCCGCACCACCACCCATCCGGACCTCGTGAGCCGCACGAGCTACGTCTTCACGCAGGCACTCGGACGGTATCTGCACGAACAGGGGCAGAACGGCCTGCTGGTCAAGTCGGCACGGTGCGACGGCATCAACGCCGCGCTCTTCAACCCGCAGCGGCTCTCGAACGTCCGCGACAAGCTCTTTCTCACCTACCGCATCAACCCGGCGCGCGACCGCGCGGTCGTCGAGCGGGACGTCGGCCGCCCGTGGCTGACGATCGCCCCGAGCACGATGTCCTGACCAGGCGGCGCGGCCGAGTCGCTCGGCACCGCCCTACTTCGTCTTCGCCGCGTCGGGCTTCGGCGCGCCGATCTCCTGCTCGATCGGCGGGAGCTGGTGGGCGATGCCCTTGTGGCAGTCGATGCAGGTCCGACCCTGGCTGAACGCGACGCTGTGCGTGTTGACCGCGCGCCGCCCCTGCTCGGTGAAGTCCATGTACTGGTAGTTGTGGCAGTTCCGGCACTCCTGCGAGTCGTTCGCCTTCATCCGCGCCCACTCGTGCTCGGCCAGCCGGGCCCGCTTCGCCTGGAACTTCTCCGGCGTGTCGATGGTCCCCAGCGCCTTGTGCAGCAGCTCGTTCGAGGCCTGGATCTTGCGGATGATCTTCGGCCCCCATTCCTTCGGCACGTGGCAGTCGGGGCAGGTGGCGCGCACGCCGGAGCGGTTGGTGTAGTGGATCGTGTGCCGGTACTCCTTGAAGACGTTCTCCTCCATCTCGTGGCAGGAGATGCAGAACTTCTCGGTGTTGGTCAGCTCCATCGCCCAGTTGAAGCCGCCCCAGAAGATCACGCCCGCCGCGAAGAGCCCGATCACGGTCCACGGACCCACGCGCTTCACCCACCCGAGGATCGACCCGATCCATCCCTTGCGCTCGCTGAACATCGCGACTCCCTAGTTCGCCCGCTTGAAGGTGTTCTCGACGAGCGGCTCGGCGTTGAACTGCGGGACGTGGCACTGCAGGCAGAAGTAGCGCCGCGTGGAGATGTTCGGCAGCTGCTTGCCGTCCCGGTCGAGGTAGTGGGACCTGGCGACCGGGGTCGCCCCGGTGGTCGGCGCTCTGGTCTTCGCGTGGCACGCCATGCACATGTTCACGTTCGTCGTGATCTGGTAGCCCTTGATGTTGTGGGGGATGATCGGCGGCTGCTGGGCGTAGTTGCGCGGGATCGGGCGGTCGGGACGGTCCGCCTTGTACGCCTCCGAGGGATTCGTCTCGGGCACCGGCGTGGCGCCGCGAATCAGCTTGAGCGGCGGTTGCTTGTCCTGGGCGTCAGCGGGACAGACGAGCGCGGCCGCGAGGATCGCGGCGGCGAGGAACCTCGTTCGGTTGCCGGTCATCGGGTCCTCCTCAAGCCTTCGTCACGCGCACCGCGCATTTCTTGAAGTCGGTCTGCTTCGAGATCGGACAGGTGGCGTCGAGCGTGAGCTTGTTGACGAGCCGTCCCTCGTCGAAGAACGGGACGAACACGAGCCCCTCGGGCGGTTCGTTCCGGCCGCGGATCTCGACCCGCGCGAGGATGTCGCCGCGCCGCGACGAGACCCGCGCCTCCATGCCGTTGAGGAGCCCCCGCTTCTTCGCGTCGGCCGGGTGCATGAACACCACCGCCTCCGGTACGGCGCGGTGGAGCTCCGGCACCCGCCGCGTCATCGACCCGCTGTGCCAGTGCTCCAGCACGCGGCCGGTGGAGAGCCAAAGGTCGTACTCCTTGTCCGGGACTTCGGGCGGCGGCTCGTAGGGCACGGCGATGACCACCGCCTTGCCGTCCGGCTTCCCGTAGAAGCGCACGCCCTCGCCTTTCTTCACGTACGGGTCGTGGCCTTCGCGATAGCGCCAGCGCGTCTCCTTGCCGTCGACCACCGGCCACCGCAAACCCCGCGTCTTGTGGTAGCTCTCGAACGGCGCGAGATCGTGAGCGTGGCCGCGGCCGAAGCTGGCGTATTCCTCGAACAGCCCCTTCTGGATGTAGAACCCGAAGTGCTTCGCCTCGTCGTTGGCGAACCCGGGCTGGAGCTCCGCGAGCGGATGCCTGTTGACCTGGCCGTTCGCGAACAGCACGTCGTAGAGCGTCTTGCCGCGGTACTCCGGTTTCGCTGCAACGAGCTCCGCGGGCCACACTTCCTCGACCCGGAACCGCTTCGAGAACTCGACGATCTGCCAGAGGTCCGACCGCGCCTCGCCCGGCCCCGTCACCTGCTGCCGCCAGAACTGGGTGCGCCGCTCCGCATTGCCGTAGGCGCCCTCCTTCTCCACCCACATCGTGGTCGGCAGGATCAGGTCGGCGGCGATGGCCGTCACGGTCGGATAGGGATCGCTGACGACGATGAAGTTGGCCGGGTTGCGGTAGCCCGGCCAGCCCTCGCCGTTCAGGTTCGCGGCGGTCGGCATGGTGTTGTTGCACATCACCCAGTAGGCGTTGAGCTTGCCGTCCTTCAGCATCCGGTTCTGCAGCACGGCGTGATAGCCGACCTTGTCGGGGATGGTCCCCGGCGGCAGCTTCCAGGTCCGCTCGGCGATCTCGCGGTGCTTCGGGTTGACGACGAGCATGTCCGCGGGGAGCCGGTGGGCGAAGGTGCCGACCTCGCGCGCGGTGCCGCACGCCGAGGGCTGACCGGTGAGCGAGAACGGACTGTTGCCGGGCTCGGCGATCTTGCCGGTGAGAAGGTGGATGTTGTAGCACTGCTGGTTCACCCAGGTGCCGCGGGTGTGCTGGTTGAAGCCCATGGTCCACGTCGACATCACCTTGATCTTCGGGTCGGCGTAGAGCTCGGCGAGCGCCACGAGCTTGCGCGCCGGCACGCCGGACAGCTTCTCGACCCGCTCCGCGGTGTACTCGGAGACGAACTTCGCGTACTCCTCGAAGGCGATCGGCCTGACGCCCTCGGGGTCGGTGGCGTTCTTCGCTTTCTGCTCCCGCGGGTCCTCGGGCCGCAGCCCGTAGCCGATGTCGTCGTTCCCGCGCACGAAGTTGACGTGCCTGGAAACGAACTCCTTGTTCACCCGCCCGGTGCTGATGATGTGGTGGGCGATGAAGTTGAGGATCGCGAGATCGGTGTTCGGGGTGAAGAGGATGTGCAGGTCGGCGAGCTCGTGGCCGCGGTGCTGGTAGGTCGATAGCACGGCGACCCGCACGTGCGGGTGGCTGAGCCGCCGGTCGGTGATCCGCGTCCAGAGCACCGGATGCATCTCCGCCATGTTCGACCCCCACATGACGAACGCGTCGGCGTTCTCGATGTCGTCGTAGCAGCCCATCGGCTCGTCCATGCCGAAGGTGCGCATGAACCCGGTCACCGCCGAGGCCATGCAGTGGCGGGCGTTCGGATCGAGGTTGTTCGAGCGGAAGCCGCCCTTGAGCAGCTTCACGGCGGCGTAACCCTCCCAGATCGTCCACTGGCCGGAGCCGAACATGCCGACCGTGGTCGGTCCGCCCTTGCGCAGCGCCGCCTTCCACTTCTCGGCCATGACGTCGAACGCCTCTTTCCACGACACCGGCGTGAACTCGCCCGCCTTGTCGTAGCGGCCGTCTTTCTTCCGCAGCAGCGGGGTCTTGAGGCGGTCGGCGCCGTACATGATCTTCGACAGGAAGTAGCCCTTGACGCAGTTCAGGCCGCGATTCACCTCCGCTTCGGGATCGCCTTGCGTCGCGACCACCCGGCCTTCCTGCACGCCGACGAGGACGCCGCAGCCGGTGCCGCAGAAGCGGCACGGCGCCTTGTCCCAGCGGATCTTGTCGCCGGCCGCCGCGCCGGCCCGCGGGATCGGGAGGGCGATCCCGGCGGCGGCGGCCGCTGCCGCGGCGGCGTTGGCTTTCATGAAGTCACGTCGGTTGATCGTCATGGCGACTGCTCCTCGGCGTCGGGCGCCTCGTCCGAATACTGATAGACCATCGCTGCGGCCAGCACGCCTTCCAGGCTGTGCAGGCGCATCACTGCGTCGGCAGCTGTGCCGTCCGGCGTGTCCTCGACGGTCACCACGAACCGACCCTCAGGAGTCTCGGCGTGGATCTCCAGCCCCCGCATCCGCTCGAGCTGCAGGCGCACCTCGTCGCGGCGGCCGGGCGCGGCGTGGACGACGGCGCTCGCGATGTCCATGGTCAGGCGGCAGTTTACCGCCATGCCGAGCGGGTCACTTCATGAACTTCGGCAGGTAGGTCGCGAGCTCCGGGAACGCGACCATGATCGCGAGCAGCGCCACCAGGGCGACGTTGAACGGCAGCACGCCCCGGAACACCTCCCCCATCGAGACGTGGCGCAGCAGGCTCTTGACCACGAAGATGTTCATCCCGACCGGCGGGCTGATCAGCCCGATCTGCACCACGATGACCACGATGACGCCGAACCAGAGCGGGTCGAAGCCGAGGCCGGTGACGACCGGGAAGAAGAGCGGGACGGTGAGCAGGATCATCGACAGCTCTTCCATCGCCGTGCCCAGCACGACGTAGACCGCGCAGATCGCCACGATCACCAGGGCCGGGTGGACCCCGAACTGGGTGACGAAGCTCTTCAGGTCCGCCGGCAGCGTGGTGTAGTTGATGAAGTTGGCGAACATGAGCGCGCCGATCAGGATCATGAACAGCATCGACGTGGTGCGCGCGCTCTCGATGAGGACCTCCACGAGCACGCGCCACGAAAGCGCGCGGCGCGCGAGCGCGAACAGGAACGCCCCGCCCGCGCCGATGCCGGCGCCTTCGGTGGCGGTGAAGACCCCGCCGTAGATGCCGCCGATCACCACGACGAACAGCAGCACCACCGGCCACACCCGCTTCACCGCGTCGAGACGCGCCTTCGCGGTGCCGCGCTCGCTCGGCGGACCCGCCTCCGGGTCGCGCCAGGCGATCCACGCCACCGCGAGACAGAGGAGGACCGTCGCGACCGCGCCGGGCAGGATGCCGGCGATGAACATCTTGCCGATGCTGACCTCGGTCATGATGCCGTAGATCACCATGATCACCGACGGCGGGATCAGGATGCCCAGCGTGCCGCCGGCGGCGATCGAGCCCGCGGCGAGCGAGTCCTTGTAGCCGAACTTGCGCATCGACGGATAGGCCACTTTGGAGAAGGTCGCCGCGGTCGCGATCGACGAGCCGCAGATCGCGCCGAAGCCGCCGCTCGCGACGACGGTCGACATCGCGAGCCCGCCGCGCAGGTGGCCGAGGAAGGTGTAGGCCGCGTGATAGAGCTCCTCGGACATGCGCGCCCGGACGACGAAGTTCCCCATCAGGATGAAGAGCGGGATCACCGACAGCGTGTACGAGAGCCCGGTCTCGTAGGTGATCTGGCCGATCATCGCCGCCGCGGCGCCGGGGTTCACCTTGTAGGCGAAGCCCGCGAACCCGACGATGCCCATCGCGAACGCCATGGGCACGCGGAGGAAGGCGAGGAGCAGGAACGCGGCGAACCCGACGAGCGCCTCGAGCACGGCCGCCTCACATCCGGGCGGTGTGATGGCGGCGCGGTCGCCGGAAGACAAGCGCCAGCAGCGCGACCGCCGTGGACGCCATCAGGAGGCTCATCGCATAGGTGAGCCAGGCTTGCTGGATCCCCAGCACCGCCGTCGTCTCGCCCGCCTGGGCGAGGTTCTCGGCGCGCACCCAGAGCCGCCACGCGACATACGCGGTGCACACGAAGCCGATCGCGCACGCGATCACGTGCTGGATGCGGAACAGCCAGGCCGGGGTGATCGGGTCGAGCAGATCGACCGTGACGTGATCGTCCCGCAGCGTCACCAGCGGCAACCCGGCGAAGATGAGCACGGCGAGCAGCATCTCGGTGAGCTCGAACCCGCCCCAGACCGGACGGTTGAGGAAGTACCGCCCGAACACGTCCACGCAGGTGAGCAGCATCAGGCAGAACAGCACGATCGCCGCGACGCCGCCGAGCACCGGCACGACCGCGCGGTCGAACCAGTCGAACGGCTGGCGGCGCTCGCTCATCGCGGCCTCCGTGAAACGGAACGCGGCACCGCGGGTTCCCCGGGGTGCCGCGGCGCAGCTCGAGCGAGCTACTTCTTCGAGAGCGCGGCGATCTCCGCGCGGAGCGCCTTCAGCACTGCGGCGCCGTCCACGCCCTTGGGCTTGGCCTTCTTCTCGATCCACGCCTGCTCGAGCGGGTCGGTCTTCGCCTTGATCTGGGCGATGAGCTTCGGACCCGCGACCACGACCGGGATCTTGGCCGCGCGTACCGCCGCCTCGCCCTTGTCGTCGGCCGTATCCCACATCCTGCCCGAGCGGCGGGCGAGCGCCTCGCCGAGCAGCGGCTCGATCGCCTTGCGGTCGGCCGCGGAGATCGAGTTCCACTTCGCCGGGTTCGCGATCCAGGCGAAGCTCACGTTGTACAGCCCGCCCGGGACGTAGGTGACGTGCTTGATGAGCGGCACCAGCTTGAAGGACGCCGGCGATTCCTTCGGGAAGAACACCCCGTCCGCGATGCCGGAGGAGAGCAGCTCGTAGCTCTCCGGCGCGGGCTTCAGCATCGGCACCGTGCCGAGCGCCTTGGCGATGTCGTTCACCAGCCCGCCGCCGACCCGGATCTTCAGGCCCTCGAGGTCCTTGAGCTCGCCGACCGCGCGCTTGGTGTTGTAGATCTGCCCCGGGCCGTGGGTGAACACCGAGAGCAGGACCACGCCCTTGTGCTCATCCGCCTTGGCGAGCATCCGTTGATAGATGCGCTCGTAGGCGACGCAGGTCGCTTCGGCGGTGTCGCCCATGAACGGGAACTCCGGCGCGTCGGTGAGCGCGAACCGCCCCGGCGTGTAGCCGTGCACCGCGAACGAGAGGTCCATCAGCCCGTCGCGCACCCCGTCGAAGGTCTGCGGCGGGCCGACCGGCGCCTTGGGCAGCACGTTGCACTTCACGCGCCCCGAGGTCGCCTTCTCGAAGTCCTGGCACAGCGGCACCAGCATGCCGGCGGTGAGCGGGTGCCCGGGCGACACCCAGGAGCTGGCGTTGATCGTCACCTGCGCCGCGGCGGCGCCGGTCACGAGCGCGGCGACGACGGCGAACGCGATCCGGATACTGAACGACATGGTCAAACCCTCCTCGTGAGATCGACTGGCGCCTCGCGCCGGAAGGCGGCGCGGCGCTCTCGGGAACGAACGGCCTGCATAGCCTACCGCATCGGGCAGCACCCGGCCAGCGGCTTTCACGCGCCCCCGCCGAACGGCTTCCGCGCTTCCGCCACACAGTCGAGCAGCACCGCCTGATCGCCGAGCTGGTTGGCGAGCAGGAACACCAGGCGGGCGTTGAGCTCGGCCGACTGCGCCTCGCTCAAACCCTCGTGCGCGCGGACGAGCGCGGCATAGAAGCCGTCGGGGTCGGGGATGTTGGGATTCGTGTTCATGGGTCGCTCAGACTTGGGCGAGACAAAGCGCTTTCCGCAGCGCCGCTTCTGCCTGCGCCGCAGTCGCGCTCCGAATGAGCGCGCCGAGATAGAGGTCCGGACGGATGAGCGCGAAGCTGTCGGGCTCGGCCTGCAACGCCGCCGCAAGCTTGCCCTCCGGGTCGCCGATCCCGCCGGGCCCGCACACGAAGAACCGGAACGGCAGCCCGGTCGCCTCGATGCGGGCGAACTCCGCGAGCTCGTGGCCGCGCGTGGGCCGATAGAGGACGCCGATGAACGCCGTGCCGACCTGCTTCGCCAGCCCGACGAGGCTTCCGCGCGCGCCGCCCGGGAGCGTGATCGGCACGTTCTGCACCGACCAGCCGGCGGCGGTGACGGCGGGCGACTCGGGATACGGATTCGCGACCGACAGCCGGCCGGAGTTGACGAG
>JBOIFD010000310.1:0-8382 GCA_050741515.1 Burkholderiales bacterium
GACAAGGCTGCCGCCGCAGCGCGGCAACTCGGACGACGCGCCATCCTGGTGACGGGTCCCGTCACGCCGCAGGGATTGCCCGACGGGGTGCGGGCGTTTCCCTACCTTCCCTACTCCAGCGCGTTTCCGCGCGCGGCTGCGGTCGTGCACCAGGCCGGGATCGGCACGCTCGCCCAGGCGCTCCGTGCCGGCCGTCCGCAGCTGATCGTCCCGGTTGCCTTCGACCAGCCGGACAATGCGCAGCGCGCCGCCGCGCTCGGCCTGGCGCGGGTGCTGCCGTTCCGGAAGGTCACCGCGCGACGGCTCGCGTCCGAGCTCGCAGCCCTGCTCGACCGGCCGGCGTACGCGGGCGACGCGCGCGCGGTCGCGGCGGCGCTAACCCGCGTGGACGGGGCAGGGTGCGCAGCGGAGGAGCTGATCGCGTGCGCTCAGCCGCCTGCCGCACGATCGCGTTCCGCTATTGCGCCGCGATCGATGACGTAAACGCGGTCGAGCAGCCCCTTCGCGTGGGTCAGACTCGATTCGGACAGCACCACCGACCGGCCCTCGCGCCGCAGGCCCGCGATCACCTCGGCGAGACGCCGCGCGAGCACCGGCGCCACGCCCTCGAACGGCTCGTCGAGGAGCAGCAGCTTGGTCCCCGGCACCAGCGCCCGCGCGAGCGCGACCAGCTTCTGCTGGCCGCCCGAGAGCTGCAGCGCCTTGCGGTCGCGGAATGCGCGCACCTCCGGAATCGCATCGTAGACGCGCGCGAGCCGATGCGCCGCGTCGGCGAGCCCCGCGGACCAGGCCGGCAGCAGCACGTTCTCCTCGACGGTCAGGCCGGGGACGAGACGACGATCCTCGGGCATGTAGCCGATGCCGAGCGGCACGCGGCGGTGGCTCGGCACCCGCCCGAGCGACGCGCCGTCGAACTCGATCGCGCCCTCGCGGTAGGCGAGCAGCCCCATGATCGTCCGCATGAGCGTGGTCTTGCCGGCGCCGTTGCGGCCGATGAGTCCGGCGAACTCGCCGCTCGCGACCTCGAGGCTCACGCCGCGCAGGATCCCCACCGAACCGATGGCGACCGAGAGATCCCGGACGCTAAGCATGCGTCTCCCCGATCACGAACCGGCGCACCTCGGCGTCGGCGAGCACCGTCGCCGGCGCGCCGTCGGCGATAATCCGGCCGTCGGCGAACGCGAGCACGCGCGCCGCGTAGCGCGCGACGATGTCCATGTCGTGCTCGACGAAGAGCACGGTCACGCCGCGCACCGCGCCCATGACGAGGTCCATGATCGCGAACTTCTCGTCGGCCGAGACGCCGCTCGTCGGCTCGTCGAGGAGCAGGATCCTCGGGCTTACGACGAGCGCCATCGCGACGTCGAGGAGCTTGCGCACGCCCTCGGGCAAGAGCCCCGCTTCGCGGTCGCGGTAGGCCGAGAGGTCGAAGCGCTCGAGGATCTCGTCGCTCGCCTGGCCAGCGCGGGCGGGCTCCAGGTCCGAGTGCGCCCAGCGGTGCGCGGCGGCGGCGACGATCCCCACGGCCACCAGCAGGTTCTCGCGCGCGCTCAAGCTGTTGAAGAGTTGCGGGATCTGAAACGAGCGTGAGACGCCGAGCTGGGTGATCCGCCGCGGGGGCAGGGCCGTGAGCTCGTGGCCGTCGAAGCGGATCGTCCCCGACGACGGCTTGAGATAGCCGGTCACCAGGTTGATGAACGTGGTCTTGCCCGCACCGTTGGCGCCGATCAGTCCCACCACGGCGTCGCGGTCGATGGCGACGTTGACGTCGGCCGCGGCGGTCACTGCACCGAAGCTCTTGTTCACCCCCTGCGCTACGAGGATGCTGCTCACCCCGGCGGTCTCCGCAGCCGCGCGACGAGCGACCACAAGCCCGACGGGAGGAACAGGATGAGCGCGAGCATCACGATGCCGAGCGTCATCTGCCAAACGTTCGGCGCGTACTGGTTGGCGACGGTGCGCACCGCCTCGAAGATCGCGGCGCCGAGGAATGGCGCGAGCACGTTGCCGGTCCCGCCGAGGATCGCAACGAACACGAACTCGCCCGAGGTCGTCCAGTAGGTCGTTTCGGGGTCGACGTGCCCGACGGCGAGCGCCGCGAACGCACCGCCCAAGCCGCCGAGCGCTCCGGCAGCGACGTAGTTGGTGTAGACGACGCGGAACACCGAGGTGCCGAGGTACTCGACGCGCAGCTCGTTGTCGCGGATCGCGGTGGCGAGCCGGCCGTAGTGGGAGCCGAGATAGCGATGCACGCCCCACGCCGCGGCGAGAACGGCGAGGACTGCGGCGACGTAGAACACGCGCCGCTCCACGCCGCCGGGGAGCGCGATTCCAGCGAAGCTCTTGGCGTGGAGGTTGAAGCCGTCGGTCGAGCCGAGGGCCGAGCTCTTGACGAGCAGGCCGTACAGGATCATCGAGAACGCGAGCGAGAGCATCGCGAAGAAGATGTCGCGGTAGCGCGCGAGCAGCAGCCCGAGCACGGCGGCGAGCGCCCCCGCGCCGACGACCGCGGCCGCGATCATGACTGCCGCGTCGAGCAGCCCCGCCCGCGCGCCGACCAGCGCTGCGGCGTACGCGCCGAGCCCGAAGTACAGGCCCTGCCCGAACGACACGAGCCCGGTGCGCATCAGGACGACCAGTCCGAGGACGACGAGCCCCTTGGCGAGCGCGAGCGTGAGCAGGAACACGAGCCACTGCGGCGCGAACGGCGTCGCGGCGAGCAGCACGGCCGCGGCGGCGGCGAGCGTCGTGGCCGTGCGGTCGTGCTTCATATCTTCCGCGCCTCGGGGGCGGCAAAGAGGCCCTTGGGTCTCGCGATCAGCACCAGCGCCATGACCAGGTACACCGAGAACAGCTCCCCCTCGGGCCAGTAGCGCACCATCGCCGAGCGAACGATGCCTACGGCGAGCGCACCGAGCGCCGCGCCGCCGAGGCTGCCCAAGCCGCCGATCACGACCACCGCGAACGAGAGCACGATGACCTCGACGCCGATGCCCGGCGAGACGGCGATCGCCGGCGCGGTGAGCGCACCCCCGGCGGCCGCGAGGGCGGCGCCGATGGTGAAAGTGAAGAGGTACACGCGCCCGACGTTGATCCCCATGGCCGCCGCGATCTCGCGGTCGTGGATCACCGCGAGCAGCAGCTTCCCCTGGCGGGTGCGGTAAAGGCCCCAGGCGACGGCGAGACCGATGACGACCGCGGCGCCGATGAGGATCAGGTTGTAGACCGGGTACGCGAGCGTGCCGATGTGGAAGTTGCCCGGCAGCGCGTACGGCTCAGCGACGACGAGCGACTCGACGCCCCAGGCGAGCTTGATCACGTCCTCGAGGATCAGGAACACGGCGTAGGTGACGAGCAGCAGCACCACCTCGTCCCGGCCGTACATGAGCCGCAGGAGCCCGCGCTCGAGCAGCGGGCCGGTCACGAGCCCGACCAGGAGCGCGGCGGCGAGGAGCAGGGCGTAGCTGCCGACCGGCGGATAGCCGGCGGCGAGCCACGCGCCGACGAGCGAAGCGCCGACGTAGGCGCCGAGGGCGTACAGGCTGCCGTGCGCGATGTTGAGGATCCGCATCACGCCGTAGATCAGCGTGAGCCCCGCGGCCATCATGAACAGCCACGAGGAGTAGACGACGCCGTCGAAGACGACGGCGGCGAGGTCGGTCATCGCGCAGCTCGCGCGAGGGGCAGGGGCGGGAGAAGCGGGAGGGGCGGGGCGAAGCGCTCGCCTCGACCCTCCGTGACCGGCACCGTTACTTCGTTTTCATCCCCGACCGGATCCAAGCTTCGCTCTTCGCGCCCTCGGGCGGGTTCACCTGGGCGGCCGGGTAGCGCTTGACGTCGACGATCCGCAGCTCGCCGCCGACCGTCTTCGCGGTGCCCACGGCGACGTCCATCACCGCCTGGTGGCCCTTGCCGAGCGACATCTTCACCGTCCCGCCGACGCCCTCGAAGGTCAGGTTCTCGAACGCGGCGATGATCTGGTCCTGGCTGGGGCTCGCCGCACCGGCCTTCTGCGCCTTCTCGTAGGCGGCCTTCACGCCGAGGATCGCGTTCGTCATCTTGTACGACGCGTAGTTCGGCGGAACGCCGAAGCGCTCCTGGAACGCGCTCCGGAACCAGCGGTTGAACTCGGTGTCGGGCGCGAACGGGCCGAAGGGACCGCGGGCGCCGATGATTGTGCCGTCCGGGATCTTGGTGCCGAGGCGGTTGATCGCCGGCTCCCCCGCCGAGAGCACGATGACGTGCTTCTCGAACAGCCCGCGCGGCGCGCCCTGCAGCACCAGACCCTCGAGATCCCCGCCCCAGAAGCTCGAGTGGATCACATCGGCGCCGCTCGAGAGCAGCGTGGAGATCTCGGCGCCGAACTGCCCGGCGAAGAGCTTGGTCATCTGCGAGGTCTTGACCTCGATCCCCGGCTTGAGCGCCTTCATCGCCGCCTCGAAGTCGACCCACGAGTCCTGACCCCAGGCGTAGTTCTGGTTGATGCCGGCGATCGAGCGCACGTTGGGCCGGCGCTCGAGCACGTACAACGCGGCCGAGACGTTGTCCATGGTCGCGTGCGGCCCGGTCCGGAAGACGTGCTTGTAGGAGGCATCCTCGAAGATGCGCGGCGTTCCGCAGTCGAAGAGCACCGTCAGCTTCTTGAGCTCCTCGGCGACCGGGGCGACCGCGAGGCAGTCGCCGCTCGAGATGTAGCCGATCACGAGGTCGACGCGCTGGGCGAGGTTGCGGAGCTCGGCGACCTGCTTTTGCGGCCCGCCGGCCTCGTCGATGATGACCAGCTCGATCGGCGCGCCGCCGAGGCCCTTGGTCGCATACGGCGCCGGCACCCGGCCGGCGTTGATCGACTCCGCCATGATCTCGGCGGCGTTCCGCGCCGGCACCCCGAACGGGCCGGCGGCCGGCCCCGACAGGAAGGTCACGATGCCGATCCTGACCGGCTGCTGGGCCCCGGCGACGGTGGCGAGGAGCGCTGTCAGGGCGGTGGCGACGAGCTGCAAAAGCGCGCGTTTCATGGCTCCTCCTTTTGGGGCGGTCTCGGTCGAGGGTGCATCCTACCGCCGCGGCGGGTCACCGCGCCAGCCGCGGCGGTTGGCGCGCCGGCGGACGCTCGACGAGAATACCGGACCTCCCTGCCCGACGGGGCGTGCCGAACATGCCGATTCCGAATCCGGTCCGTACCACCGCCGCCGCGGCGCTGCTCGCCTTTGCCGCCGGCTGCTCGAGCTGGTGGTCCTCGGGCGGCGACCGCCCGCGCTGGCCCGCCGACGCGACGATCTACAAGTGCGACGCCGACAAGCAGCTCGTCGTGCAATACCTGGAGGACGGAAAGTCGGCGATGATCATGTACCCGGAGCGCGACTTCCGGCTCGACCAGGTCGCGGCGGCATCCGGCGTCCGTTACTCGAACGGGCGGACCACGCTGCACACCAAGGGCCCGGAGGCGTTCGTGGAAGAGGGCGGCCAGACGCTCTTCGCGAACTGCAAGCGCACGGACAATACTACGCGGTGATCTCGGCGAACTCGGGAAGATAGCGGACCGTGCCGGAGACGCCGGCGAGCGCACCGGGCGCGAGCTCGATCGCGAGAAACGCCTCCAGCGGCGCGTCGAACTCGGAGACGAGACCGAGCGTCGCGGCCGGGCGCAGGCCGAAGCGCCGGTAGTAGGCCGGATCGCCGAGCAGGCACACGAAACCGTAGCCGGCGCGCAAGGCGCGCTCGAGCGCCGCGCGCACCAGGATCGAACCGATCCCGCGCCGCTGGAACGTCGGCCGCACGGCGAGCGGCGCGAGCCCGGCGCCGCGCGGCACGAGCCCGTGGCCCGCCACCGTGACATCGGTGAGCAGCACGTGCCCGACGACCGCGCCGCCCTGCACCGCGACGAGCGACACCGCGAACCGGCCGTTCGCGCGGAGCTTGTCGACGAGCTCGGCCTCCGCGCGGCTCTTGAACGCCGCAGCGATGACGCGATGAATCGCCACGGCATCGCCGGTCTGCTCGTCGCGAATCGAGATCGGGCGCGGGGCGTCCATGGCCCGATTATCCGTGAAGCATCAGGCGGCGGCCGCGGACAATGCCGCAGTCGCCTCCAGCCGGTCGAGCGCTTCGAGCAGCAAGGCCGGATCGTTTCGCGCCAGGCCCGGCGCGTCGGAGAGCATCCGTCGCCACGCGCGCGCCCCGGGCTGCCCCTGATAGAGGCCCAGCATGTGCCGGGCGATGGCACGGAGCGGCGTCCCGCGGGCGACGTGCTCCACCGCGTAGCGATGCATCCGCCGGACGACCTCGGCCGGGGAGGGCGGCGGCCCGCCACCGAACAGGCGGGCATCGGCCGCCGCGAGCAGGCCGGGATCGTGGTAGGCCGCACGGCCCAGCATGACGCCGTCGACGTGCGCGAGCTCGGCTTCGATCCGCGGCCACGCCGCGAGGCCGCCGTTCACGACGATCTCGAGCTCGGGGAGCTCGCGCTTCAACCGGTGGACCTCGTCGTAGCGGAGCGGCGGCACTTCGCGGTTGTCCTTCGGCGACAGGCCCTTGAGGACCGCGTTCCGGGCGTGGACCAGGAAGGTTCGAACGCCCGCGCGCGCCAGGGTCTCGACGAACCGCCGCACGAAGCCGTAGTCCTCGACGCGGTCGATCCCCAGGCGATGCTTCACCGTGACCGGGATCGAGACCGCGTCGCGCATCGCCGTGACGCAATCGGCGACGAGCTCGGGCTCGGCCATGAGGCAGGCGCCGAACGCGCCGCGCTGCACGCGCTCGGACGGGCAGCCGCAATTGAGGTTGATCTCGTCGTAGCCCCACCGCTCCCCGAGCCGCGCGCACGCCGCGAGCTCCGCAGCGTCGCTGCCGCCGAGCTGCAGGACGACCGGGTGCTCGGCCGGGTCG
Source organism: Burkholderiales bacterium (assembly GCA_050741515.1). Classification (GTDB taxonomy): domain Bacteria; phylum Pseudomonadota; class Gammaproteobacteria; order Burkholderiales; family SG8-39; genus DATEDA01. Next base: position 6,886 of record JBOIFD010000310.1, read on the forward strand.
AAATCGAGGTGGCGCGGCACGTTGCCGTGGAGCAGCGCGCCGGTCGTGATCATCTCGGAGTAGACGACCGCGTGCGGCGCGAGGGTCCGGAAGAAGAACCGGCAGTGCCGGTCCGACCAGTCCATCATCGGGGCGGTGCAGAGGCGGTGGGCGGGCGGCATGGCGCCATTTTCATCGACCTTGACGCGCTTCGCGCGGGCGGACTATGGTCGCCCGGCGATGCGCGCCGACACGCCCTCCCGCGCCCGGGTCCTCGCCGTGCTCGCGGGCGGCGTGCTCGTCGTCTCGACCGCGTCGATCCTCATCCGCTGGCTCCAGTCCGACGGCGTGCCGTCGCTGTCGATCGCGGCGTGGCGGCTGGCGTTCGCGGCGCTGATCCTCGCACCGGTCGTGCTCGCGCGGTGCCGCGACGAGCTCGCCGGGCTCGCGTGGCGGGAGTGGGGGCTCGCGGCGGCCTCGGGCGCGTTCCTCGCGGCGCATTTCGCGACCTGGATCCTCTCGCTCGAGTACACCTCGGTCGCGTCCAGCGTCGCGCTCGTCACGACCAACCCGATCTGGATCGGCATCGCGTCGTGGCTCTTCTTCCGCGAGCGCCTCGGGGCGGTGATGGTCCTCGCGATCGCGCTCGCGATCGCCGGCAGCGCGGTGGTCTTTCTCACCGACAGTGCCGCCGGGCCTGAACGCGCTCCGCTGCTCGGCAACGTCCTCGCGGTCATCGGCTCGCTGACCGTGTGCGGCTACCTGCTGATCGGCCGTCGGTTGCGGCGCCGGATGTCGCTCCTCGCGTACGTCGGGGTCGTGTACGCCGTCGCCGCGGCGTGCCTCGTGCTCTTCGCCGCCGCGGCGGGCGCGCCGCTCGGCGGGTTCGCGCCCGCAGCGTGGCTGATGCTCCTCGCGCTCGCGATCGGGCCGCAGCTCCTCGGCCATACCAGCTTCAACTGGGCGTTGAAGTACCTCTCGGCCACCCTCATCGCGCTCGCCATCCTCGGCGAGCCGGTCGGCTCGACGGTGCTCGCGTGGCTGCTGCTCGACGAGCCGGTCGGGCGCGTGAAGCTCGCCGGCATCGCGCTGCTGCTCTTCGGAATCTTCCTGGCGACGAGATCCGGGGGGCGCGGCGACGGTTGATCGCGTCGCGGCCGAGGCGCTACCATCCGACTGCTAGCCCGCACGCCGAGGTGTCCGCATGGACCTCACCTACACCCCCGAAGAGCAGGCATTCCGCGAACAGGTCCGCGCGTTCGTTCGCGGCAACCTTCCGCGCGACATCGGCGAGAAGGTCCTCGGCCACCGCGCGCTCGTCAAGGACGACTGGGTGCGCTGGCAGGACCTGCTCGCGCGCCAGGGCTGGCTCGCCGGCCACTGGCCGAAGCAGCACGGCGGCCGCGGCTGGACGCCGGTCGAGCATCACCTGTTCGACGAGGAGTGCGCCGCCGCCGGCGCCCCGCGGCTGATCCCGTTCGGGCTCAACATGGTCGCCCCGGTGATCATGCAGTTCGG
>JBOIFD010000311.1:0-8507 GCA_050741515.1 Burkholderiales bacterium
ACTCCGGGTCGCGGCTGCCGTGCGCGAGCAGCACGATCCCGGTGGTCACGCGTGGGGCCCCTGCTCCGCGGCTCACGCGGCCGCCTCGAAGCGCAGCGCCGCTTCGCACCAGCGCGCCACCCGCAGCAGATGCGCATCGCCCCCCGCATCGCATGCGAGCTGCAGCCCGAACGGCAGGCCGGCGCGGGACAACCCGCTCGGGAGCGTGATCGCCGGCACGCCGATCAGCGACCACAGCGTGCAGAAGCTGGCGTCGCCGGTGAGGTCGAGCCGGCGGGGCGCCGTCCCGGGTGCCGGCGGCGACGCGATCACCTCGCAGCGCTCGAAGAGGTCGTGGGCGCGCTCCGCGAGCGCGGCGCGCACCGCGACCGCGGCCCGATAGGCGTCGGGCACGATGAGGCGGCCCTCGTCGAGCGCCTCGTTCAGCGTCCTGCTCAGCGCCGACCGCGCGCGCGACTGCAGGCCGGCGAGGTTGCGGGCGCCCTCGGCGTACATGATCGTGCGGTGCACGAGGCTCGCATCGGCGAAGCCGTCCGGCAGCACGATGCGTTCGACCACGGCGCCGGCGGCGCGGAGCCGGTCCAGGGTGGCCTCGAACGCGAGCTTCGCCTCGGGCTCGGTGTCGTTCCACGGAAAGCGCGCCAGCACGCCGATCCGCGGCGGGCGATCGAGCCGCGGCACGTCGGGCGGGATCGCCTCGTCGTCGAGCAGCTGCGCGGCGAACAGCGCGGCGTCGGCGACGTCCGCGGTGAAGACGCCCATCTGGTCGAGCGTCTCGCTGAACCGGAACGCCCCGGCGAAGGGGATCGTGCCGAACGTCGGCTTGAAGCCCACCACGCCGCAGAACGCCGCCGGCCGGATCACCGAGCCGTTCGTCTGCGTGCCGATCGCCGCCGCCACGAAGCCCGCGGCCACCGCCGCCGCCGAGCCGGACGAGGAGCCGCCCGGCGTGTGCTCGGGATGCCAGGGGTTGCGGGTCTTGCCGGGGTGCCGGAACGCGCATTCGGTGGTCACGGTCTTGCCGAGGACGAAGCCGCCGGCCCGCTTCAGCCGCTCGACCACCGCGGCGTCGCGGCCCGGCCGGTGGCCGGCGAACGCCGGTGACCCCATCTGGGTCGGCAGGTCCGCGGTATCGATGATGTCCTTCACCCCGATCGGCACGCCGTGCAGGGCGCCGACCTCCGGCGTCGTCGCCGGGCGGCGGTCGCACTCGCCGGCGAGCGCCAGCGCGCGGCCCTCGTCGAGCGCGACCCAGGCATGGACCGACGCGTCGCGGCTGCGGATGCGGGCGAGGAGGTGCTCGGTGCAGGCGCGCGAGGTCATCGCGCCGCCGACGAGGGCGCGGGCCGCTTCGATCAGGCGCAGCGCCATCGCCTCGGGTGGATGCGGGGCTTCATGCTGGCGGCGGAATTCTGCGCCAAACTCCGTCACGGCGCGCGGGCCGCGGCGATGCCGCGCGCGTGCGTCTCGCGGACGAACAGCGCCGCGCCGAGGCCGAACAGCGAGAACCCGAGGATCACCCACAGCCCGCGCTGCCATTCTTCCGCGCTGTGCACGCCGGGCGTCGCGACGGCGCGGTGCCAGTCCAGCACCCGGCCCACCAGGGGTTGGAGCAGCGCCGGGCCGAGGAAGCAGCCGGTGTTCACGAGCGCGGTCGCCATCCCCGAGTACTGGGGAAGGTTCACCTCCTTCGCGCAGGCCCAGCTGACCGTGAGGCCGGCCGCCCCGAGCCCGATCGCGATGCACAGCAGCGTGCCGGCCGCCGACGGCAGGCGCATCCCCGCGAGCAGCGGCACCCAGCAGAGCGCGAGCAGCGCGGCGCCGGCGACGAACACCGGCCGGCGGCGCCGCAGCCGGTCGGAGACGGCGCCCCACAGGAAACCGGCGCACGCAAAGCTCGCGAGCATCAGCGTCGCGTGATTCGCAGCCTGGACCCGGGTCATCCCGTGAACCGCCACGAAATAGGGCACCGCCCATAGCCCGGCGAAGCCGAGGAACGCACCGCCCATCCCGAGGTTCGCCCAGAAGCCGGGCCAGCTCGCGCGGTTGCGGAACACGGCCCGGAGGCCCTTGCGCCAGTCGCCCGAGGCGAGCCGGACCGCTCCGCGCCCCGCGGGCGCGTCGCGCACGGCGAGGAGTGCGCCGACCGCCACCGCGACCGAAAGCGCCGCGAGGATGAGCATCACCGTCCGCCAGGGCAGCGCCTGCAGCACCCACGCGAACGGCCCCCCCGCGGCCGCCGACGAGAGGTTCCCGAGCAGCACGACGGTGCCGGTGAGCGTCGCGAAGCGGCGTTCCTCGAACCACGTGGCGATCAGCTTGAGCGCGGCGACGAACGCGACCGCGGTGCCGAAACCGACCAGCATGCGGCCGAGCGCGGCCCAGCCGAATGCCGGGGCGAGACCGAACAGCGCCGCGCCGGCCGCGGCGATCAGACCGCCGCCGAAGAGCAGCCGCCGCGGCCCGAGCGTGTCGGCGAGAACGCCGCACGGGAGCTGCATCGCCGTGTAGACCCAGAAGTAGGTCGCGGCGAGCACCCCGAGCGCCGCGGCGCTGGTGGCGAAGGCCTGGACGAGGTCGGGCGCCAGCGCGGCGGGGGCGACGCGGTGAAACAGCCCGAGCATGTAGGCGAGGATCGCCAGCCCGAGCATCAGCCAGCGGTGCGACGGAACCGCTCCGGACGCGTAGCTCATGCCGGACCATACCGAACCTGCGTTCGGCCCGTCCAGCCCGGAGCCTCGTTAGAATGCTCCCCGATGAAGTCCTGGTGGATCCGCAGCGCCGGCGGGAAGCTCGTTCTCGAGCTGCGCGGCGTGCCGGACCCGGAGCCGCAGCCCGGCGAGCTGCTGGTACGCGTGCGCGCGGCGTCGCTCAACCGCGGCGAGTTCATCGCCTCGCTGGGGCTGCACGCGGCGGCCGCCGAGGCGAAGCCCGCGGGTCAGGAATGCTCGGGCGAGGTGCTCGAGGTCGGGGACGGCGTCACGGGCTTCGCGACCGGCGACCGGGTGATGGGCCGCGCGCGCGGCGCGTTCGCCGAGCTTGCGATCATGGACGCGCGCGAGGCCATGGCGATCCCGGCGCGCCTGTCGTGGGCAGAGGCGGCGAGCGTGCCGCTCGTCTTCCTCGTGAGCTACGACATGCTCTACCCGGGCGGGGACCTGCAGCCGGGCGAGTGGCTGCTCGTCACCGGCGTCTCGTCCGGGGTCGGCGTCGCGTCCCTCCAGACCGCGAAGGTCATCGGTGCGCGCGTGATCGGCACGTCGGGTTCGGCGGCGAAGCTCGACCGGCTGAAGCCTCTCGGGCTCGACGTGGGCGTTCAGGGGCGCGGGGGCGGGTTCCTCGAAGCCGTGACGAAGGCGACCGGCGGCAAGGGCGTCGACCTCGTGGTCAACAACGTCGGCGGCACGGTATTCGCGGAATGCGTCCGGGCGCTCGCCTACCAGGGCCGCCTCGCGACCGTCGGCTACCTCGACCGGACGATGACGAGCGAGATCGACCTCGAGGCGCTGCACTCGAAGCGCCTGCGGGTCTTCGGCGTATCGAACAAGCTGCGAACCGCCGCGCAGCGCGCCGAGACCGTGCGCGGGTTCGTGCGCGACGTGCTCCCCGCGCTCGCGGACGGCCGCATCCGGCCGCTCGTCGACAAGGTGTTTCCGTTCCCCGAGCTGCCTGAGGCGAAGGCCTACATGGAGTCCGACGCGCAGGTGGGGAAAGTCGCGGTGGTGCTGGGCTAGTCCTTCTCCCTCAGCGACTGCCAGAGGTCGAGCAGCATCATCGCGCCGCCGAGCCCGGTGACGATCCACAGCGCCGGGTCCTGCAACCTGAGAACCACCGGCGCCATGTAAGCGAGCAGCAGCCCCGCGGCGAGGATTCCAGCGAGTGTCTTGAGTAGCATGGGCCAGGGCTCCTTGGTCGGCTACTGGTCGGTCCGGAGCTGCTCGACGAGCCATCCCGCCGTGCGCAGGAGCCGGGCGTCGGCGTCCCGTTGCCCGACGAGCTGCACCCCGAGCGGCAATCCGTTCGATCCCCGCATGAGCGGAAGATTCAGGGCCGGCATGCCGCACAGCGTCCACAGGGTGCAAAAGGACGGGTCTCCGGTCGAGGCCAGCCCGTGCGGCGCGGTCCCGGCCGCCGCCGGCGTGACGATCGCATCGCACCGCGCGAAGATCTCCTCGAACCCCTGGTTCAGCAGCGGCACGCGCGCGAGCGCGCGCTGGTAATCGAGCGCGCGCACCTCGCGACCCCGCGCGAGCTGGTCACGCAGCGACGGCGACAGCCGCTCGCGCCCCTGCTCGAACTCGCGGTCGAGATTGGCGGCCATCTCCGCTTCCATGATGATCCGGTGCCAGTCGAGCGCCTCCGCGGTCGCCGGCGGCAGCTCGACCTCCACGATCCGCGCCGCGAGCTGCCCGGCGAGCTCGGCGAACGCCTCCTTCGTCTCCGGCTCGGCCCGGTCCCAGACCGGCGGCTTGACGAACGCGAGCAGCGGCGCAAGCGGCGGCGCCTGGGCCGCGACCTGCCGGAACGGAACCGCGGCCCGGGGCCGGGTGTCGGGGTCGTCCTCGTCCCAGCCCACCAGCGACTCCGCGATCAGCGCGATATCCTCGAGAGTTCTGGCGAACAGGCCCACGTGATCGAGCGCGCGCGAAAGCTTCATCACGCCCTGCCGCGGGACGAGGCCGTGCGTCGGCTTGAATCCGTACACGCCGCAGAACGACGCCGGACGGATGGTCGAGCCGTTCGTCTGGCTGCCCAGGGCGAGCGGCGCCAAGCCCGCGGCGACCGCGGCCGCGGAGCCGGACGACGATCCGCCGGGGGTATGGTCGGGATTGTGCGGATTGCGCGTCTTGCCGGCGGTGTAGGTGGCGCACTCGGTGGTCACGGTCTTGCCCATGATCACCGCCCCGGCGGCGCGCAGCATGGCGACCACCGTGGCATCGCGCGCCGGCGTCCGGCCCGCGTGCAGCACGGTGCCGTCCTCGGTCGGCATGTCGCAGGTGTCGATGATGTCCTTGATGCCGACCGGGACGCCGTGCAGCGGACCGACCGGGCGTCCCTCGCTGCGATCCTGGTCGCGCGCGCGCGCCTGGAGGAGCGCGTGCTCGGGATCGAGAAACGCCCAGGCCTGGACGTCGCCGTCGACCTCGCGTACCCGCGCGAGGCAGGCCTCGACCAGCCGCTCGGACGTGATCGCGCCGTCGGCGATGGCGCGCGCCGCGTCGGAAGCCGATAGCCAGTGCAGCGGCGTCGAATCCATGCGCGGTCAGCGGTTGTAGATCAGGTCCGGGAGCCAGGTCACCGTGCCGGGCAGCACGTAGACCGCGGCCATGCACAGAACGATGATGAACAGGAACGGCGTGCAGCCCCAGAAGATCTGCGTCAGCAGCACCGTGGGCGGCGACACGCCCTTCAGATAGTACGCGGCCATCGCCATCGGCGGCGACAGGAACGCGGTCTGCAGATTGAGCGCCACCAGGATGCCGAAGGTGAGCGCATCGATGTGGAAGTGGGGCAGCAGCGGCAGGAAGATCGGGACGAAGATGATGATGATCTCGGTCCACTCGAGCGGCCAGCCGAGCAGGAAGATGATGATCTGCGCCAGAACCATGAACATGATCGGCGACAGGTTCAGGCCGAGCACGAAGTCCTTGATGATGGCCTCGCCGCCGAGATAGGCGAAGATCGAGGCGAACGTCGACGAGCCGACGAACAGCCAGCACACCATGGCCGAGGTCCGGGCGGTGAGGTACACCGCCTCCTTCAGCCGTGGCCAGCTGAGCGCCCGGTAGCTCGCGGCGAGCGCCACCGCGCCGAACGCGCCGACCGCGGCCGCCTCGGTCGGCGTCGCGAGGCCGAACATGATCGAGCCGAGCACCGCCAGGATCAGGACCGCGAGCGGGACGAACGCCGTCAGCAGCAGCCACAGCGTCTTGAAGAACGGGACGTCGCGCTGCTCCTTCGGCAACGGGGGCGCGAGCTGCGGTTTGAGCGTCGTCAGGATGACGACGTAGACCACGTACATCGTGGCCAGCAGGAAGCCCGGCACCAGGGCGCCGGCATACAGCCTCACGACCGACACGCCCGCCTGCGCGCCGTACACGATCAGCAGGATCGACGGCGGGATCATGATCCCGAGGCAGCCGCCGGCGCAGGTGACCCCCGACGCGAGCCGGGTGTCGTAGCCGGCCTTGATCATCTGCGGAAAGGCGAGCAGGCCCATGAGCGTGACCACCGCGCCGACGATCCCGGTGGCGGTGGCGAAGAGGGCGCAGGTGGCGAGCGTGGCGACGGCGAGCGCGCCGGGCAAGAACCGCAGCGCGACCTGCAGGCTGTAGAACAGGCGGTCGAGGATGTTCGCGCGCTCGACCATGTACCCCATGAAGAGAAACAGCGGCACCGAGACCAGCGTATCGTTGGTCATCACCCCGTACGTGTTCTGCGTCAGCAGGAAGAACACGCGGTTGTCGAAGAAAGCCTGGTCGGGCACGAAGTAGGCGTAGTAGCCGAAGGCCACGCCGAGCGCCATCAGGGTGAACGCCACCGGGAACCCGATCATGATCGTGAAGACCAGGATCCCCAGCATCAGCAGCGCGATCATCCCCGGGCTCATCGCGCGGCCGTCCCCTGGAGGTCGCCTTCCGCCTTCGCGTGCTCCGCGAGGATCTGCTTCTCGAGCTCCTCGACGTCGTGCAGCCGCGGCGCCCAGCACCCGGCACGCAGGCACTGCAGGCAACGCAGGACCTCGGCGACGCCCTGGAGCGCGATCAGCGCGCCGCCGACCGGAATCAGCATCTTGATCTGCCAGATCGGGATGCCGACCGGGCTGTTGATGCTCATCTCGCGGATCTTCATCGACTCGTTGCCGTAGGTCCAGCCGGAGAGGACCAGCGCGATCACGCCCGGGAAGAAAAAGAGGATGTACAGCGCAAGCTCGACGGCGGCTTGCGTGCGCGGACGCCACAGGCGGGAGAACATGTCGGCCCGGACGTGGCCGCCGCGCGAGAGCGTGTACGCGCCCGCCATGAAGAACAGGCCGCCGTACATGATGTAGCTGAAGTCGAACGCCCAGCTAGTGGGGGCGTTGAGCGCGTAGCGCACGAACACCTCGTAGGAGGTGCCCAGCATGAGGATCACGATCGACCACGCGAACGCATGGCCGACCGTCTTGCTCAACTGGTCGATGCCGTAGATCAGCCGATTCATCGTGCGCTGGCCACCGACCGTGGACAAGCAACTGGGGCGGCCCCATCAGGCGCCGCCCCAGCGCGGTGAACCGCTTCCCGCTCTAGACCGGAAGCTTCGTCGCGAAGACGTGCTCGTACCCGAGCCTGTAGTCCGCCTCGTTCAGGAACATGTAGTACGCGACCCGCTTCGCCCAGTCCTTCTGCGACTGGACGACCTTCTTGAAGAACGGGTCCTCGGCCTGAAGCTTGGCGTTGACCACGTCCCACGCCTTGAGCTGGTCCTGGAAGACCCCCTTCGGCGTGCGCAGCACGTTGACCTTGTGCTTGCTGATCAGCGTCTGCAGGTCGCGCGAGTAGTTGTCCATCGCGGTCCAGAAGTTGGACGCGGAGGCCGATTCCACGCCGTACTGCAGGATCGCCTGCAGGTCCTTGGGCAGCGCGTTGAACTTGTTCTTGTTGAAGATGATCTCGAAGAACTCCATCGCCTGGTGGTAGCTGCCCATCATGTAGTACTTCGCCACGTCCTGCGCCCCGAAGCGCATGTCCGACGTGGGGTTGTTGTACTCGAAGGCCTCGATGACGCCCCGCTCCATCGCCGGGACGATCTCGCCGCCCGGCAGCTGGGTCACCTTGAGGCCCATCTGCTGGTTCAGGTCCGCGGAGAGGCCCACGGTGCGGTACTTCAGCCCCTTCATGTCGTTGGCCGTCTTGATCGGCTTCTTGAACCAGCCGAGCGGCTGGGTCGGCATCGGCATCGCGAAGAAGCCCACCGCGTTGAGGCCGAGCTTCGCGAGCAGCTCGTTGTACAGCTCCAGGCCGCCGCCGCGGTAGATCCAGGCGAGGGTCTGCTGCGCGTCGCAGCCGTTGATCGGGCCCGAGCCGAAGAGCGATGCGACCTTCGACTTCCCGTACCAGTACACCGGGACCGTATGCCCGCCGTCGAGCACCCCCTTGGACACCGCGTCCATCACCTCGAAGGGCTTCACGACCGCGCCCGCGAGGAGATAGTCGATGCGCAGGCGTCCGCCCGACATGTCGTTGACGCGCTTGACGTACTCCTGCGCCATGTCGTTGAAGATGTCGGCGGAGCCCCAGGAGCCTTGCATCTTGATGACGATGGGCGACTGCGACTTCACGATCATCGGGAAGCCCAGCGTGGCGGCGCCGGCCGTCGCGGCCGCGGCGCCGGTCAGGAAGCGGCGGCGGGCCGGGGTCGGCTGCTTGGTCTCAGCTTTGCTCATAGGCACTCTCCTTCGGTGAAAAGCGACGGTCGCGAGGGTTTTCCGCCGGGGGTCGGGCGGCGCTGTTGCCTCGGGCAAACAG
>JBOIFD010000312.1:0-6050 GCA_050741515.1 Burkholderiales bacterium
GCCCCGAGGCCCGCCAGCGTGCATCCGCTGAGGCCGATGGCGAGCCCGACGACCAGCAGGATCCGGACGATCACGGCCTATCCTCGTGCACTCCGGATGCCCGATCTCACCGCTCGTTTCCGCGATCGACGCGCTCGCGCCGCCGCCGCGGCGCGGGCGAACGCGGCCGCGGACGGCTGCGGCAGCGGCCTGACGGGGGCTGCAACCTCGCGCCGACGGCCGGACGCCCTCGCAGCCGCCGCGCGCAGAGCGCACCGGCGGGTTTCGTCGCGCCGGTACGCGGTCTTCGCCGGATGCTCGAAGGCGCCCACCGGTTTCTTACCCCAGGTCGCGCTTCATCTGCTCGAACTGCTCGCGCGTCAGCTCGCCTTTGGCGTACCGCTCCTTCAAGATGTCGATCGCCCGCGTTTCCGAACGCGGCGCCGAGCCGCCGGCGAGCCACTTCACGAGGACGACGATCCCCAGGATCACCAGGACCCAAAACAAGGCCATATGCACCATGCCGAGGCCGATCCAACCCCATCCGAACCCGTCCATTTCGCCCCACATCATTGGTCCCTCCTGTCGACTTCCGCGGTCACTTCGACGTGCCCTGGCGCGCGCGTGCGCGCTCGATCATCTGCGCGTGTTCCTCTCCTCACCGCACCCTCGGGGATCTCTGCGCGTCCAGAAGCGTCCAGCGCCGCTCCGCCGGTCGCCGTCGCTGCCTGGCGCCGTGCCACCCCGCTGCATCGAACCGAGTCCCCGGGAGCGAGGTGCGTTACTTCGCCGGCTCGATCCGCGTCACCGTGAAGGCGCCGCCGATCTTCTCCGCCTGGAACCTGATCTTGTCGCCGGCCTTCACCTGGTCGAGCAACGCCGGGTCCTTGACCTGGAACACCATCGTCATCCCCGGCATGTCGAGGTTCGGGATCGGCCCGTGCTTGATCGTGAGCTTCCTCGCGTCCTTGTCGACCTTGCGGATCTCGCCGTCGGCCAGCGCTTGCGCGAATGCCGGTGCGGCGAAGACGAGCAACGCCGCGGTCAGTACGCCTTGCAGCCGCTTCATCATCGGGCTCCTATCTCGAAACGACCTTGATCCGCCCGAACATCCCGGCCTCGTAGTGGCCGGGGATCAGGCAGGCGAAATAGAACTCGCCGGCGCGGGTGAACTGCCAGAACATCTCCCCGGTCTCGCCGGGCTTGAGATGCACCATGTGCGGCTCGTCGTGCTCCATGTCGGGGAACTTCTTCATGAGCTCGTAGTGCTCGTCGAGCTCCACCTTCGTGCCGATCACCGTCTCGTGGAGCATCTTCCCGGCGTTCTTCACCACGAAGCGGACCGTCTCGCCCTGCTTCACCGTAATCCGCGACGGGGTGTAGCGCATCGTGTCCCGGCCCTCGATGCGGATGGTGCGGGTCGCCTGCTTCGGGTCGCCGGCGCGGCCGAACGCCTTCTCTTCCATGGGCGCGCCGCGCTTCGGCGCCCGGCGCTTGGCCTCGCCTTCGCCGCCGTGCCCGTAGGCGACCAACGGAAACGCGATCAGCACGGACAAGAGGAACAAGAGCTGCTTCATTTCAACGGACTCCTGATGCATGGTTGACGGTTCTGGTTTCTAGTGATGCGAATTGCCGCCGCTGCGACGCACCTTGACCGTCGTCGCGTCGGCAGCCGGCGCGCCTGCGCGCGCAACCTTCGGCAGCTCGCCGGTCCACTCATAGGCGACGGTCCCCGGCGGGTGCTTGTACCAGCCCGGATCCTCGTAGTCGTTGCGCGCGAGGGCCTGGCGCACCTTCACGACGGTGAACATCCCGCCCATCTCGATCGGCCCGAACGGCCCCTGGCCGGTCATCATCGGCAAGGTGTTGTCCGGCAGCGGCATCTCCATCTCGGCCATGTCGGCCATGCCGCGCTCGCCCATCACCATGTAGTCGGGCACGAGGTTCATGATTTTCTGCGCCACGCCGCGGTGGTCGACGCCGATCATCGTCGGCACGTTGTGGCCCATCGCGTTCATGGTGTGGTGCGACTTGTGGCAGTGGAACGCCCAGTCGCCGGGCGCGGTGGCGTCGAACTCGAAGGCGCGCATCGCGCCGACCGGGACGTCGATCGTGACCTCGGGCCACTGCGCTTCGGGCCGCACCCAGCCGCCGTCGGTGCAGGTCACCTTGAAGTCGTAGCCGTGCATGTGGATCGGGTGGCTGGTCATCGTCAGGTTGCCCATCCGGACGCGCACCTTGTCGCCTCTGCGCACCGCGAGGTGATCGATGCCCGGGAACACGCGGCTGTTCCAGCTCCACAGGTTGAAGTCGAGCATCGTGGCCACCTTCGGCGTGCGGGCGCCGGGCTCGATGTCGTAGGCGTTGATGAGGAACACGAAGTCGCGGTCGACGCGCATGAAGCCGGGGTTCTTCGGGTGCACGACGATGAACCCCATGAGCCCCATCGCCATCTGCACCATCTCGTCGGCGTGCGGGTGGTACATGAAGGTCCCCGACTTCTTCATCGTGAACTCGTAGACGTAGGTCTTGCCGACCGGGATCTGCTTCTGGGTGAGTCCGCCCACCCCGTCCATGCCGCTCGGCAGCAGGATCCCGTGCCAATGGATCGTCGTGTGCTCGGGCAGCCTGTTGGTGACGAAGATCCTGACCTTGTCGCCCTCGACGCACTCGATCGTCGGGCCGGGCGACTGGCCGTTGTAGCCCCACAGGTTCGCCTTCATGCCGGGCGCCATTTCGCGCACGACCGGCTCGGCGACCAGGTGGAACTCCTTCCAGCCGTCCTTCATCCGCCACGGCAGCGTCCAGCCGTTGAGCGTGACCACCGGCTGATACGGCCGGCCGTTCGGCGGTGCCAGCGGCGGCTGCGTCGCCGCCGAGGTCTGCACCGGCGCCTCGGGCACCGCGGCAATTGCAGCTTTCGACACCGCGCTGGCGCCCAGCACCGCTGCGCCGGCGAGGAAGTTGCGTCGTGTGGTCATGATGCGATTCCCCTTCAGTGACCGCCGCGCGGGGACGCGACGGTCATCGCCGCGGCGCGCGCGGACCACCGCCGGCCTCCGGCGGCGCCGTTCAGGGTGGCGTGCAACTCGGCGTCGGCGACCCAGTAGTCGCGCAGCGCCTCGATGTAGCCGTTCACCGCCCCGACCTGCTCGCGCGAGTCGGCGAGGAGCTCGAACACGCTGATCAGCATGCCGTTGTAGCGCAGCAGCGATTCCTCGGAGATCTGCTTGCGGAGCGGCACGATCTCGTCGCGATAGTGCTTCGCCGTCGCGTAGGCGGTGGCGTACGCCGAGTACGACTCGCGCACCTCCGAGCGTGCGTTGACCGCCGCTTCGGCGATGCGCTGGACCGACTGCATGTAGGTCGCCTCCGCCCTCGCGACCTTGGCCGAGCCCCAGTCGAAGATCGGCACCTCGAGCGACAGCTCGTACCCGCTCTTCCAGGGCTCGGGATCCTCCTTGGTGCGCGCCGGCCCGAGCTCGAGGACGTTGATGAACCGCGTCGTCTTCGTGAGCCCGAGCGACTCGGCCAGGCCCTCGCTCTCGCGTCGCGCCGCTTGAACGTCGAGGCGCTGCGCGACCGCCGTCTGCTCGGCGTCCTTGAGCTCCGGCGGGCTCGCCGGCAGATCGGGCAGGCGCTCCGGCAGCTTGAAGCGCACGTCGCCGCCGTAAAGACCCATGAGCCGCGTCAACCGCTCGCGCTCGGCGCTGGCCGCCTGCCGTGCACGGGCGAGCTGCGCCACCGCTTCCGCGTAGAACACCTGCTCGCGCATCTCGGTGATCCGCGGAAAGTTGCCGGCGCGCGCCATGCGCCGCGCGAGCTCCGCGGCTGCCTCCGCGGCGTCCTTCACCTGCGCCATGTAGCGCGCGGTCTCCTGGGCGCCGACCGCCTGGTAGTAAGTCCGGCGGGTCTCGGCGGCGACCTCGAGCACGCGGCGGCCGGCGTCGACCTTGGCGAGCGCGAAGCGCCGGTCCTCGATCTTCGTCCGCAGCGGAATTGTGATCAGTTCGAGGATCGGGAACGTGAGCGCCCATTCGAGCTTCCGCTCGCCGCCGTGGCTGGTGCGCAGGTACGAGAAGCGGGGGTTCCCGATGCGCCCCGCCTGGACGAGATCGGCCTCGGCGACCCCCAGCTCGGCGTACGAAGCCTGCAGCCCGGGGTTGTTGAGCAGCGCGATCTGCACCGAGTCGCCGGCGGAGAGCTCCGTCGCAAGCAACCGCTGGACGTCGTCCCGCGCGCGCGCCGCGTCCTCGTCCGTCCGCTGCCAGACGACGTCCCGGCCGAGGCGCTCGGACGCGATCTTCTGCACCTCGCCGAAACCGCCGTCGGCCGAGAACGTCGTGCAGCCGGCGAGGGCGAGCGCCGCGATCGGGAGCGCCAGTGCGCGCTGTACGTGGCGGTCAGTGCGCATGCTTTTCTCCCGGGCTCGCGGCGGCCGGCTTCGGGGTGGCGCGATCGCCGGCTGGCAGCGCGCGGTCTGCCGGTGCAGCGTCGCGGATGTGCCCGGCGTGCCCGCCGAGTGCGCGCATCTCGTCGTTCACCGCGCGCCAGTCGGCGAGCGGCTCGTCGCGGTAGCCGCGGTAGCCGGCAAACGCCGACTCGGTCGCCGGCGGGGGAGCGTTCAGGCGCGGATCGGTCGGGTCGGGCCGCGCGCCAGTGGTCTGCGCGAGCGCCACCGCCGGGCCAAGCCAGAGCGCCCAGGTTAGAGCCATTCGAAATGCCTTCACTGCAGCGAGTCCTCGTTCGAGTGCCGAGCGCCGGCGCAACGCGCCGCGCGCTCTCGGTGCCTCGCCGGCGGCGACGCGACGCGCGGGCGCGCGCGAACGGTGCAGGCGAAATGCGGAAGATCCGGTCCTGGCGAGGACCGGCGAGGACTACGCCGCTAGCGGCGGCGGTTGAGGCTGCTCGGGAACGAAGCTGTAGAGATGGGGAAGCGGCGTGGGCGCGATTCCGTCCGCCGGACCCGTCGCGCTCGTGGCGATAGACGGCACCGCTGCGGAAGTGAGGTTGTGGCAGCAGCTATGCGGCTGGGGGGGCGGCGAGCCGTCATCGCCGTCGCCGTGGTGAGCGTCCCCCGAGTGCTCGCCGCCGTGGCCGTGCTGGCTATGGGCCGCGGCGTGGCCGGGCATGCCGGACGGATCCTGCTCGCAGAGCAAGGCAATCAGCGGAAGCGCCGACGTCTGCAGCGGCAGCCAGCCGAGCAGGAAGACGAGGAACGCCTTCTTGAGGATTCGCGACATGCGGGGCGCGAGTATACGCACGGTGGGACCATGACGCCAGTCCGGAAGAGCGCGGCGATCCGGAAAAGTTCTCCCCGGAAAGGCGGGGCCGTGTCGGCAGTCGACGACACAACCCCGCCAGTAGGCATGATCAGAAGAGAATACGGAAGCCGACGCTCACCCGCGGACCGTCGACGGGCGGATACGGGTACGTCACCACGGGCGCCGGCGCCGGCACGTACACCGGCCGGTAGACGACCCGCGGCGCGAGCGCCGGGTAGTACACGACGCGCGGCGGCGCCTGATGGTAGTGGCGCTGCACGTGCCGCGGCTTGTTCCAGTGCCCGGGATGCCCGTGTTGCCCGTGGCGTTCCCAGCCGCGGCGATGGTCGTCGCGGTCGTGCGCGGCGGCGGCGAGCGGCACGCCGATCAGCAGCGAAGCGGTGGCAAGGCCGGTCAGCAGTCGTTTCATCGCAGTCTCTCCTGGTGATGAGACGCGCCCAGACTAGTCGGCACTTGTAACGACGGTTTTGCCGGGAACGGCCCCGGTGTAATCGTTTGTATCCCCGTGACCTATGTCACTTGCCGGCGACCGGAGCCGCCGCCGCAGGAGGCAATACGCCACCGGAATCACGCACATCGACAGGAGCGGCGCGGTGATCATGCCGCCGATCATCGGCGAAGGGCCGCTGCATTACCGACCGGCAGCTCACGACGTGAGCCACCACACCTCTCAGAATGGGCTCCGAGGCGACGTTGGCCTCCTGTAACGTATACGGTACAATAGATGCCGTTCGAGATCTGGCGCTACCGCACCGCCGCGGGCGATGAGCCGTTCACGCAGTGGCT
>JBOIFD010000313.1:0-7289 GCA_050741515.1 Burkholderiales bacterium
GCCCCGGGCGCTGTTCACCAGCACGGCGCCCGGTTTCATCCGCCCGATCCGGGCGGCGTCGATCAGATGGCGCGTCTCCTTGGTGAGGGGACCGTGGAGGGTCACCGCGTCCGATTCCGCCAGCAACCCGTCGAGCTCGCGCCGTGCAACGCCGGTGTCGCGCCACACCGGGGACTCGGCCGGGATCATCGCGTCGGCGGCGATCACCCGCATGCCGAGGCCCTGGGCGAGCCGCGCCGTCATCCGGCCGATCCCGCCGAAGCCGACGATGCCGAGCGTCTTCCCCGCCGTCTCGCGGCCCTCCCCGAGCGCGCCCCGCGGCCACTCGCCCGCGGCGACGGCGGCCGAGGAGAGGTACTGGCCGCGCAGGAGCAGCATGACGGTGCAGATCACGTACTCCGCCACGGCGAGCGCATTCGCCCCGCTCGCCGGGATGACCTGAATCCCGCGCGCTTTGCACGCCTCGACGTCGATGTTGTCGAGCCCGACCCCGAGGCGCCCGACGACGCGCAGCTTCGGGGCGCGCGCGAGCAGCTCCCGGTCGACCTGGGTGCGGTTGCGAACGATCACTGCGTCGGCGTCCGCGAGCGAGGCGGCGAGCTCGCCCCGCCGGTCGGCGAGCTGCGCGTCGTGGCGGACGTCGAACTTCGCCCCGAGCGCGGCGACCGCCGCCGCGTCCATGAACTCGGTGATCACGATCTTCATTCGCGTGGAATTCCGGCGCCGCGCCTCGTCGGCTTCGCGTCGGGGCGGCCCGGGTCCCGCCCGGTCACTCGTCGCCGGCCTCGAGATAGCCCTTCCGGGACTGCGGCGTCCGCATGCCGAGGATCGCGCCCGCCACCTGAGTGCGCAGGATCTGGGCGGTGCCGCCGGCGATCGGGAACATGCGCGCGTCGCGCACCTTGCGCTCGAGGTCGAGGTTGCGCGAATAGCCCATGGCGCCGTGGATCTGGAGGGCATCGTTGGTGACGCGCACCGCGGCCTCGGCGGCGAACACCTTCGCCTCGGCCGCCTCCCGCTTGTCGGGGAAGCCGTCGCCGGCGCGGGCCGCCGCCTTGTAGACGAGGGCTCGGGCGGCGGCGAGCTGGATGGACATGTCGGCAAGCATCCACTGGATCCCCTGGAACTCGGCGATCGGCCGGCCGAACTGGTGGCGCTTGCGGGCGTAGTCGAGCGCGAGCTCGTAGGCGCTCTCGGCGATGCCGAGCGCAACCGCCGCCGCGCCGACCCGCTGCCCGTTGTAAGCGTCCATGAGCCCGGCGAAGCCCTTGCGCACGCCCTGCGGCGGGATCAGCGCCATGTCCTCCGCGACCTCGAGATCCTCGAAGAGCACCTCGGTTTCCGGGATGCCGCGTACGCCCATCGCCGGCTCGCGCTTGCCGATGACGAGCCCCCTGGGCGAGCCGGTGTCCGGGTCCCGCACCGCGATGAAGCCGGCGATGCCCTGCTCGGCGCCGCCGCGATACAGCCGGGCGAAAACGAGGTGCAGGCGCGACACGCCGCCGCCGGTGATCCAGTGCTTGCGGCCGTTCAGCACGTAGCGGGAGCCCGTCCCGTCACCTACATGGTCGGCGCGCGTGGTCATTTCGGTCGCCGCGCTCCCGGCCTCGGGCTCGGTGATGAGGATCGCCGGCTTGTCGCCCGACAGCACCAGCGCGGCGGCGAGGCGCTTCTGGGCCTCGCTCCCGTACTTCATGATCGCGCCCAGCGCGCCCAGGTTCGATTCGACGCAGATGCGGCCGGTCGCGCTGCAGGCCTTCGCCATCTCCTCGATGAGGACGACCGCCCGGAGGTAGGACGCGCCGCGGCCGCCGTACTCGACCGGGATCGTCATCCCCATCAAGCCCTCGCGCTTGAGGACCGCGACGCAGTGCCACGGATACTGCTCGGTCCGGTCGGTCTCGGCCGCATGCGGCGCGATCTCCGAGCGCGCAACGTGCCGGACCCGTTCCTGGAACGCTTTCAGGTCGGCGGGCAGATCGAACAGCACGACCCCTCCCGCCGGAGCTTCGCGGGTCGCAGCCGGCGGCACTACGCGCTCTCGTACAGGCGGGTGAGCACGAACTCGCGGTGGCCGAGCACCTCGGCCGCGGTCCAGCGGCCGTTCGCGGTGGCGAACATGCACTCCAGCGCCTTGTCGCCGGCCTGGTCGGGCGTCAGCTCGCGGCGCAACAGCCCGGAGACGTCGACGTCGATGTGCTCGGCCATGGTGCGCACCGTCTTCGGGTTCGCGCCGAGCTTGATCACCGGCAGGATCGGGTTGCCGATCACGTTCCCCTGCCCGGTGGGGAAGAAGTGCACGACGAAGCCCGCCGCGGCGCAGAGGGTCACCATTTCCGCGGCGGCGGACGAGGAGTCCATGAACCACAGCCCGGGGCCGGTCGGCGTCTCGGCCTTGTCGAGGACGCCGTCGACCAGGCATTTCCGCCCGATCTTCTGGATGTTGCCGAGCGCCTTCTCCTCGATCGTCGTGAGGCCGCCGGCGATGTTGCCCTTGGTCGGCTGCGACTCGACGAGGTCGTCGGTCCGGTGGCGGTTCACGACCTCCTGGTACCGGTCGAACATCATCTTGAACTTCTCACGCACCTCGGGGGTGCGGCAGCGCGCCGCGACCAGGTGCTCGCCGCCGGTGAGCTCGGTGGTCTCGCCGAACACGAGCGTCACGCGGTGCGGGTAGAGCTTGTCGAAGGCGTTGCCGACGGTGGGGTTCGCGCCGCAGCCGGAGGTGGTGTCGGACTCGCCGCACTTCGTCGACACCCACAGGTCCTGGAGCGGGCACTCGACGCGCTCGAGCGAAGTCGCGTAGTGGACGAATTCCTTCGCCTTGCGCGAGGCGTTCATGACCGTGGCGGTGTCGCCGTTGTGCTCGATCCAGAAGCCCTCGACCGGCTTGCCGGTGGCGGCGATGCCGTCGACGACGCGCTTGGTCCAGCCGGGCTCGATGCCGATCACCACCACCGCCGCGACGTTCGGGTTGGCGCCGGTGCCGATCAGGGTGCGGAAGTGGAGGTCGAGGTCGGCGCCGAACTGCAGCCGCCCATACGGATGCGGCAGCGCCATCGTGCCCATGACGTTCCGCGCGACGCCTTCCGCCGCGGCGTTCGAGATGTCGTCGACCGGAATGACGATGACGTGGTTGCGCACGCCGACCCGGCCGTTCGCGCGCCGATAGCCCCGAAAGGTCGCCTTGCTCAGGTCCATTGCCATGTCGGTCGCCCCTCTCACCAGCGCTTGGTCTTGACGTTGTGGACGTGCAGGTACTCGCCGGTCCGGATCGGCGCGACCGTGCGGCCGATGTCGACGCCGTACTTGACCACCGTGTCGCCGCTCTTCAGGTCCGTGATCGCGAGCTTGTGGCCGATCGGGATGTCGTTCAGCGCCTTCATGGCGAGCGTCTTGTCCTGCTCCATGATCCAGCCGGTGAGCGCGTCGCCGGCCTTGACGCCCTCGACGACGACGACGCCGACCGAGTCGCCCTCCTCGTGGACTACGAAATGGATCGTCATGGGTTGCTTCCTCGAAGTGGCCGGACGGCGCGGTGGGCGGAACTCTACCAAGCCCGGCAGACCAACGTGTCCCGACGCACCCGTCGGACGGGCGACAAGGCCGCGGCGGGCTTTGACGGGCCGTCGACACTCGTGAGAATTCTTTCACATCTGCCGGCGGGGTGAGCGGCTCCCAGGGGCACGCGGCGCCGCTCGCGGGTCTGGAATGGACCTTGCATTCATATATATACGCCATGACTTGCAGCCAACCCGTCACCCGGAACCCGCTTGGAGGCCGATGTCTCCAGGCGCGTCCGTTGGCGCCGGGCCTGCGGCCGCGCGGGCTCACCGCACCGGAGCTGCTGATCGCGGTCGCGATCATCGGCATTCTCGCGGTGATCGCCTTCCCCAGGTACGCGAACTACCGGGAACGCGTCCAGATCGCGCAGGCGATCATCGACATCAAGGAGATCGAGGCCAAGCTCCTGGCCTATGCCCTCGACAACCGCGAGTTCCCCGATGACCTCGCGGCGGTAGGGATGGCCGGCAAGCTCGATCCCTGGGGTCGGCCCTACGAGTACACGAACCTCGCCACCATCAAGGGCAAGGGCAAGGCGCGCAAGGACAAGAACCTCGTTCCGATCAACTCCGACTTCGACCTGTACAGCCTCGGGAAGGACGGCGCGAGCTCGCCGCCGCTCAACGCCACGGCGAGCCGCGACGACATCGTCCGTGCGGGCGACGGTCGCTTTGTCGGCCTAGCCGCGGATTTCGACCCGTGACCCGTCGCCGAGCGCTCGGCACGCGCGTTGCGCGGCGCATTGTCGGGCTGTTCCTGCTGTGCGCGCTGCTACCGGTCGCGCTGGTGCTCGCGGTTTCGTACGAGCGCGTCCAGAACGCGCTCGTCGGCGAGCGGATCGCACAGCTCGGGCACGCCGCCGAGAGCTACGGCACGACTCTGCTCGAGCGACTCCAGCTCGCCGAACAGCTCACGCGCTCGATCGGCGCGCAGGTCCAACCCGCAGCCGCCACCGACGTCGCGCTCGCGCGCTATTTCCGGTCGATCGCGCTCGTCGTCCCGGGGGCGCTGCCGCGCATGCTGCTCGGCGACGCGTCCGGCAGCCCGGCACACCCTGATGTGCACGCGCCGCGGCCCCACCTCGCCGCGGGCGAGGCGGTCCTGTCGGTCGCCGCGGCCGCCGGCGGGCCGCGCAACGTCACGCTGATCCGCGCGATCGCGCCCGGCGAGCCCGGGCGGGGGCTGCTCGTGGCGGAGCTCAACCCGGACTACCTCTGGGGCCAGGCCGACGAGCTGCCCTACCTCACGAGCGTGTGCGTGCTCGACGCGGCGCGGACGCCGCTCTACTGCCCCGAAGGACTGCCCGAAGCGGCGCTCGCGCAGATCCGCGCGCAGCTCGCGAGCGGCCCGTCCGGCTACCACGCGTGGGATGCCGGCGGCGAGCGTCACATCAGCAGCTATCGCGAGGTGTTTCTGGAGGCGAAGTTCCGCGCGTCAAGCTGGCCGATTATCGCGAGCCAGCCGGAAGAGCACGCCCTCGCGCCGACCCGCGGCGTCCAGCGGCTCGTGGTGCCGGTCGTCGTCCTCGGGCTGCTCCTCGCGGCGTTCCTCGGCCTGATCCACGTGCGCCGCACGATGGGCCCGCTGGCGCAGCTCGCCGAGGCGACCCAGCGGATCGCGGCACGCGAGTTCGAGACGCGAGTGCCGGTCGCGCGCGACGACGAGTTCGGTGAACTCGGGCACGCCCTCAACACCATGTCCGAGCGGTTGGGGCGTCAGTTCCACGCGCTCGGAGCGCTCGCGCAGATCGACTCCGTGATCCTGTCGAAGGTGGACATCGACCGGATCGTCGCCATCGTCCTGGACCGGATGAAGGCGGCGGTGAACGCGGACTGGCGGGTGCTGCTGCTCGCGGAGCCGGCGGTGCCGGGCAGCTTCCGGATCCATGCGCTCGAGCGGGAGCCCGGACCCTGGCACGGCCCGTCCCTCATCCTGGCCGACGACGACGCCCGACGGCTCGCCGTCGTACCCGACGGCACGCATATCGTTATGGGCGACCCCGCGCACCACGCGTTCCTGCGGTTCGCCGAGCTTGGCGCGCACAGCCTGTTCACGGTGCCGATCGTCCTGAGCGGCCGGCTCGCCGGCCTGGTCGCGCTCGGCTATCGCGACGACCGGACGCCGGATCCGGACGAGGCGAGGCTGCTGCGAGACCTCGGCGACCGCGTCGCGGTCGCGCTCCAGACCGCCGCCCGCGACCAGGCGCTCTACCGCAGCGCGCACTACGACACGCTCACGCAGCTGCCGAACCGGGCGTTCTTCCTCGACGAGCTCGCGCGCGAGCTCGCGCGCGCGGAGCGGCAGAGCGCGCACCTAGGGCTACTCTTCATCGACCTCGACGGGTTCTCGCACGTGAACGACAGCCTCGGCCACGCCGCCGGGGACGAGCTTCTCGTCCACGCCGCGGCGCGGCTCCGCGCCTGCATGCGCAAGGCGGATCTCGTCGCGCGTCTCGGTGGCGACGAGTTCACCGTCGTGCTGCCGGACCTGCGCGACGCAGCCGATGCCGCGACCGTCGCGCAGCACGTCATCGAAACGCTGTCGCAGCCGTACGACATCGGGCACGGGGAGAGTTTCGTCGCCGCCAGCATCGGGATCGCGCTGTTCCCGATCGACGGCACCGACCCCGAGGAGCTGCTACGCCACGCCGACATGGCGATGTATCGCGCAAAGGCCAAGGGCCGCGCCAGCCACGCGTTCTTCGAGGAAGGGATGAACCGCGAGGCGCAGCAGCGCCTTGCCCTGGATCGCGAGCTGCGGCGGGCGATCGACGGCGACCAGTTCGTGCTCTACTACCAACCGCAGCTCGATCTGCGCACGAACCGCATCGTCGGCGCCGAGGCGCTGATCCGGTGGCTGCATCCGACGCGGGGACTCGTCGCGCCGGGCCCGTTCATCGGCTTCGCCGAGGAGACCGGCCTGATCGAGCGGATCGGCGAGTGGGTCCTCGCGACCGCCTGCGCCCAGTACGTGGCGTGGCGACGCGCGGGGCTCCCGATCGACCACGTGTCGGTGAACGTTTCCCCGCGCCAGTTCCGCCGGAAGGACTTCGCCGACCAGGTCGCCAAGGCCGTGAAGGACTCGGCCCTGCGGCGCGGCGCCCTCCGGCTGGAGATCACCGAAAGCGTGCTGGTCGACGAGAGCGGCGCGGTCGACGCCGCTCTCGCGCGCCTCGGCGAGCTCGGGATCCCGCTCGAGCTGGACGACTTCGGCACCGGCTATTCCTCGCTCGCGTACCTCCAGCGCCTGCCGGTGGCGACGATCAAACTCGACCGCTCGTTCATCCGCGACATCGCCGTAAGCGACAACGCGCGCGCGATCGTGCGCGCGGCGATCGCGATGGTCCACGCCCTGAAGAAGGAGATCGTCGCCGAGGGCGTCGAGACCGAGGCGCAGCTCGCGCTGCTGCGCGCCTGGGGCTGCGACGCGGTCCAGGGCTACCACCTCAGCACTCCGGTACCTGCCGATCGGTTCGTGGAGTTCGTGCGCAACTTCTCCGACCCGGCCGAATCGGCCCGGCCGCGCCTGCTCTTCTCCGTCGCCCGCTGAGCGCGCTCAGCGGCACCTGAGGTTCGCCGTACCGTTCGCGATCGGCCGGGTGCAGTCCTGCTCGTTGATCGTGCGGTCCTCCCGCATCGGCGCCGGGCGCAACGGCGACACGTTGTTGCCGGCCGCAAGCAGGCCGAGGATCCCGACCGCGCCGATGACGTTCGCCGTCGTCGAGC
>JBOIFD010000314.1:0-4604 GCA_050741515.1 Burkholderiales bacterium
GTCCGCGCCCGGGGCGAGATCGAGCGCGACCTCGCCGCGCCCCATCCGATGCACCGGCTGCTCCAGGGCGACGTCGGCAGCGGCAAGACCATCGTCGCCGCGGCCGCCGCCTTGCGCGCGGTCGAGAACGGCTGGCAGGCGGCGGTGATGGCGCCGACCGAGATCCTCGCCGAGCAGCACCACCGCAAGTTCGCGGAGTGGCTCGCGCCGCTCGGGGTGCGCGTCGCCTGGCTCGCCGGCGGCCAGAGCGCGCGCGAGCGGCGGACGGCGCTCGCCTCGGTCGCGAGCGGCGAGACGCAGGTCTCGATCGGTACCCACGCGCTGTTCCAGGACAAGGTCGCGTTCGCGCGCCTCGGGCTCGCGATCGTCGACGAGCAGCACCGCTTCGGCGTGCGCCAGCGGCTCGCGCTGCGCGGCAAGGGGGAGGGCGCAGCGCTGCAGCCGCACCAGCTCATGATGAGCGCGACGCCGATTCCCCGCACGCTGTCGATGAGCTACTACGCCGACCTCGACGTCTCGCTGATCGACGAGCTGCCGCCGGGACGCAAGCCGGTCGTCACCAAGCTCGTCGCCGACACCCGGCGCGAGGAGGTCGTGAGGCGGATCCGCGATGCGTGCCGCGCCGGCCGGCAGGCCTACTGGGTGTGCCCGCTCATCGAGGAGTCGGAGGCGCTCGAGCTGAAGACCGCGCTCGAGACCCACGCGCGCCTCGCCGCGGAGCTGCCCGGAATCGCGGTGGGTCTCGTCCACGGGCGCCTCCCCGCTGCGGAGAAGGCGGCAGTGATGGACGCGTTCCAGGCCGGCCGGGTGCAGCTCCTCGTCGCGACCACGGTGATCGAGGTCGGCGTCGACGTGCCGAACGCCTCGCTGATGGTGATCGAGCACGCCGAGCGGTTCGGGCTCGCACAGCTGCATCAGCTCCGCGGCCGCGTCGGCCGCGGCGCGACCGAGAGCGCGTGCATCCTGCTCTACCAGAACCCGCTCTCCGAGGGCGCGCGCCGGCGGCTCAAGGTGATCTACGAGCACGCCGACGGGTTCCGGATCGCGCTCGAGGACATGCTGCTCCGCGGGCCCGGCGAGTATCTCGGCGCGCGGCAGAGCGGCGCGCCGCTGCTGCGGTTCGCCGACCTCGCACACGACGCGGCGCTGCTCGACGCTGCCCGCGCTGCAGCCGAGGACATGCTCGACCATCATCCCGAGCTCGCCGCCCGGCACGTCGCGCGCTGGACGAGCGGGCGCGCCGAGCTGATGGGCGCCTGAAGCGCCGCGCTCTGGGAGGCGCGGTTTGCTGCGAAAATCGCCCCGATGACGGCCCAGGAGCTCCGCGCCCGGATCGACCTCTACGAGCGGCTCATGCGGCTCGACAAGCCGATCGGCACGCTGCTGCTCCTGTGGCCGACGCTGTGGGCGGTGTGGATCGCCGCGGCGGGCGAGCCGCACTGGGCGGTGGTCGGCATCTTCACCCTCGGCACGCTGCTGATGCGCTCCGCGGGCTGCGTGATGAACGACGTCTGGGACGCGGGCTTCGATGCGCAGGTGGAGCGCACGCGCGGCCGGCCGCTCGCCACGGGCCAGGTCAGCCGGCGCGAGGCGCTGATGCTCGTGGTCATGCTGGTGCTCATGGCGTTCGCGCTGGTGCTCGTCTTCAACCCGCTGACGATCGGGCTGTCGGTGGCGGCGCTCTTCCTCGCCGCGACCTATCCGCTCACCAAGCGCTTCCTCGCGCTCCCCCAGGCCTACCTCGGCATCGCGTTCGGGTTCGGGATCCCGATGGCCTTCGCCGCGCAGCTGAATTCGCTCCCCGCGACCGCCTGGTGGCTGCTCGCGGCCAACATCTTCTGGGCGATCGGCTACGACACCGAGTACGCCATGGTCGACCGCGACGACGACGTGAAGGTCGGCATCCGGACCGCGGCGATCACCCTGGGGCGCTACGACGTCGCCGGGGTCATGGTCAGCTACGGGGCGACGCTCGCGATCCTCGCCTGCGTCGGCGTGCGCGAACGCCTCGCTTGGCCCTACTATGCCGGGCTCGCGGTCGCCGCGGCGATGATGGTCTACCACTACGGCCTGATCCGCGGCCGCAGCCGCGAGGGATGCTTCAGGGCGTTCCTGCACAACAACTGGGTGGGCGCCGCGATCTTCGCCGGGATCGTGGCGGCGTACGGCCTGGGCGGCGCCTGGCCGGGCTGGGGAGAGGAGTGAACGGATGGATCTCGGACTGAAGAACAGGGTCGTGCTCGTCACCGGCGGGAGCAAGGGCATCGGGCTCGCGTGCGCGCGGGCGTTCCTCGCCGAGGGCGCGAAGGTCGCGATCGCCTCGCGGAGCAAGGTGAACCTCGTCGCCGCCGAGCGGCAGCTGAAGACCGGGGACGAGGCGGTCCTGAAGGTCGCCACCGATCTCCTCGACCCGGCGAACGCGCGGCGGATGGTCGGCGAGGTGGAGCAGGGACTGGGGCCCATCGACGTCCTCGTCAACTCCGCCGGCGCCGCGAAACGCACCCCGCCCGAGGAGCTCACCCCCGAGGCGTGGCGCGCCGCCATGGATGCGAAGTACTTCACCTACGTCCACGCGATCGACGCGGTGATCAAGGGCATGGCGGGCCGCAAGCGCGGGTCGATCGTCAACGTCATCGGCTCGGGCGGCAAGGTCGCGAGCCCGGTGCACATTCCCGGCGGCGCGGCGAATGCCGCGCTCATGCTCGTCACGGCCGGCCTCGCGAGCGCCTACGGCAGTCACGGCGTCCGCGTCAACGCGGTGAATCCCGGGGCGACGCTGACCGAACGCCTGAAGCAGGGCCTGGAGGCGGAGGCGAAGCTCGCCGGCGTCACGCCCGAGGAAGCGCTGAAGCGCGCGACCGCGCGCGTGCCGCTCGGGCGGCTCGCGGAGCCGGACGAGATCGCCGCCGCCGTCGCGTTCCTCGCGTCCGACCGGGCGAGCTACATCACCGGCGCGATCCTGGCGATGGACGGCGCGGCGACGCCGATCGTGGTCTGAAGGGATGAAGGATGCAGGATGAGCGGAGGGCGGCGGCGCGCGGGTCCGCGTCGCCGTTTGAGCGCCTGATCTCGGCAGTGATGGGGCCGGTGCTCCCGCCCCGGCTCGCCCCCGGCGAGCGCCCCGTCACCGAAGTCGCGCTCGGGCGCGGCGACACCGCCGTGCTCACCGACCGCCGCGTCCTGGTCGTGGGGCGGAGCTTCGAGCGGAGCCTGCCGCTCGCCCACCTCGCGCTGGTGCACGTGCGCTTCGAGCGCATCGTCGGGGAGATGATCGCGGGGGCGATCGCGATCGTCCTCGCCCTGATCCTCTTCGCGGTCGCCGCGCCGGTGCGCACGTTCTTCCTCAACCAGGCGCTCTCGCTCGAGACCGCGGCGGCGCAGGAGCGCGCCGGCGCGAGTGCGAACGCAGCCGCGGGCGAGGGGCAGGAACCGGCGCTGCCGGGTCAGGGCCAGGGTCTCGCGCAGGGGTTGCAGAAGCTCATGGGCGGCTTCGCGGCGGCGGCGCGCGCGATCCCGCTCGTCGGGTGGCTGCTGCTCGCGTTCGCCGCGGCGAAGATCGCGCTCGGCATCTTCGGCCGTACGGTCGTCGTCTTCACCGCGGGCGGGAGCGAGCTCACCTTCAGGCGGCGCGGGCGCGACCGCCTGCTCCGCGAGTTCATCACCGAGGTCGGGGGACACCTGCCGGGGCCGGCGCGGCCCGGCGTGGCGCCCGGTCCCGCCGCGCCGATCCCAACCGTCCCGCCGACCGGGCCGGGCAGAGCCTGACCACCGCGGTGCCGTACCGCGATCTCCGCGACTTCATCGGCCAGCTCGAGAAGCTCGGCGAGCTGAAGCGCGTCGCCGCCGCGGTCGACCCGCGGCTGGAGATGACCGAGGTGTGCGATCGCCTGCTGAAGGCGGGCGGCCCCGCGGTGCTGTTCGAGAAGCCCACCGGCCACTCGATCCCGGTGCTCGGCAATCTCTTCGGGACGGCGCGGCGCGTGGCGCTGGCGATGGGCGCGCCCCACGGCGCCGACCCGGTCGAGGCGCTGCGGGACGTCGGCAAGCTCCTCGCCTTCCTCAAGGAGCCCGAGCCGCCGAAGGGCTTCCGGGACGTGATCGAGCGCTGGATCCCGATCGGTCGCGAAGTCCTGCACATGGCGCCGAAGGACGTGTCCGGCCCACCGTGCCAGGAGGTCGTCTGGGAGGGCAAGGACGTCGACCTCGGGCGGCTGCCGATCCAGACCTGCTGGCCCGGCGACGCCGGGCCGCTGATCACCTGGGGCCTGGTCGTCACGCGCGGGCCGAACCGGAAGCGGCAGAACCTCGGCATCTACCGCCAGCAGGTGATCGCGCCGAACCGGGTGATCATGCGCTGGCTCGCGCATCGCGGCGGCGCGCTCGACTTCCGCGACCACTGCCAGGCGACGCCGGCCGAGCCCTTCCCGGTCGCGGTCGCCCTCGGCGCCGACCCGGCCACGATCCTCGGCGCGGTGACGCCGGTGCCGGACACGCTCTCCGAATACCAGTTCGCCGGGCTCCTGCGCGGCGCGCGCACCGAGGTGACGAAGTGCCTCGGCTCCGACCTGCAGGTGCCGGCCTCGGCCGAGATCGTCCTCGAGGGC
>JBOIFD010000315.1:0-3100 GCA_050741515.1 Burkholderiales bacterium
GCGGCGCTCGCGCGCCGCGGCTTCCGGACGCGCCCGGTCGGGTATCTTTCGGCCATGCGGGACCTCGAGCACAACGCCGCGCGCATCGCGCAGGCGATCGCCGCGACCGACGCGAGCCGGGTGCACGTGGTCGGGCACAGCATGGGCGGCGTCGTCGCGTTGCGCGCGCTGAACGACCGCCCCGACCCGCGCGTGCGCCGGCTGGTGCTCCTCGGCTCGCCGATCGCCGGGAGCGAGGGCGGCCGGCAGCTGGCGCGCTCGCGGTGGGGCGCTCGATTCCTCGGCAAGACGCGGTCGCTGTGGCTCGCCATGCCGCGGTTCGACATCCCCGCCGGGGTCGAGGCGGGTGCGATCGCCGGCACGCGGCGCTTCGGGCTGGGCGGGCTGCTGCTGCGGCTGCCGCTCCCGAACGACGGCGTCGTCACGGTCGACGAGACCCGGCATTCGCGCCTCGCCGATCACCTCGTGCTGCCGGTTGCCCACAGCCTGATGCTCGTTTCGCCGGCGGTCGCGCGCCAGGTCGCCGCGTTCCTCGAGACCGGGCGGTTCGCCCGATGAGGCGCGCCGTCGTGCTGGCCGGCGCAGTCGCGGCAGTCGCGGTCGCCGCGGGGTGCTCGGCGCTCTCGTACTACGGCCAGGCGATCAACGGGCACCTCGAGGTCATGCGCCTCGCGGAGCCGATCGCGGCGCGGGTCGCCGACCCCGCCACGTCGCCGGAGCTGCGCGCAAAGCTCGAGCGCGTGGTCGCGATCCGCGAGTTCGCGAGCCGCGAGCTCGCGCTTCCGGACAACGGCAGCTACCGGGCCTACGCCGACATCGGCCGGCCCTACGTGCTCTGGAACGTCTTCGCCGCGCCCGAGTTCTCCGTAGCGCCGCAGCAGAGCTGCTTTCCGGTCGCGGGTTGTGTCGCCTATCGCGGCTACTACCGGGAGGCGGCCGCCGACGCCTACGGCGCCGGGCTGCACAAGGACGGCTACGACGTGCACGTCTACGGCGTGCCGGCCTACTCCACGCTCGGCTGGTTCGACGACCCGGTGCTGAACACGTTCGTGCGCTATCCCGACGCCGAGCTCGCGCGGCTCGTGTTCCACGAGCTCGCGCACCAGGTCGTGTACGTGAAGGACGACACGGTGTTCAACGAGTCGTTCGCGGTCGCGGTCGAGGAGGAGGGCGTGCGGCGCTGGCTGGAGCGCAATGGAACGCCGGCCGAGCGCGACGCCTACGCGGCGGCGCGCCAGCGGCGTGCCGATTTCGTGCGGCTCGTGCTGCGCTACCGGGAGAAGCTCGACGCGTTCTACCGCGAGGCCCTGCCGGACGAGGCGAAGCGGGCGGGGAAGCGCCAGCGCCTCGCCGAGATGGAGGCGGACTACCAGGCGTTGAAGGCGAGCTGGGGCGGCTTTGCCGGCTTCGACCGCTGGTTCGACGGCGGCGTCAACAACGCGAAGCTCGCGTCGGTCGCCACCTACGAGGAGCTCGTCCCGGCGTTCCGAGCGCTGCTCGCGCGGGAGAACGGCGATCTGCCCGGCTTCTACGCCGCGGTGAAGCAGCTCGCGAAGCTCGACAAGGCCGAACGCGATGCGCAGCTCGCCACGCTCGCCGAGCCGAAGCCGCGCAGCGGCGGACAAGCGCAGGTCACCAACGTTCGCGGCGAATAGGGTGCCGCGCGGCTCATCGCCGGCCCGTGCTCTCGCGCTTCGCGCGCGACCGTAGCCGCAAGTCCCGAAACACCGCCACACCGAGAGCCGCGAAGCCCGCGAGCTCGAGCGCTCGGTCGTAGTGCGCGAACATCGCATAGCCGCCGCGCGCCGCTCAGACCAACTTTCCCTTGACGACGGTCAGGCGCGGCTCCCGCCGCGCGCGCCGGCGGTGCCGGCTCTCGAACCGGCCCTGCCCCTCGGGGACGAACCCGGTCGAGTGCTTGAAGACCAGCCACGCGCCGAAGGCGAGGAAGCCGAAGGCGGCCACGCCTCCCAAGGCGAACACTACGTCCAGCACCGGCCTGAGCCATCCCATGGCAATTCCTCCTCGAGCCGTCGGCTCGTTCGATTCGGAGCCTAGACGCCCGATCGCGGCGCAGGAGGTGACTATCGGCGCCGCCACGGTGACGCATTCACGCCGCTCAGTTTCCGCGTGAAGTGCGCCACGGGAAATCGGCTGGACGGGGGAGGCGAGGTCCACCGGTCGGCTGACCCGGCGGCGCGGACGTCAGGGAGGTCCGGGGTCAGCCGCCGGGCGCGGAAGACCTCGGGCATTCCGGCGCTATCCCGGAACCGCCATCCCGCGCTGCACCGCCGGCCGCGCGCCGACCGTGTCGAACCACCGTTTCACGTTGGGGAGGGTGCCGAGGTCGGTCTTGTGCCACTCGTGGCGCGCGACCCAGGGGTAGGTCGCGATGTCGGCGATCGTGTACTCGTCGCCGGCGAGATAGGGCGCCTCGCCGAGGCGCCGGTCGAGGACCGCGTAGATGCGGTCCTTCTCCTTGCTGTAGCGCTCGATGGCGTACGGGACCTCGACCTTCGCCGCCCGCAGGAAATGGTGCACCTGGCCGAAGAACGGCCCGACGGCCCCCATCTGGAACATGACCCATTGCAGGGTGATGTACTTGCGGCGCGGCGCCGCCGGAAGGAGCTTCCCGGTCTTCTCGGCGAGGTAGACGAGAATCGCGCCGGACTCGAAGAGCTTCAGCGGCTCGCCGCCGGGACCGTCGGGGTCGATGATCGCCGGAATCTTGCTGTACGGATTGAGCGCGACGTATTCCGGCTTGAACTGGTCGTCCTTGCCGATGTCGATGCGGTGGACGGTGTAGGGCAGCCCGACCTCCTCGAGCATGATCGAGGCCTTGCGGCCGTTCGGGGTTCCCCAGGTGTAGAGCTCGATCATGCGCGCCTTCCGCTTGCGGTGAGCGCGCGAGTGTATCTCACGGCGCGGCGCCCTCGCCGGACTTGCCGCGGGCCGCCCGCCGGGCGTCGAAGTAGCGGCGCAGCTCGTCCGGGGTCAGCCGCGCGTCGCGGTTCGCGTCGATGCGGTCGAACTTCGCCCCCAGGCGCGGCAGCGCAACTTCCGCCTCGGCGCGCGTGAGCGCGCCGTCGCTGTCGGCGTC
>JBOIFD010000316.1:0-5455 GCA_050741515.1 Burkholderiales bacterium
GGGGCCGAGCTCGCGCGCGAGCGATTTCGTCAGGCCGACGAGCCCGGCCTTGGCGACGCTGTAGACGACGTAGCGCTTCAGCGGCCGGTCGGCGTGGATGTCGGCGATGTTCACGATGCAGCCGCCCTGGGCCTTCAGGTGCGGCGCGGCCGCCTGCGACAGGAACAGGGGCGCCTTGAGATTGGTGCCCATCAGGTCGTCCCAGTCGGAGATCTTGATCTCGCCGAGCGGGGTCGCGTGAAAGCTCGACGCGTTGTTGACGAGCACGTCCAGGCGTCCGAAGCGCGTGGCGGTCGTGCGCACCAGCTCGGGCAGCTCGGCGGCGTTGAGCAGGTTCGCCTGGACGGTCGCCGCCGAGTTCGCGCGCGCGGCGTTGAGGGCGCGCTGCAGCTCGACGGCCTCGGATTTCGCCGAGTGGTAGTGGAGCATCAGGCTCGCGCCCGACGCGTGCAGCCGCCGCGCGATCGCCGCGCCGACGCGCTTCGCGCCGCCGGTGATCAGAACGACCTTGCCGCTGAGGCTTGCCTCGGCCACGCTTCTCGCCTCCCGCTCGCGCCCGAGCCGAATGCCGTCGGGTCCCGGAACACGGGAGCTTGCCCCCGTGTGGACGACCCACCTCGGTGATTCCGTTGCAGATTCTACTCGATGCGCGCACCATTTCCCCCGCCCGGCCCGCCGTGAGCACGCCGGGCCGCCCCAAGCGCGAATCCTTGGCGCGAAGCGACAAGGCAGCCCAGTGAGCCTCCCCGAGCCGTCCGCAGAAGCCCGCGCGCACAGCGCGCAGGTCGCCGCGCACATCCGCGCCGAGATCGAGCGCGCGGGCGGCTGGATCGGCTTCGCGCGCTACATGGAGCTCGCGCTCTACGCGCCGGGGCTCGGCTACTACATGGCCGGCAGCCGCAAGCTCGGCGCCGACGGCGACTTCACGACCGCGCCCGAGCTCGCGCCGCTCTTCGGCCATGCGGTCGCCCGCGCCGCGGCCGAGGTGCTCGCGGCGGCCGGCGAGGAGATCCTCGAGATCGGCGCCGGCTCCGGAGCGCTCGCCGCATCGCTCCTCGAGGAGCTCGAGCGCCTCGGCGCGCTGCCGGCGCGCTACCTGATCCTCGAGCTCTCGCCCGAGCTGCGGGCGCGGAGCCGCGACACGCTCGCCGCCCGCGTGCCGCACCTGATGGAGCGCGTCGCGTGGCTGAACGGCCTGCCGCCCGCGTTCGCGGGGTTCGTGATCGGGAACGAAGTGCTCGACGCGATGCCGGTGCACGTCGTGCGCGCGCGCGCCGGCGCGGTCGGGGTCGAGGAGGCCGGCGTCGCCCTCGGGCGCGACGGCGCGCTCGAATGGGCGCACCGGCCCGCGACCGGCGCCCTCGCCGCCGCCGCGCGCGAGCTCGATCTCCCGGACGGCTACACCACCGAGATCGGGCTCGTGGCGCGCGCGTTCGTCGCGAGCCTGGCGCGGACCCTGGAGCGCGGCGTTGCGCTGTTCGTGGACTACGGCTTCCCGCGCCGCGAGTACTATCATCCGCAGCGGCGCACGGGCACGCTCATGTGCCACTACCGCCACCGCGCGCACGCCGACCCGTTCTTCCTTCCGGGACTTCAGGACATCACCGCGCACGTCGATTTCACCGCGGTCGCGGACGGCGCGCGCGGCGAAGGGGCGAGCGTTCTCGGCTACGCGACCCAGGCGCAGTTCCTGATCAACTGCGGCCTGACGGAGCTCCTGAGCCGGGTCTCGCCCGAGGATGCCAAGCGCTACCTCCCGCTTGCCGCCGCCGCGAACAAGCTGACGAGCCCCGCCGAGATGGGCGAGCTCTTCAAGGCGATCGCGTTCGGCCGCGGCGTCGCCGACGACCTCGCGGCCTTCAAGGCGGGTGATCGGCGACACACGCTCTGAGGCGTGCGGTTCTACCGGCGCGGACCCGCCCGGTTCGGCGACCGTGTGGCGGATTTGCTTCGCCGACGGCGCCCCCGCGGCTAAACTCGCCCAGCCTTGGAAGCCCTTGAACTAACAAGCGATCACTGAACGGACGGTGCCTCCAACCCGCCCGCGCTGCGAGCCGACGGGTTCGGGGATCCTCCGGCTCGCCCTGGCACTCGCAGTCCTCGGAACCTGGCCTCCCCGCACCGCGGGATGCGACGCGGCGACGGCGCTCGTCTGCGTCGGCGACCGGGCCCCGCTCGAGCTCGCGCAAGCAGCGGGCAGCGCGCCGCAGGCCGCGAAATCGACGGCCTACGAGGACCGGCTCATCGAGGGCGTCCTGCCCGAGGAAGAGCTCGAGGCGCGCGAGGCGCTCGAGCCCCAGCCGCTCGGCGTGCGGTCGTTCGTCGCCGAATACGGTGTGCAGGCGCAGAAGCTGAACGTCCTCGGCGGCACCGCCTACGATCAGGGCCTGGGTCTCGCCTACCGGCGCGAGACGCTCGAGTACGGGGAGCTCTTCGTCGATGGCATGCTCCGCCGGTACGATCGCGCCCCTGGCGAGCCCGAGACCGATTTCAACCGGCCGTGGGGCGGCCGCCTGACGCTCTTCCAGACCGGGCTCGCGCTCACCGAGCGCGCGCGCGCCGACAACGCGCTCGGCGTGGTGCGCGTGCTGCCGAGTGCGCTCATCGGCGCGTCCTACCGCTTTCCGCTGCCGTCCTCGCTTGCGGTCGGCGGCACCTCCGTCGTGTCGAGCGCGGAGCGCGAGTTCCGCGTGATGGGCGGCGGGCTCGGCCGCATCGACGGCTTCTCCGGTCAGGCCTTTACCCGGGTCCCGGGGCAGCTCGCGGGCGTCGGGTACCAGGAGCGCTTCGGCGAGCGGCTCCAGCTCGGCGGACAGGCCTACAGCGTGCGCGGCGTCCAGTTCACGCCGGATCACGACACCTACGCGCTCGCCGCCGCGTATGCGCGGAGCCCCGCCGGCCGGTACAAGGTGCAATGGCTCCACGACAGCCTCGGGCACAACGGCGGCTGGCTCGAAGGCGACGAGGTCGCGCTGGGCCTGCGCCACCGCTTCGGCGTCTACCGCTTCGAGCCGGGGCTGCTGTGGACCGACGTGCAGATCGCCAACGACCAGCAGGGCACGTACTGGCGCGGCGACTACCGCAGCCTCGCCCTCACGGTCTCCGGCGGCCTCGAGGTCAATCAGTCGAACATCGACGATGACCCGACGCGCGGGGGCAATCTCAGCCGGCTCGGCTACGCGACGGTCAACTATCGGGTGGATCGTGTCACCTCGGTAGGCGGCTCGCTGTCGTTTCAGGCGCTGAGCCCGCGCGGGCTGACGGCGGAGAGCGTCCAGTTCTACTCGGGAACCGCGTTCGTGTCCTACCGGAGCGGCCTCGGCGTGTCGCGCGTCGACTTCCAGCGCGCCGAGTCGAACCCCGAGATCTCTCAAGGGGACGAGGTAACGTCGGTCTCCCTCAACCAGGATTGGACGACCTTCGCCCCGCTCACGGTCAGTACGCAGCTCGCGCAGGCGTGGGAGACGAGACAGGGAACGCGCGAGGACCGCACGACGCTGGGCGCTTCGGTGCAGGGTCCGTTGGCCTTGCGGCTCACGGGCTTCGCGAACGTCGTCGGCGTTCGCATCGCCGGGCCGACCGGCGCGGAGACCGACCTCAACGTCAACGCCGGGCTGAACTGGGCGCTCTCCCGACGCTGGAGCCTGTTCGGGCAGATCGCGGTGAACACCGTGGACCCGAGCCCCCCGCTGCCCGGTCAGTCGGCGCTGCCGTTCGTGCGGGACACGCGGGTGCTCTTCGGCGTTCGTTATGAGGAGACGCGCGGCACGCCGGTCGCGGCGCTCGGCGTCGCCCCGGGGCAGGGCACCGGTCGCCTCATCGGGCAGGTGTTCTTCGACGAAAACGGTGACGGACGCCGGCAGCCGAGCGAGCTCGGCGCGCCCAACATCACCGTGTATCTCGACGGGCGCTTCCCGGCGCAGACCGATGCCGAGGGCCGCTTCGCCTTCCCGCTCGTCACTGCGGGATCGCACGCGGTCCGCATCCAGAACGAGCGGCTGCCGCTGCCATGGACGCTCGACGACGCCACGCCGACCAGCGTGACCGTCCCGGTCCGCGGCGAAGCGGTGCTCGACATCCCGCTGACCAGGCTCCGCCAGTGAGGGCGGCGCAGGCGCCGGAAGGTCAGCGCTTCTCGAGCGTCCGGTCGACCCGGTACTTGCCGCCGGGCCACTCGATGTCGCCCCTGAGCCGCAGCGGCGGCGACCACGCCGGCGCCTTGCCGCCCGGCCCGGGCTCGTCGGCCGCCCAGATCGGGATGACGCGCGTCTCGCCCGCGAGGATCGGGAACGTCGACACCGAGAACTCCACTCGCCGGCCCGCCGCGTCGGTGCCCTGGAGCACCCCTTCGATCCGGCCGTGCGCGGTGCCGGAATTGTGGACGGTGGCGAGCGGCACCAGCATGCCGTTCATGTCGCCCAGCTCGACCGACCTGACCTCGAGCTTCGGCGCCACGTCCCCCACCGCGACGTAGACGATGACCCCGAGCCGGCCCTGCACCGGCATCACGATGTTGCCGGAGCGCACCTCCGGGAGCTTTTCGCTCGTGCTCTGCACGACCAGCGCGAAGCGGCATTCCACCGGGGGCGTGTCCGGCGGGACGTGCACCTCGAACCGGAACCGGCGCGAGCTGCGCGGCGGCAGCCGCACCGTGCGGCGCTCGATCCGGACCCAGGGGCGGCAGCTGCCGGGCTGCAGCGCCTCGTCGTGAAGCACCACGCCGCCGTGCTCGGAGAGCTCCCAGTCGGCGGTGCGGACCGAGAACTCGTCGGGGGTCACGGCGTCGTTGCCGATCTCTAGGACGTTCGCGACCACCTGCCCGGCGCGCGCCTTCAGCTCGAAGCGGGCGGGGACGACCACGCCGGCGAAGGCGGCCGCATCGCCCGCAACGGCCACGAGCGCGGCGGCGAGCGCAAACCGGCAGAACCGCTCAGCGAAGGATCTCGATTTCATAGATCGGATCGAACTGCAGGCCGCGCTGGATGTAGCGGCCGTCGAAGTGAAGTACGAAGTCGAACGTGTCGCCCATCACCGGCTGGGTGATCGGGCCGCGGAAGAGCAGCAGGCGGTCGCCGGGCCGGACCGAGCCCGGGGCGAAGAAGCCGCGCGTCCGCCACTCGAGCCGCAAGCCCGCCGGGCTCTGCAGTCCGACGATCGCCACCGGCAGGCGGAGGTAGATCTCGGCCTGTTGCCCCACGTACTTCGCGGTATTGAGGCGAACCTCGAACTGGGGCACTTCCGCCACCAGCGCGTTGAACTGGTCGTCGGACACCGGTCCCTGCACGCGCTCGCTCACCCAGCGCGGGACGATCTCGACCCGCTGGCGGGGCGACAACGAGTCGTCGAGGCGCGTCGCCGCACCCGCCGGGGCGACGAGCCCGACGAGCAACACGAGCGCGCCGGCGCACGCCCTCATGGCATGGTGACCCCGTACACCACCCGCCCGTTGTAGGTG
>JBOIFD010000317.1:0-4471 GCA_050741515.1 Burkholderiales bacterium
CCGGTTGCGCCGGGAAGGGCTGTCGAAGGCGCTCGGCGGGCTGGATCCGCGGAGCCGGAGGATCATCGAGGCGCGCTGGCTCCGGGAGCAGGATCCCGCCACGCTCCACGAGCTCGCAGCCGAGTTCCGGGTGTCGGCGGAGCGCATCCGCCAGATCGAGGCGAAGGCGCTGCAGAAGATGCGCGGCGCGATGGAAGCCCCCGCGAACTGAGCCCGCCCAAGACGGCAGCGAACGCCCGGCACCGCCGGGCGTTCTGCTTTCAGCCCCCCTCGAGCAGCCGCTTGATGTCGTGGACGAGCGGGTCGGCGCCCCGCCCGTACTTCACCGCCAGCCGCAGCCGCCCCTGCGGGTCGTACACGTAGCTCAGCGCGAGGTGGTCGACGGAGTAGTTCTCGCGGCTCGAGCCGGGGACCTTCTGGTAGAAGACCCTGAATTCCTTCGCCGTCCGCGCGATCGCGTCCGCGTCCCCGGACAGGCCGAGGAACGTCGGATCGAACGCCGGCACGTACTTCGCGAGCAGCTCGGGGGTGTCGCGCTCCGGATCGACCGTCACGAAGAGCACCTGCAGCCGCTCGCCGTCCTTGGCGAGCTTTTCCTTCACGGCCTTCAGTTCCGCGAGCGTCGTCGGACACACGTCCGGACAGTTGGTGAACCCGAAGGACACCACCGTCACCTTGCCCTTGAAGTCCGCGAGCGTGCGGACCCGGCCGGTGTGATCGGTGAGGCGTAGCTCGCGCCCGAAGTCGGCGCCGGTCACGTCGACGCTGTTGAACGACGGCTGCGCCGGGCCGCAGGCGCCGAGGATGGCCGCGGCGGCCAGCGCAGCCAGGCGTCCCGCGGCCCTAGACCACAAGGTGGTGGTCCACGAGCAACGCGGCGAAGAGCGCCGCGAGGTAGACGATCGAGTAGCGGAAGGTCCGCCGGGCGAGGGCGTCGCTATAGTCCACATAGATCCGCACTGCGTAGGCGATGAAGACGCCGTCCAGGACCGCGGCGGCGGCGAGGTAGAGCCACCCGCTCATGCCGTAGGCGAACGGCATCAGGCTGGCGGCGGTCAGGATCAGCGTGTAGAGCAGCACGTGGAGCTGCGTGAACTTCCGCCCGTGGGTCACCGGCAGCATCGGCAGCCCGGCGCGGGCGTACTCCTCGGCCCGATACAGGGCGAGCGACCAGAAGTGCGGCGGGGTCCACGCGAAGATGATGAGGAAGAGCAGCAGCGCCTCGGGCGCCAGCTCCCCGGTCACCGCCGCCCAGCCGAGCACCGGCGGCATCGCGCCGGAGGCGCCGCCGATCACGATGTTCTGCGGGGTGAGCGGCTTGAGGACGACGGTGTACACGACCGCGTACCCGACGAACGTGCCGAGCGTGAGCCACATCGTCAACGGATTGACGAGGTGGTGGAGCAGCCAGAGTCCCGCGCCGCCGACGGCGAGCGCGAACGCGAGGGTCTGCGCCGAAGTGAGCTCGCCGCGCGGGAGCGGCCGCGCCCGGGTGCGCGCCATGACCGCGTCGATCTTCCGCTCGACCAGGCAGTTGACCGCGGCCGCGGCGCCGGCGACGAGCGCGATGCCGAGGGTTCCCGCGAGCAGCGGCGCGAGCGGCACCGGGTCCCCCGCCGGGACCGCGAGAAACATCCCGATCACGGCGCAGAACACGATCAGCGAGACGACGCGCGGCTTGGCGAGCTCGAGGAACTGGCCCAATCGCCGGGTGGTGACGTGCAGCGCGGTGACGGTCATCGGGAAGACGTCCCGGATAGAGGCGAACGACCGCCGGATTTTATCACGGCCATTGGCACGATCCGCGCTGCGGGGCGCGATTCCCGCGGCCCGCGTCAGCCGATGCCCGAGTATTTCAACAGCCGCTCGAGGTCCTTGATCATCCGCTTCGGATCGGCGTGCTTCGGGAACCGCAGCATCACGTTGCCGCGCGGGTCGAGCAGGTAGATGTGGTCCCGCACGTCGGTCGCGGGAAGAGCGGCGAGGAGCTCCGACGCGGCGCGCGCGACGACTGCGCCGGCGTGGAGCGGGGCGATCTCCGGCGCGGGCCGCCCGGCGTCGAGGAGCAGCCACACGCGCTCGACGCGGTCCATGTTCCTGCCCTGCGCGAGCCGCACCTGCCGCATGTGGAAGAGCTTCTCCTGGCACGGCGGGCCGCACGCCGCGTCGTCGACCTGCAGCAGCACCCATTTGCCGTGCAGCTCGGCGAGCGTGAACGCCGGCCCGTCGAGGCGCTGGAGCGTGGTCCGAGGCATCGGCCGCGGCTCGACCAGCTCGCCGTAGTTCGTGCGCCCGGCGGGCGGAAAGAGATGGTAGGCGACCAGCGCGGCGACGAGCGGCATCGCGCAGACGGCGAAGATCGCCGCGACGATCAGACGCCCGCGCCGCCTTGCGGCGTCAGGAGCCGCCGCGCGCGGATCGCTTGAGGTTGAGGACGACATAGAGCACGACCGCGAGGGCGGCGAGCGAGAACCACTGCAGGGCGTAGGCGCGATGCCGGTCGGCGCCCGCGTCGGGCCGGTCCCACTCGCGGGCGAGCCCGTCGCCGGCGTCGTTCGTCTGCTGGATCACGATCGGCTGGAGCTCGAGCTTCGACCAGGCGCGATAGCGGTCGAGAAGGAGGTTCTGCCACACGCGGCCCTCGACGGTGTCGGCCGTGAGCTCGTAGACGCGCGCGGCCGGCACGGTCGCAAGCCCCTCGACGGCCTGCTCGCCGGCGGGCGTCGCGACCTCCGGGAGCTCCGCGCGCGTCCGTCCGGCGGCGATCCAGCCGCGGTTCACGAGGACGTGCACGTTTCCGCCGGCGATCCGGAGCGGCGAGAGCACGTGGAAGCCGGGGCGACCGCGATGCACGCGGTTGTCGAGCAGAATCGTGAAGCGGTCCGCGTACGCGCCCCGCGCGACGACGCGGTGCAGCGCGTAGTCGCCCGGCGCGACCGGCCGCGTCGGCAGGGCGAGCGGCCGCTCGGCGCCGAGCCGCTCGACCCGCGCCTGCAGGGCCTCCTTCTCCGACGCCCGGCGGGTCTGCCAGAGCCCCAGCGCGACGGTGAGCGCGCAGAACGCGATCGTCGCGGCGGTCATCGCGAACCCGGGACGGAATCGCCAGGTCCTCACGGCGGGCAGGTTCCTGGCGCCGGCGCGGTCGGTCGACTAGACTGGAGACGCTCCCGCCCGGCGGCGTCCATGCGCATCCTCGTTTTCGCGCTCATCACCCTGATCCTGATCTCGCTCGGGTCGGCGTTGTTCTTCCTCGTGCGCGACAAGGGCCAGTCGACGCGGACGGTCAAGGCGCTGGCGGTGCGCGTCGCGCTCTCGCTCGCGCTGTTCCTGCTGCTGATGATCGGGTACAAGCTCGGGTTCATCCCGGGGCGCCTGACCTAGCGTACAAAAAAAGGCGCCGCACGGCGTGCGGCGCTCCCCAATGCACCCCTTGCGGGGTGCCCTCCTCCTCGTTGTTCTCGTTCTCCCCTCCGCTTCCCCCCGTTGACCGTCGCCTCCCCTCAAAGCCAGTACACCAGGACGAACAGCAGCAGCCAGACGACGTCGACGAAGTGCCAGTACCACGACACCGCCTCGAACGCGAAATGGTGGTCGGGCCGGAAGTGACCGACGATACAGCGGAAGAGGATCACCGTCAGCATGATCACGCCGACCGTCACGTGGAAGCCGTGGAACCCGGTCAGCATGAAGAACGTCGAGCCGTAGATCCCGGTCGTCAGCTTCAGGTTGAGCTCGGAGTAGGCGTGGATGTACTCGTAGGCCTGGAAGCCGAGGAAGGTCACGCCGAGGGCGATCGTGGCGATCAGCCCGAGGATGAGTTGGGGCCGGTTGTTCATCTTCAGCGCCCAGTGCGCCCAGGTCACGGTCACGCCGGAGGAGAGCAGGAGCAGCGTGTTGAGCGCCGGGATGCCCCACGCACCCATCGGCGTGAACGGCTCGGCGAACGCCGGCCCGGCGGTCGGCCACTGCGCCGAGAAGTCCGGCCACAGCAGCTTGTGCTCGAGGTCGCCGAGCCAGGGGACGGCGAGCGAACGCGCGTAGAACAGCGCGCCGAAGAACGCGGCGAAGAACATCACCTCCGAGAAGATGAACCAGCTCATCCCCCAGCGGAACGACACGTCGACCTGCTGGTTGTAGCTGCCGCCCTCGGACTCGTGGATGACCTTCCCGAACCAGCCGAACATCATGTAGACGAGCACGAGGAACCCGGCGAGCGACACGTAGGCGCCCCAGGGCGCGGCGTTGAACCAGATCGTGGCCCCGGTCGCCAGCAGGAACAGCGCAATCGAGCCCACGACCGGCCAGCCCGAGGGCTGCGGCACGTAGTAGTGATCGGTCTTCGCTAGACTCATCTCCTCTCCCCAGAATGCGTTGCCTAGCCTGCGGCCCGGCTGATCACGAGCTTCACGATCAGCACCAGCGACCCGATGAACAACACCGCGCCGATCAGCCCGGCGACGATCACCTGCAC
>JBOIFD010000318.1:0-3392 GCA_050741515.1 Burkholderiales bacterium
CACCGAAGGCAGCTCGGGCCTGACCTACGTCGTCGACCGGTTCAAGGACTGGTCGCACTCCGGCCACGTGACGCTCCAGCGCGGCGAGCGCTCGCGGCTCGCCGATCACGCCGGCGACGTGCTCTGACCGGGGGACCGGCCGCCGGCGCGACCGACTAACCTGCTGTTTCCTCGGCCCCTTTCCCCGGAGCCCCGGTCGGGCGGCAGGCGCCTCGCTGCGGACGCCGTTGCGCTGACGCGACATAAGTCACCACCGGGGAAAATCTTTTTCCCCGCCGGGGGTTGACTGGTGTCTCCAAGAATTTGTATAAAGAAGGCCCTCTAATCGTCTGTTTTGAAAAAAAGCCAATCTAGGGAGCAACGAAATGGGCTTGCTTCGGACCGCACTCCCGCTCATCGGGACCATCAGCATCCTAGCGGCTGCGGATGGCGCTTTGGCGCAGCAACGCACCCAGACCGGGATCCCGACCGCGCCAACCTGGTACGTCGGGGCCGGCGCCGGGGTGTCGTACTACGACATGAAGAGCCAGGACCTGAACTTGGTCCCGAGCGTCACGACCCAGGGGTTCGATTCGACCGGGTTCGGCTGGAAGCTGTTCGGCGGCTACCGCTTCAACCCGTACTTCGGCCTCGAAGGCAGCTATGCCGACCTGGGCAACAGCTCCGGCGGCCTGAAGTACGCCGTGCACTCGTGGAACGTGGCCGGCGTCGGGCGGATTCCGTTCGCGAGCGGCTTCTACCTGCAGGGCAAAGTGGGCGCGGCGTTCACGCGCGCCCAGAGCAGCCCGTTCGGCCAGACCGTCGGCAACACGAGTTACAAGACCAACGTTCTGGTCGGCGGCGGCTTCGGCTACGACTTCCCGAGCGGCTTTGGCCTGCTCGCGGAGGCGGAGTGGTACGGGCGCACCGGTACTGCGACCGGCGTCGACCCGACCACCGGCCTGATCGTCGGCACCGGACGCGCCGACTCGTACCTCTTCAGCGTCAACTCGATGTTCCGGTTCTGAATCGACCCCGGGATCCGGGGACTGTCCTCTCGCCCGGCGCTTCCCGCCGGGCTTTTTCTTTTCCTGCGCGCCGGGGCTAGAAGGTCCCCGGCGCCGCGTAGCTTTCGAACCGCGTGTACTGCCCGAGGAAAGTCAGGTCGACGGTGCCGATCGGGCCGTTGCGCTGCTTGCCGATGATGAGCTCGGCCCGGCCCTTATCGGCGGTGTCGCGGTTGTAGACCTCGTCGCGATAGATGAACAGGATGAGGTCGGCGTCCTGCTCGAGCGCCCCCGACTCGCGCAGATCCGACATGATCGGCCGCTTGTCGGGACGCTGGTCGACGCTGCGGTTGAGCTGCGACAGCGCCACGACCGGCACGGCGAGCTCCTTGGCGAGCGCCTTCAGGCTGCGCGAGATTTCCGAGAGCTCGGTCGCGCGATTCTCCTCCCGCCTCCCGTCGGTCACCATCAGCTGCAGGTAGTCCACCATCACCATCCCGAGCTTGCCGTACTGCCGGGCGAGCCTCCGGGCGCGCGAGCGGAGCTCGAGCGGATTCAGCGCCCCGGCCTCGTCGATGTGGATCGGCGCGTCGTGGAGCTTGCCGAGGCCGTCGGCGAGCTTGCTCCAGTCCTCGTCGGTGAGCCGACCGGTACGGAGCTTGTGCTGGTCGATGCGCGTCATCGACCCGAGCATCCGCGCCGCGATCTGCGTCCCCGACATCTCCATGCTGAAGATGGCGACCGGCCGCTTCTCGGCGACGGCGACGTGCTCGCCGATGTTCAGCGCCAGGGCCGTCTTGCCCATGCTCGGGCGGCCGGCGACGATGATCAGGTCGCCCTCCTGGAACCCGGAGGTCTTCGCGTCGAGGTCCCGGAAGCCGGTGGGCACGCCGGTGATGTCGCTCGGATTCTCCCGGCTGTACAGGAAGTCCACCCGCTCCATCACCTGCGACAGCAGCTGGTGGATGTCGCGGAAGCCGACGCGCCCGCGCACGCCGGTCTCGGCGATCTGAAAGACCCGCGATTCGGCCTCGTCGAGGAGCTGCCCCACGTCCTTGCCGAGCGGGTTCAGCGCGCTGTCGGAGATCTCGGCCCCGATCGCCGCGAGCTTCCGCATCACCGCCCGCTCGTGGACGATCTCGGCGTAGCGCCGGATGTTGTGCGCCGAGGGGGTGTTCTGGGCGAGCGTGCCAAGGTACGCGAGCCCGCCGGTCTTGTCCTTGTCCTCGCTCGACTCGATCGACTCCGCGACGGTGACGACGTCGGCCGGCTTCGCCCGCTCGATCAGCCGCGCGATGTGACGGTAAATGCGGCGATGGTCGTCGCGATAGAAATCCTCGCCCGACAGCAGGTCGCCGATGCGATCCCAGGCGGCGTTGTCGAGGAGCAGGCCGCCGAGCACCGACTGCTCGGCCTCGATCGAGTGCGGCGGAACCCTCAGGTTGACGAGCTGGGTATCGGCGGGAGCTTGAGTGAGGGGTTGCGCCATGCGGGCACGCGAGTGCGAACGCGTGCCGATTCTACGCCTGCTCGCCGAGCACCGAAACGGTGATCTGCACGACGACGTCGCCGTGCAGCGCAATCGCGATCGGGTAGTCGCCGACCGCCTTGAGCGGGCCTTGCGGCAGGCGGATGGCGGACCGCTCGACCTCGTGCCCGACGCCCTGCAGTGCCTCGGCGATGTCGTAGGTCGTGACCGAGCCGAACAGGCGGCCGTCGACGCCGGCCTTGCGGGTGATCTGGACCATGGCCCCCTCGACCTTCGCGCCGCGCGCCTCCGCCGCGGCGAGCGCGTCGGCCTGCGCCCGCTCGAGCTCCCCGCGCCGGTGCTCGAACTCGGCCAGGTTGCCGGGCGTCGCGCGCTTTGCCTTCCCCTGCGGGATCAGGTAGTTGCGGGCAAAGCCGTCCTTGACCTTGACGACGTCGCCCAGGCCCCCGAGGTTGACGACCTTCTCCAACAGGATGACCTGCATGGCGGCCTCCGATCAGTGCAGATCGGTATACGGGAGCAGCGCCAGGTAACGCGCCCGCTTGATCGCGTCGGAGAGCTGCCGCTGGTAGCCGGTCTTGGTGCCGGTGATGCGCGCCGGGATGATCTTGCCGTTCTCGTTGATGAAGTCCTTGAGCAGATCGACGTCCTTGTAGTCGATCCACTGCACCTTCTCGGCGGTGAAGCGGCAGAA
Organism: Burkholderiales bacterium; assembly: GCA_050741515.1. Lineage (GTDB taxonomy): Bacteria > Pseudomonadota > Gammaproteobacteria > Burkholderiales > SG8-39 > DATEDA01. The sequence continues at coordinate 3,170 of JBOIFD010000318.1, forward strand.
CTTGCGCCGCTTGAAGAGCTGCCGCGAACCGCCGCGCTCGCGACCGCGACCGTCCTTGCGGCCGTCCTTGCCTTTGCGACCGCCGCTACGACCTCTGCTGGGTGGGGGCATGCGCCATTCCTTCCACGAATCTGATTTCCGTCACGTGCAGCACCAGCTGGCGGCCCGATCTCGCCTTGGGTGCGAGGAACCCGGCGAGCTCGAGCCCGATCCCGAGCGGCGC
>JBOIFD010000319.1:0-6775 GCA_050741515.1 Burkholderiales bacterium
CCGTTCGACAAGCTGCTCGACGGGTGGGTCTACTCGCTCGGGGGCGTGATGGGCGGCCACGCCTTGAAGCACCTGCTCGCGGCGCTGGCGTGGTTCTGGCTCTGCGGGTTCATGCTGCGCCCGCGCCGTCCGCGCGCCGCGTTCGCATAGCGCAGTCGAGAACGTCGTTCGCTTCGCGGTTGCGCCGCGCGGCGCGCAACCGCGCCGCCGGCCGGCGCTCAGCCCGACCCGGTCCCGAGCACCTTCGCGATCACCGGCCGCGAGCCCTCGAGCGCCACGCGCTGCATGTAGAACGCGAGCCCGCGCGGGCCGCCGAGCTCCTCGCCCCCGCCCGCGCGGCCCGGTCCGCCGTGGACGAGTTGCGGCAGCACGGTTCCCGGACCGGGCGAGAGCTCGATCTTCGGATGGCCGAGGAAGATCCGTCCCTGCAGCGGCGCGAGGCCGAACACGACTTCGCCGAGCCACCCGGTGTCTTCCGCGTAGACGGAAGCCACGAGGCCGCCGTTGCCGCGCGCGACGATGTCCGCCGCTTCCGTGGCTTGCCCCGAATACGGCAGGAGCGCCGCGACCGGACCGAAGACCTCGCGCGAATGAACGGCCGTCGCGCCGGCCGGGGCCTCCACGACCACCGGCGAGATGAAGAAACCCCGGCCCGCATCGACGCCCGCGGCGTTGAACGGCGCGGCGCTACCGAACGCGAGCCGCCCTTCCGCACCCAGCCGTCCGACGCCCTCGCGCACGTCGGCGAGCTGGGACGCCGTGGCCAGCGGGCCCATCCGCACGTCCTCGCGCGCCGGATTGCCCACGCGCACGGCGCCGACTCGCGCGACGAGATCGTCCCGCACGCGCGCCGCGATCTCCGCCGGAACGAGGACCCGCCGGATCGCGGTGCACTTCTGGCCCGCCTTCTGCGTCATGTCGCGCGCGACGTCGTCGAGGGCGAGCTCGTACATCTCGGAGCCCGGCCCGACGTCCGGCCCGAGCACCGCCGCGTTCAGGCTGTCCGCCTCGACGTTCACCCGCACCGACTCGCGGATCACGTTGGGCGCCGCGCGGATCTGCGCGCCCGTATCGCTCGATCCGGTGAACGCCAGCACGTCCTGAGCGCCGAGGTGCGACACGAGGTCGCGCGGGCTGCCGACCAGCAGCGACAGCGCACCGGCGGGGAGAACCCTCTTCTCGACGAGGATTTCCACGATCCGGTGCGCCACCATCGACGAGCTCGTCGCCGGCTTGCTGAGCACCGGCATCCCGGCGAGCAGCGCCACGGCTGCCTTCTCCGCGAAGCCCCACGCCGGGAAGTTGAAGGCATTGACGTGCACCGCCACGCCCAGCCGGGGCACCGCAACGTGCTGGCCGTGAAAACGCGGCGACCGGCCGAGCTGGATGCCCTCGCCGTCGAGGAGGAACCGCGCCGCGCCCAGCCCGGCACCGATCTCGGCGTAGGCGTGCAGGGTCGCGATCGCACCGTCGATGTCGAACTTGGCGTCCGACCGGGTGTTGCCCCCGTTCGCGATCGCGAGCTGGAGCAGCTCGTCGCGCCCCTTCTGCAGCGCCTCCGCCGTCGCCTTCAGCAATGCCCCGCGCTCGGCGAAGCTCAACGCGCGCAACGCGGGCCCGCCCTGCCGGCGCGCGTAGTTAAGCGCCGCTGCGAGATCGACGCCGTCGCTCCCCGCGCGGGCCAGCGGTTCCTCGGTCGCGGGGTTGACGAGCGTCTGCGGCTCGCCCGATCCCGCGCGCCACTCGCCGCCGAGGAAGCTCCGCAGCGTGAGCACGGCGATGCGGCGGCCTAGGGCGCGACGCGCCGGAAGATGAAGCGGTCGCGCGACTGCAGGAGCGGGATTCCCTCGGCGATGTAGCGCTTGAAGTGCGGCGTCTGCTGATGCGCCTGGAACGCCGCCTCGTCCTCGTAGACCTCGTACAGCATCAGGCGGGTGCGGTCCTTCGGGTCCACGAGGACGTCGAACTGCCGGCAGCCGGGCTCGGTCTCGCGCGCCGCCTTCGCGTTCTCCAGCAACATCGACATGAAGCGGTCCACCTGGTCGGGCTTGATCACGAGCCCCACCGCCAGCACGAACTTGCTCATCTTCCGTCCCCCCTCGCCAAATGAAGCGCGGAGTTTAGCCGAGCCGCGTTCAATCGACGCGGATGCCCGAGGCCGCGACCACCTTGTTCCACCGCGCCACCTCCTCGCGGAGTTGCCGGGCGAATTCCTCCGGCGTGTTGCCGATCGGCTCCGCGCCCTGCTCGAGCAGGCGGCTCCGGATGTCGGGCGAGCGCGCGGCCTTGATCACCGCGGCGGCCAGCGTGTCGACGACGGCGCGCGGCGTCGCCGCGGGCGCGAGCACGCCGTACCAGATCGTCACCTCCACGCCGTCGACGCCGGCCTCCTTCATCGTCGGGACGTCCGGCATCAGCTCGGAGCGCTTGTCGCCGGCCACGGCGAGCGCCCGCAGACGCCCGGCCCGGACGTGGGGCAGGATCGCCGGAATGTTGGCGAAGGTCATGTCGACGTCGCCGGCGATCAGCGTCGTGAGCGATGGCCCGGTGCCCTTGAACGGCACGTGCACGATATCGGTTCCGGTTCGCAGCTTGAACAGCTCGCCGGTCAGGTGCTGGGTCGTGCCGGTGCCGGCGGACGAGTAGTTCAGCACGCCCGGCTTGGCGCGCGCGAGCGCGACCACCTCACCGACGTCCTTGGCCGCGATACTGCCGCGCACCACGAGGACGTTCGGGCTGTCGGAGAAGATCGAGACCGGTGCGAGGTCGCGCAGCACGTCGAACGGCAGCTTCCTGTAGAACGACGAGTTCATCGCCATCGTCGCCGTGGTCACCAGGATCGTGTAGCCGTCCGGGGCCGATCTCACGACGTGCTCCGTGGCGATGTTGGTGGCGGCGCCGGGACGGTTCTCGACGACGAACGGCTGGCCGAGGAGCTCCGGCAGCTTCGCCGCGAGCAGCCGGGCCATGATGTCCGTACCGCCGCCGGGCGGGAAGCCGACGACCATGCGGACCGGCTTCGCCGGATAGGGCTGGGCGAGCGCGGGGCCGCCCAGCGCGAACATCGTCACGAGCAGCCAGGCGATCGGAAGTCTGCGCGGCATGGGATCCTCCAGGGGGGACCAGGATTCTCCTCCCGGCGCGACCGGCGCCGCAACCGGCCGCCGGGACGGTGCTGCAGCGCGGTTTCCCGGTCCCGGCAGTAGCCACTAGAATCGTCGCCGTGTCGAGCACCGCGGCGACCTGCGAGCTCTGCCGCGCGGACGGCGGCGAGGTCCTCTGGCGCGACGGCTTCTGCCGGATCGTGCTGGTCGCCGATCCGCACTACCCGGGGTTCTGCCGCGTCATCCTCGACCGCCACGCGGCCGAGATGACCGACCTCGCGGAGGCCGAGCGCGCACGCCTGATGCGCGCGGTGTTCGCGACCGAGCAGGCGCTCCGCGAGGCGCTCGCGCCGGACAAGGTCAACCTCGCGAGCCTCGGCAACGTCGTGCCGCACGTTCACTGGCACGTCATCCCGCGCTTCCGCGACGACCGCCACTTCCCCGCCCCGATCTGGGCCGCCCCGGCCCGCGCCACCGCGCCGGCGCGGCGACTCGATCGCGAGCGGCTGGCCGCCCTCCTCGCCGCCCGCCTGTGACTTTTGTCTCGCGCCTGGGGGCCGGACACGCCGCCGGACGCCAACGAAGGCTCAACCAAATCAACGGAATGGGCGATATACTGCATGCCGTTTGCATAGCGGGGCCCGGAGCCCCACCATGGGCGCACGCCAGCGATCTCACATGCCGAGCTTTCAGCCCACCGAGCAGCCGGTCGTCACCGACCTCAAGAGCTGCGAAGCCTGGCTCGCGCGCGCCGCGCTCGCCGATCCGAAGCAGGCGTGCCGCGAGCTCACGGGGCTGCTCGAATCGCTCGAGGAGGTGCCGCCTGCGGAGAGCGCGCTGGTCGACATTCTCGAGCGGCTGCGCGAGCCGATCGTGGTCGCGCAGGCCGAGCACGCGAAGCGCTACGCCGGCCGCCCGCTCCCGCTCAAGGACTTCGAGATCGCCGCGTTCGAGCAGGTGTTCGACCTGTGGACCACTCTCGGCCGCGCGTATCGCCGGCTGCTGCGCAGCGCGATCGAGGACGGGAGCGCGGACCTCGCCAGGCAGAGGCCGCTCGTCGCGCAGCGCTCGCTCGACTGCATCGCCGAGCTGATGCTCGCCCACTACCGCTCGCGCCGCGAGGTCGACGGCGAGCAGTGGCGCGACCTCCACCAGCTCTACCGCACCGCGGACGAGGCGGGGCTCGCGATGACCACGGTGTCCGCCGGCTATCGCTCCAAGTCGGTGTCGACGTGCGCCGAGGTGTACATCCGCGCGCTGCTGCTCGCGCTCGCCAACCCCTACGCGCTCGGCATCCGCGAGCTCGCGTGGACGCGCCGCTTTGCGACCATGTGGGCCTACAAGGTCGAGCTCGCGCCGGCGGCGGAGGATGCGGGGAGCTACGCGATCGATCTCGCGGCCAACCAGGCGCCGGCCTGGACGGCGCGCGAAGTCGCGACCGCGACGATGCGCTTTCTCCAGCCCGCGAATCTGCGCCGCAGCCTCCGCAGCCGCATCAAGAAGCTCGACGCCGGCGTCGATCCGCAGACGCTCGGCCTGGGCAAGGACGTCGTGCAGCCCGAGGCCGGGCGGCTGCTGAACACGCTGCTGCGCGCCTGGGTCGAGGCCCCGGCGTCGCGGCAGTTCACGCGGCGGCTGGTCGCCGCCCGCACCGAGCTCGTGAGCGGTTTCGACTCCATCCACCTCGCCGTCAGCGGCCGGGCGTTCAAGAGCGCGTCGCGCCACTGGGACTACTCCCGCCGCGACGCCGAGCAGATCCACATCTACCAGGGCACGGCGGCCGCGACCACCGAGGAGGTCGCGGCGTTCTCCGCCGAGAAGTGGGAAACGCTCGACGAGAGCGCGAACGGGTTCCGGCTGCGCCGCAAGGGGCCGGGCGAACGGCTCGCGCTCGGACAGCTCGTCGCGCTGCGCCCGAACGGCGCGCGCGGGTTCATCCTGTCGGAAGTGCGCTGGCTGATGGCCGGGATCGACCAATCGCTGACGATCGGCGCGTCGGCGCTGCCGGGGCTCGCCAAGGGCATCGCGGCGCGCTCGGCGAGCTCGTCGACCAGCGCCCCCGAGGCGTACATGCAGGCGTTCCTGCTCCCCAACGCGTCGAGCCAGCCGGGCTCGGTCGTGCTCCCGTCGGGGTGGTACCAGCACGGGCGGGAGCTGGAGCTGAAGGACGAGGACGAGCTGCTGCGGGTCAAACTCGCCGGCCTCGTCCACCGCGGCTACGACTACGACCGCGCCAACTTCTCGGTGGTCGGCTCCGCCGTCAGGATCTGACTCGCCAGCCAGTGCACGCGCCGCGGCGGGAACGCGGCCGTGAACCGGCTGCCCTTCCCGACCTCGCTCGCGACCTCCAGCCGCGCCTGGTGCCGCGTCAGCACGTGCTTGACGATGGCGAGCCCGAGCCCGGTGCCGCCGGTGTCGCGCGAGCGGCCGGTGTCGACGCGGTAGAACCGCTCGGTGAGCCGCGGGAGGTGCAGCGCCTCGATCCCGATGCCGGTGTCCTCGACCGTGATCCAGCCCTCGCCGTCGCGCTCGGCCCACTCGATCGCGATCCGGCCGTCCTTGGGCGTGTAGCGGATCGCGTTCGACACCAGGTTCACGATCGCGCTCCCGAGCTCGTGCTCGTCGCCCCGGAGCGTCGCCGGCGGGCCGAGCCGCAGCTGGATCGTCTGCCGGCCGGCCGAGAGCGCCCGCGCCTCCTCGGCCACGGCGCGCAGGAACTGATGCACGTCGATCGGCGCCTCGCGCGCCGGCTGCGCGCTCGACTCGAGCGCCGACAGCGTGAGCAGATCGTCGATCAGCCGCAGCATCCGGTCGGTCTGCGAGCGCATCAGCGCCAGCACCTGCTGGCCGCGCGGCTCCTCGAGCCGGACGTTGCCGTCGGCGATCGTCTCCAGGAACCCGCTCACGACCGTGAGCGGCGTCTTGAGCTCGTGCGACACGTTGGCGACGAAGTCCCGGCGCATCGTCTCGAGCCGCTCCCACTGCGTGATGTCCCGCGACAGCAGCAGCTTCTCGTCCTGGCCGTAGGGCACGATCCGCAGGCTGAGCACGAGCTCGTCGTCGCGCGCGAGCCGCAGCGTGAGCGGCTGGCCGTACGCGCCCCCCTTGAGGTAGCTCACGAGGTCGGGGTTGCGGACGAGGTTCAGGATCGGCTGGCCGTGGTCGCGGCGCGCGTCGAGCCCGAAGTAGCGCTCGGCGGTGGCGTTCGCCCAGCCGATGTGGTCGTCCGCGTCGAGCACGATCACGCCGTCGGGCATCGCCTGGGCGGCGCTGCGGAAGCGCGCGAGCTGCGCGGTCAGGCGATGCTGGTGCTGGGTCGTCGCGCGCATCAGGCGGTGGAGCTGGGAGAAGACCTGCTCCCAGACCCCGGAGCCGAGCGGCACCGGCGTGTTCGACGGGTTGCGCAGCCACGCGACCAGCGCGCGCAGGTTGACGAGATGGCGCGCGAGCACCAGCGCCGGTCCGACCGCGAAGGTGCCGAGCGCCCACGCCGGCCCGGCCGCCGCCCACACGATCAGCGCCGCGACGGCGCACACGCCCAGCGCGAGCGCGGTTCGCATCCAGACGAGTTTCACGGCGCGGGTGGGACGGGCGGCGGCGGCGGTGGGACCGCCGCCGGCGGCGCGAACATTAGCAGATATCGCACCGTCATTCCGGCGCAAGCCGGAATC
>JBOIFD010000320.1:0-10091 GCA_050741515.1 Burkholderiales bacterium
GCGGTTGCCCCCGCCGGCACGTGCGCGCAGCTCGTCCGGGGAGAGGTTGCCGTCGCGGTTGCGGTCGAGCTCGTCGAAGCGCGGCGCGAGGCGCGGCAGCCTGCGTTCCACTTCGGTCCGCGAAAGCAGGCCGTTCCGGTCGGCGTCGGCCGCGGCGAACCGTCCTTCCTGCGCCGCCACGGCGAAGGGCGCCGCGGCGAGGACGCCGAGCGCGAGGGTGGAACCAAACCGCTTCATACAGCCGCTGCAACGCGCCGCCGCCCGGCGGCGTTGACGCCAGCCTAGCGCGGCATCGCGAGCCGCCGCTCGAGCGAGGCGAGCTTCCGGCGCATCGCGTTGCCGATGAAGATCTGCGGGCTCGACGGCGCGAGGCGCTCGGCGCGCTCCTGCTCGGTGACCGTCCGCTTCGCCGCCTCGAACGCCTCGGTGAACGAGAACGTCCGCGCCAGCGCGTCGTCGAAGTAGGCGCGCCCGAAGTAGGTGAAGTCGCGTCCCGACTCGCACCCGAACGACGAGCTCTCGGCGTCGGCGGCGGTGATGACGACGGTGTTCGCGTCCTGCAGCGGCTCGACGAACCCGCCCGAGTAGCACGCCGAGACGACCAGCACCTTCCACTTGATCCCCGAGTCCCCCAGCATGCGCGCGAGCGCGGTGGGCGTGACTTGCGAGAGCTGCAGCGGCGGCAGCTCGAACGCGAGCGCGTGCCGCCGATCGCCGTGCGAGGTGATGAAGAGGAACAGCACGTCCTCCTCGGGATTCATCACGCGCCCGAGCCGCTCCAGCGCGGCGCGCAGGTTGGTCGCGGTGGCGATCGGGGTGTCCCCGAGCGTGGCCGGGCTGTTCACGAGCGCGATCGAGCGGCCGGTGGTGCCGAACCGCTCGTCGAACAGCCTCCGCACGGCGGCGAGCTCGCGCGCGAACACGTCCTGCGGCGCGTACGGCGCGACGCCGACGAAATAGAGATCCTCCACGCCCGGGCGCTCGGGTGCGAGGGCGGCGAACGCGTCGTCCAGGAGCCGCTGCTGCCGGTGGAAGAGCTGCTCGTCGGCGATCGACGGCTCGGCAACGGCCGCCTCCGGCGCGTCGTGCACCCAGAGCTCGGGGCGCGGCACGACCAGGACGAAAGCCGCGAACAGGCACGCGAGCACGGCGCCCGCCGCCGCCGTCCGCACGCCGCGCCGACCGCCGAAAACGAGGAGCGCCCGCAGCATCGTCGCGAATCCCCAGGCGAGAAACGCGTAGCCGAGCGCCGTTGCGACCCCGGGCGAGAGCCGGTCGAACGCGAACATGAGGGCCATGCCGACGACCTCGAACAGCGGGTCGGAGGCGACGAGCGCCGTGCCCAGCCCGAGCACGAGCTCGCGCCGGGCGAGGATCGCCGCGACCAACACGCACGCGAGGAGGACCAGCGGGATATCGGCGAGCAGGACCGGGATCGCGCCGAAATCGAAGCTGCCCGGCAGGCCGCCGCGCACGAAGCTGCCCCCGGCCGCGACCAGGGCGCCGAACCCGAACAGCACCGTGAAGTCGGCCGGCGAGACGCGATAGTCGAGCGGCCCCACCGGGACGAACGCGGCGAGGCGGACGCCGGCGACGAGGTTGCAGCGGAGGCCGTGCGCGAGCCGGGCGACGGCGGATTGCATGGCATGCATGACCGACAACGCGCCGATTCTAGCGCGAGCGGACGCGTCAGCCCCGCGCGGCGAGCGCGTCCGCGACCGCTGCCACGCGCGCGGCGCGAATCGCCGCGGCGACGTCCTTGGGGTGCGCTTGTGCGATCGCGCCGCCATCCACGCCCTGCGCGGCGGCGAGCGCGCGGTCCAGGGTCGGGATTCGCTGCGGGTCGGCGTCCCCCACGGCGGCGGCATCGCACTCGCACGCGTCGACGAGCTCCGCGAAGCGATCCGGCCGCCGGAAAGCGTCGGCCCGCTCGAGGAGCTCGACCAGCGCGTCCGCGCCGAGCCGGCGCGCCTCGCGCACGGTTGCCGACCAGCGCGCCGCGAGCACCGCGAGGTCGCGGCATTCGATGGGCGCCCGCAACCGCGCGGCGACGCTTTCCGCCGCTTCGACCGGGCCGCCGGCGAAGAGCGCCGCATAGCGGACGGCAAGCGGGAAGCCGCGCGTTGCCGCATGGTCCAGCGCGGCGAGCGCGCGGCGGCCGTCGAGGCGCGACCACTCCGGCAGCACCCGGGGCAGCGCGCCGCACGCGGCGAGCGTCTCGAACATCCGGCGCGGCGCGGCGGCCATGAGCCCCTTGGCGAACTCCTGCCACACGCGTTCGGGAACGAGCGCGTCGACCTCCCCGTTCGCGACCATCTCGCGCATGAGGGTCAGCGTCTCGGGCGCGGGGCGGAAACCGAACCGTGCGGCAAACCGCGCGACGCGGAGCACGCGTACGGGATCCTCGACGAACGCCGGACTCACGTGCCGCAGCACACCGGCCTGCAGGTCGGCGGCGCCGCCGAAGGGGTCGAACAGGTTGCCGTGCTCGTCCCTGGCGATGGCGTTGATGGTGAGGTCGCGGCGCGCGAGATCGTCCTCGAGCGTGACCTCGGGGGCGGCGTGGACGGTGAAGCCCTTGTAGCCGCGGCCGGTCTTGCGCTCGGTGCGCGCGAGCGCGTACTCCGCGTGGGTCGCCGGATGCAGGAAGACCGGGAAGTCCTTGCCCACCGGCCGGAACCCGAGGCGCTCCATCTCCTCCGGCGTCGCGCCGACCACGACGTAGTCGCGATCCTTGACCGGGAGCCCGAGCAGCTCGTCGCGGACCGCGCCGCCGACCTGATAGACCTTCATTCCGGCGTTGCGCCGCGGCCGCGCGCGAGCTAGCGCTGCGCGTACGGCTCTTCCTCGGCGATGAACTCGGGCTCGGCGCGCGCCGCGGCACTCCACTCGCGGACGGGCGGGAGCGCGAGCACCGCGTCCACGTACCGCCGCGCGACCTCGGGCAACGACACGCCGTAGGTCGCGAAGCGCGAAACCACCGGCGCATAGTAGGCGTCGGCGGCGGTGAAGCCGCCGAAGAGGAGCTCGCCCCCCTGCCCGAAGCGTTCGCGGCACGCCGTCCAGTTCGCGATAATGCGGTCGACGTCCCGCTGCACCTCTTCGCTCATGCCCTTGCCGGGGTAGGCGCCGCGGATGTTCATCGGCATCGCGCCGCGCAGCGTCCGGAAGCCGGCGTGCATCTCGGCGCAGACCGAGCGCGCGAGCGCGCGGGCGCGCGCGTCGCGGGGCCAGACCGGCTTCTCCGGCCAGCGTTCGGCGACCGTCTCGGCGATCGCCAGCGTGTCCCACACCGGCTCGCCGTCGAGCCACAGCACCGGCACCAGCCCCGACGGCGACCAGCGGCCGATGTTCTCGCGCCAGCCCGCGGTGTGGAACTTCAGCTGCACCTCGTCGAAGTCGATGCCGAAGCCGCGCAGCAGCAGCCAGCCCCGCAGCGACCAGGACGAGTAGTTCTTGTTGCCGATCACCAGGGTCGGTTTGGTCATACTTCGCGCGTCTTCCGGCCGGCGTAGTAGCGGAACACGCTATAGCGCGAGCGCGGATAGATCCCCTTGAGATAGACCGGCGCGACCGCTTCGAGCGGGGTCGGGCGGATGCCGAACGGCAGCGGTGCGTCCGACACGTTGTCGATCCTCATGGAGTGGAGGTTGTCGCGGCTCAGGAGCTTCCCTGGCGCGAGCTCCATCGCCCATGCCTGCCAGTAGGCGAGCCGCGGGCGCAAGCCCACGATCGGCCGCGGATGACCGGAGAGCCGGCCGGCGTACTCCACGAGCTCGCGCAGGCTGTAGACCATCGGCCCCACGAGGTCGTACGCCCGGCCGACCGCCTCTTCCTCGTCGAGACTCGCGACGAACGCCCGCGCGACGTCCCCGACGTACACCGGCTGGAACCTCGCGTCGGGAGACCCGAGGAAGACGATCGGCAGCCAGCGCTGCAGTTTCGCGAACAGGTTGAGGAACCGGTCCTCGGGGCCGAACACCACCGAGGGGCGGAACACCGTGGTTGCGAGCTCGTTGCGCGCCGCGAGGATCGCCGCCTCGCCGTCGGCTTTCGAGCGGAGGTACTGGCTCGGGCCGTCGGTCGCCGCCTTCAGCGCGCTCATGTGCAGGAGCCTCGGCACCTTCGCCTCGAGGCACGCGGCGACCGCCTTCCGCGGCAGCTCGACGTGGGCCCGCGCGAAGTCGGGTCCGTAGGGGTCGCCGCTGCGGCTCTGCAGCACGCCGACCAGGTTGATCACGGCGTCGCAGCCCGCGACCAGGCGCCGGAGCGTGGCCGGATCGTGGACGTCGGACTGCACCACCTGGACCGTGGGCAGCGTGATCAGGTGCTTGGCGCGCTCGCGCCGGCGCGACGGCACGACGACGAAGTCGCCGCGCTCGACGAGCTTCTCGACGATGTGGCGGCCGACGAAGCCGGAGCCGCCGAGGACACAGATCCTGGCCATGGCGAAGAGGGATAAAGGTGCGCACCGCCCCGGCTCGCTTCGCGAGCACCACCCCGCCTCGCTTCGCGAGCCGCCCCGCCTCGTTCGAGGAGGGGAAAGGCGGCTATTCTACCGCCGCGTAGCCGGTGATCGTCGGCTCGTAGCCTTCGCCGGAGCGGCGCGACGGGACGACGCCGAGACGCGCCTTGAGCGACCGCGCGTCGCCGCCATACAGGGCGGCGTAGTACACGGTGTTGCTCATCACGCGCTTCACGTACTCGCGGGTCTCGCCGAACGGGATGGACTCGACGTAGATCGCGCCTTCGAGCGGGTGGTCGGCCTTCCACTTGCGCGCCCGGCCGGGGCCGGCGTTGTACGCCGCCGCGGCGAGCACCGGATGACCATCGACCGCGTCGAGCACGTACCTGAGATAGCTCGTGCCGAGCGCGATGTTGACGTCGACGTCGTGCAGCTGCGTCGCCGAAAAGCCCTTCATCCCGAGACGCTGCGCGACCCACCGCGCGGTCCGCGGCATCAGCTGCATCAGGCCCGAGGCGCCGGCCGCGGACTTGGCGGTGGCGCTGAAGCGGCTCTCCTGCCGCACCAGTCCGAGCACCCAGGCCTCGTCGAGCCCCTGCGAGCGTGCCTGCTCGCTGAACACGGCGCGGTACGGCGCGGGGAACCGGACGCTGAAGTCGTGCAGGCCCACCGTCTGGTTGGCGGTGAAGATCGCGCGGTCCCAGATCTCGTTCGAGCGCGCGTACTCGGCCGCGGCGAGGAGCTGCCGGTCGTCCATGCCGCGCACCGTCCAGTTCCACTCCTGGATGCCCTCCAACCGCAGGCCGAGCCGCAGCAGCGTGACGGCGCGCTGCAGGCCGGGGTTGGCTGCCGCTTCGGCGAGGTCGGACGCCGTGGGCGTGTAACCGCGCGGCGGGATGGCGAGCGAACGGCCGAGCTCCTCGAGCGCGAGCTTGCCGTAGAAGTGGTGCTCGCCGGCGACGCGGGCGAGCAGGATCTGCCCTTCCTCGGTCTGCCCCAGCGCGCGGCGCGCGCGGCCGTGCCAGTAGAGCCATGCGGGCTCGTTCCGGCCGAGCGGCGTCATCGCCTCGATTGCGGCCCGCACTTCCCGCCAGTCGCCCGCGCGCAGCGCCGCGCGCGCGCGCCACTCGAGCTGGTCGTCGCGGAGCCGGATCCCGTTGGCGTTGGCGAACCACTCGAGGGCCCGCGGATCATGCTGGCGTGCGCCGTGGGCACCGAGCTGACCCCAGGCCCAGGCCTGGTCCTCGGGCGGAAACCGGTCCTGGAGCCTGCGGGTCCAGTGAGCCGCGGCGACCTCGACCTCGCCGCGCGCGGTGCGCGCGAGCGCGAACAGCACGAGCTCGCGGTTCGACCGCTTCTTCAGGTCGAGCTTCTCGGCGCCCGCGAGGAACCGCTGCGCCCCGCGCCGGACCGAGTCGAACGCGCGCTCGTCGGGCGCCTCGGCCGGCGGCAGCGCGCCCAGCAGGCGCTTCGCCCCGGTGAACTGCCCGGCCTCGAACAGCAGCCGCGCGCGTCCCCAGACGTCCCCCGCGGTCAGGCGGCCGGCCGCGATCTCGCTCTCGGCGATCGGGGCGCAGCCGTCGGGCAGGTCGCGCGGGCTGGTCCAGACGCGCCGGAACTCCTCGAGCGCCGACCCGTCCCCGCGCCGCCACCGCGCCTGCAGCGCGAGGCACGCGAGCTCCGGATCGTCGCCGACGACGCTCGGCACCTCGGCCTCGAACGCGTCCCACGCCTGTTTCCGGGCGAGCGCCTTCAACCAGTCGCGGCGGAGGAGCTCGGCGACGAGCGCGCCGTTGTAACGGACGAGGAAGTCGCGCGCGGTCGGGGCCGGCAGCTCGTCGATCGCGAGCCGGAGCGTCCAGTATTCGACGTACGGTTCGAGGACGTGACCGCGCAGGGCCGCGGCATGGGTCGCGAGCTGCGGGGCGCGGCCCTTCTCGAACGCCTCCTGGGCGGCGAGGAAGTGATCGTCCGGCGACGGCTTCCCGCGCGGCGCGGCCCCGGCCGCAAGCGGCACGGCGAGCACGGCCGCCGCGACGAACCGCACGGCGCGCGGGATGGGTACCATAGCGCGGACGATGCTCACCAAGCGCGCGAAGAATAGCACACGGTGGACCCGAATCCGCCGATTCTGGCGCTCGTTTCCGCCCTGGAGAACGCCATGACGCCCGACGAAGTCAAGGCTTGGCGGCGGGAGCTGCGTGCCCGGCTCCTCGGCGAGCGAGTTGCGCTCGATCCTTTGACAATCCTGCAACATTGCGCGGCGATCGACCGCCATTTGGAGCGCGGGTTCCCCAATCTCGCGCGCGGGGTCGTGGCCTTCTGCTGGCCGTACAAGAACGAGTACGACGCCCGGTTCCTCGCGCGGCGGCTGCGGGACCGGGGTGCGACCACCGCGCTGCCGGTGGTCGTCGCGCCGCGCACGCCGCTCGTCTTTCGCGAGTGGCACCCGGGCGTGCGGCTGGCGCGCGGCGTGTACGACATCCCCTACCCGGCGGAAAGCCGCGAGGTGCAGCCCGACACGGTCCTGCTGCCGATGGTGGGCTTCGGCGACGCCGGTTACCGGCTCGGCTACGGCGGGGCGTTCTTCGACCGCACGCTGGCGGCCATGACGGCGAAGCCGGTCGTGATCGGCATCGCGTACGAGGGCGCGCACCTCGACACGATCCATCCGCAGCCGCACGACGTCCCGATGGACTGGATCGTCACCGAGCGCGGGATCTACCGCCGGGACGGCGGGCGGCTCGAGTTCCTCGGCGCGCCGCCCGCCGGCGAGCCGAGCGCTCTGAGCTCGCCGGTGTGCTACGCGGGCGAGGTCGACCCGGGGTACTTCGGCGGGTCGTCGTCGCAATAACGCTGAGCCGCGCGCGCTATTCGGGCTTCAGCCCGGGACGCGCACCGTCGCGGCAGGCGCCAGGCGTCGCCACCGTCGGGCGACCCCGGCCCAGTCCCATCGGCCGCCCGGTGTGCACAGTTCACAAGATCGGGCCGTCACCGGTCACGGATTCTCTTCCCGGAAAGCGCGACGATGCTCTCCATCAGCGCTTCGCTGGAAACGGTTCCGGAGGGAGGACAGCTGAGACCACCCAACCTTACCGACAGGAGTCTCACCATGAAGAAGCTTGCCATTCTGATCGCCGCCCTCGGCTTTGTCGCCGCCGCCCCGCTTGCCGCCGCGAGCGAAGACGGGATCGATCTCATGCCGAACGCGCGCGGGATCGAGATGACGCAATACGTGAGCGACGCGGGTTCGTCCGCCGTGACCAGCTCCGACGAGTTCTACAATCTCGGCACCGGCGGCGTCCCGGCGCAGTAATTGCACCAGCCCCGACGAAAAGCCCGGCTGCGGCCGGGCTTTTTCTTTCCCCGATGGCCGGGGTTGCTCGGCCGGACGCGGGCGTGAATCGTTCACTTGGTGCGCCCGCCGTGGTTCGCAGAGTCGACCGGGCGCCGGCGTCTATGCTGTCATCCAGCGGCACGGCCATGAAGGGGCTCTGGAATGAAGGTCATCGAGGCACGCGAGCTTGAGCGCCTGGTGCGGGAGACGTTCCCCGCGAAGCGCCTCTTCTCCGCCGCATCCGAGCTCGGCCTGAAGGCGGGCCGCTCGGTCGTCGCCTTCGTTCACGGCGGCCCCGACCCGTTCCTCGACCGCCAGTTCGACGCCTGGCTCGAAGGCTCGCCGACGTTCGTCGCCGCCTACCAGCTTCTCAATCGGCTCTGTCGCGCGGGCGCCCTCGCCCCCGGAGACTACGCGATCACGCGCCGCCGCTAGCGCGGGCGCTCGCTCGACCAGGCGCGGATCGCGCCGCGCGTGGCCTCGTAGCCGCGCGCGACGATCTCGTCGATCCGGTCGAACGCGAGCAGGCGCAGATCGGCCATGGGAATACGCAGGTACAGGCTCGCCGCCTCGGCCGCACGCCGCTCGCGGGTCCAGTAGACGCTCGCCACCAGCGCGCTGCGCGTGAGGAGACTCATGATCGAGGGCATCTCGCTCCGCGCGGCCCCCGGGTGAATCCGCTCCCAGAGCATGCGCCACCCGGAGACCTCGAGGCTGCGATCCGACGACGCCCGCATCTCGACCTCGGCGCTCACGTCGACCGCGAGGACGGTGCCGATCTCCGGCTTCGCTGCCATCACGTCGATCGGCAGATTGTTCACGAGCCCGCCGTCGACGTGCAGATCCCCGCCCAGGCTCACCGGCGGCAGGACTCCCGGCAGCGCGATGCTCGCGCGGATCGCGCGCACCAGGGGGCCCCGCTCGTGCATGCCCTGCGCCGCGCGCGAGAGGTTGGTCGAAACGCACAGATAAGGAAGCGGCAAGTCCTCGATCGCGGTGGTGCCGAACACGCGCTCGAGCTTGGCGCGGATCCGCCGGCCGGCGAGCAAGGCGACGACCGGGAGCGTGGGATCCTTCAGCGAGGAGAAGTGCGCCTTGCACTGCGCGAGCGCTTCGCCGGGGGAGAGCCGCTGCGCGACGAGCGCGGCGATGATCGCGCCGACGCTCGTCCCGCCCACCCAGTCGATGGGGACGTCCGCCTCGGCGAGCGCGCGCAGGACGCCCAGGTGCGCGAAGCCGCGCGCTCCTCCACCGCCGAGCACGAGGCCGATGCCCGCCCCGGTCAGGCAGCGTGCGAGGCGAGCGAAGTCCTCCGCCCGGTCCATGCCGACGTGGTAGTGGCAGTCGACCTCCCGGACCGCGAGGAAGGCCGCCGTGTCGCCAGGCGCGGGCGCACCGGCATCCCGCACGAGGACGAGGCTGCGCCTCGGGGCGCGCGCACTGCGCCAGCGCGCGGCGAGATCCCGCTCGGCCGCGCCGGGCTCCGGCCGCGCCGCGGCATCGGCGACGAACACCACGTGATCGGCCTGGCGAACGGTCCGCTCGGTCCAGCTCGAGAGCAGCGGATCGGCCTCGTAGAGCACGAAGCGGTGCGCAAGCTCCTGCTCGTTCAGCCATTGCACGAGCCGGCGGCTCGCCGGGTCATGTTCCGCGCAACTCGCGATCCCGTCAGCCGCGAGCGCCCGGTCCACGCGCCGGGCATCCAGGTGGAGCGTGGCGCCACGCAGCGCGAGGGCGTCGGCAAGCCGCCGCGTGAACTCCGCGGCTTCGGGCCCCGCACCGGCAGGCACGATGGCAAGCGTTCGTACCACGGCTCGCGCGCGCCCCGCGGTCGCGCTCTGATTTCGCAGCCGCTGGCTGAGCAGCGCGCTAATCCGACGCAGCGCGGCCGGCTGCCGCTCGATCAGGCGATGGAAGGCCGCCGCCGGGAGCCGGGCGAGCAGCGAGTCGCGTACGGCGAGGACCGTGGCCGAGCGCCGCTCCGCCGAGAGGAGCGCCATCTCGCCGAGGATCTCGCCGGCGCCGATCTCGTTCAATGCCCGCTCGCCCGCGGTGTCGTCGATGACTCGCAGCCGCCCGCTCAGCACGGTGTAGGCCGCGTTCCCCGGGTCGCCGCGCCGGAAGAGGACGTCGCCGCCGCGGAGCGAAACCCACTCGGCGTCCGCCTGGAGCTCGGCGAGCGCGGCGGGATCGGTGGAGCCGAAAAGCGCGGCGAGGTTCGCAGTGAGCTGCGCGTTCCAGAACTCCCGCCACGTGCTCTCGGCGCCGCTCGCGGTTGTGGGGTCGGCC
>JBOIFD010000321.1:0-5685 GCA_050741515.1 Burkholderiales bacterium
ACGACTCGGGCGGTGCGCGCATCCAGGAAGGCGTCGCCTCGCTCGGCGGCTACGCCGAGGTGTTCCAGCGCAACGTGCTCGCGTCCGGCGTGATCCCGCAGGTCTCGCTGATCATGGGCCCGTGCGCCGGCGGCGCGGTCTACTCGCCGGCGATGACCGACTTCACCTTCATGGTGAAGGACTCCTCCTACATGTTCGTCACCGGGCCGGACGTGGTCAGGACGGTGACCCACGAGGAGGTGACGCACGAGGAGCTCGGCGGCGCGATCACGCACGCGACGAAATCCGGCGTCGCCGACTGCGCGTTCGAGAACGACGTCGAGACGCTGATGATGACCCGCCGGCTCGTGAACTACCTTCCCGGCTCGAACCGGGAGAAGCCGCCGGTCTGGCCGACCGACGACCCCGCGGACCGCGAGATCGCCGCGCTCGACACGCTGGTGCCCGACAGCCCGAACAAGCCCTACGACATCAAGGAGCTGATCCTCAAGGTGGCCGACGAAGGCGAGTTCTTCGAGATCCAGCCCGAGCACGCGAAGAACATCGTCGTCGGCTTCGCGCGCATGGCGGGCCAGCCGGTCGGCGTCGTCGCCAACCAGCCGCTCGTCCTCGCCGGCTGCCTCGACATCAAGAGCTCGATCAAGGGCGCCCGGTTCGTCCGGTTCTGCGACTGCTTCAACATCCCGATCCTGACGTTCGTGGACGTGCCCGGGTTCCTGCCCGGGGTCGCCCAGGAGCACGGCGGGATCATCAAGCACGGCGCGAAGCTGCTGTTCGCCTACGCCGAGGCCACCGTGCCGAAGGTGACCGTCATCACGCGCAAGGCCTACGGCGGGGCCTACGACGTCATGAGCTCGAAGCACCTGCGGGGCGACGTGAACCTCGCGTGGCCGTCGGCGGAAATCGCGGTGATGGGGCCGAAGGGCGCGGTCGAGATCATCTTCCGCAAGGACCTCGGCGACCGCGAGCGGATCGCCGAGCGCACCGAGGAGTACCGGCAGAAGTTCGCGAACCCGTTCGTCGCCGGCCACCGCGGGTTCATCGACGACGTGATCATGCCGCGCGAGACGCGCCGGCGCATCTGCCGCTCGCTCGCCATGCTCAAGGACAAGCGGCTCGAGAACCCCTGGCGCAAGCACTCGAACATCCCCCTGTAGCCGCCACCGCGGTTGCAGAGCCCGCTTCGCCCCAGATGTTCAAGAAAATCCTGATCGCGAATCGCGGCGAGATCGCCTGCCGGGTGATCCGCACCGCGCGGCGCATGGGCCTCCGGACCGTCGCGGTGTATTCGGACGCGGACAAGGACGCGCTGCACGTCGCGCGCGCCGACGAGGCGGTGCGGATCGGCCCGCCGCCTTCGGCGGAAAGCTACCTCGCGATCGACCGCATCGTCGCAGCGTGCCGGCAGACCGGCGCCGAAGCGGTGCACCCGGGCTACGGGTTCCTGGCGGAAAACGAGCGCTTCGCCCGGGCGCTCGCCGCCGCCGGGATCGCGTTCATCGGCCCGAACGTCGAGGCGATCGCCGGCATGGGCGACAAGATCGCGTCGAAGAAGCTCGCGGAGAAGGCCGGGGTCGACGTCATCCCGGGCGTCACGGACGTGATCCGCGACGCCGACCACGCCGCGGCGGTCGCGCGCAAGGTCGGCTACCCGGTGATGATCAAGGCGAGCGCGGGCGGCGGCGGCAAGGGGCTGCGCATCGCGCGCTCCGACGCCGAGGCCCGCGACGGCTTCGTGAGCTGCCAGAACGAGGCGCGGAGCGCGTTCGGCGACGACCGGGTCTTCATCGAGAAGTTCATCGAGCAGCCGCGTCACATCGAGGTGCAGGTGCTCGGCGACGCGCACGGCAACGTCGTGCACCTGTGGGAGCGCGAGTGCTCGATCCAGCGCCGCCATCAGAAGGTGCTCGAGGAGGCGCCCTCGCCGTTCCTTGACGACAAGACCCGGGCGGCGATGGGCAAGCAGGCGGTCGCGCTCGCCAAGGCGGTGAAGTACCGGTCCGCCGGCACCGTCGAGTTCGTGGTCGGCGCCGATCGCAGCTTCTACTTCCTCGAGATGAACACCCGGCTCCAGGTCGAGCATCCGGTGACCGAGCTCGTCACCGGGCTCGATCTCGTGGAGCTCATGATCCGCGTCGCCGCCGGCGAGCGGCTGCCGTTCAAGCAGGACGACGTGACCCGGACCGGCTGGGCGATCGAGGCGCGGATCAACGCCGAGGACCCGTCACGGAACTTCCTGCCCTCGACCGGCCGGCTCATCCAGTTCCGGCCGCCGCCGGAGCGCGCGGGCGAGGTGCGCGTGGACACCGGCGTGTACGAGGGCGGCGAGGTGTCGGTGCACTACGATTCGCTCGTCGCCAAGCTCATCTGCCACGGCACGGGCCGCGACGCGGCGCGCGCGCGGCTCGCTGAGGCGCTGGACGCGTTCGTGGTCAAGGGGCCGGCGACGAACGTCGCCTTCCTCGCCGCGGTCGCGCGGCACCCGCGATTCGGCGCCGGCAGGTTCGACACCGGGTTCATCGCTCAGGAGTTCCCGACCGGGTACAAGCCCGCCGCGGCGCCGATCGACGATCCGAACCTCTTCATCTCCGTCGCGGCCGCGGTCCACTGGCGCTACGCCGAGCGCTCGGCAAAGATCGCCAGCCAGGTCCCGGGCCACGAGCGCGACCTCGGCGACACGCGCATCGTCTGGCTGAGAGGCGAGCCGCATCCGGTGCGGATCCGCTCGATTGCGGGCGGGCAGGAAGTCTTCCGGGAGGGTGCCGCGTTCGCGGTGCTGTCCGACTGGAAGATCGGTGAGCCCCTGTTCACCGGCACGCTGAACGGCCGGCGCGTGCACGTCCAGCTCGAGCGCCTCGGGATGAAGTACCGCATGGTCCACGGCGGCGTCGAGGCCGTGGTGCTCGTGCTGACCGAGCACGCCGCCCGGGCGCAGGCGCTCATGCCCCTCAAAGCCCCGCCCGATCTCTCGAAGTTCCTGCTCTCGCCCATGCCGGGGCTCCTGACCGAGATCACGGTCGCGCCCGGCCAGGAGATCAAGGCCGGCGAGAAGCTCGCGGTGATCGAGGCGATGAAGATGGAGAACGTCCTGCGCGCCGAGAACGACGCGGTCGTGAAAGCGCTGCTCGCGAAGGCCGGCGACAGCCTCGTCGTCGATCAGCCGATCGTCGAGTTTCAGTGACGCGCCGCCCGGGGCGCCCGCAGCGGATCGGCGCAGACGTCCCCCCCGTCGCGCGGCACCAGCTCCACGCCGAGCGCTGCGAGCGGCGCGAGGAGGAGCGAGCCCAGGAATCGCGGCACGGTGGCGAGCGCGTCGCCCACGCTCGGGCCGACGCGGAAGTCGGTCAGGGTGCCGGTCACCTCGACCGGCGTCGCCAGGCTGAAGGGCTGGGGCTCCTTCGCTCGCGGCGCGAACCGGAACGCGAGCGTCTCGTCGCCGAAATCGACGCCGCCCCGGCCGGTCACGCGGATGCGGCTCGTGTCGATCAGCATCGCGTCGTCGCTGAGCTTGCCGTCACGGAGATCGAACCGCGCGAACGCGCAGTTGACCCGCGATTCCGCCGACGGATCGAGCTCGGGCAGGAGCGCGAGGAAGACGTTCACCGCCCAGAGGTCGAACGCGCCCGAGCTGAGATTGCGCGGCCAGACCGCGAAGTCGATGCGGCCGTTCGCGTGCGCCATGAGCGCGCTCAAGGCAGGCGCCCGGCCGGCGAGCTCGAGCTCGAGGCTCACCAGCCCCTCGGCGCCCGCGTCCGGGCGAACCCGCCGCGCGAGGATGCCGTAGTCGAACCGCTCCACGTGCGCGCCGAGCGCGACCTCGACGTCGCGCTCCGATGGCGTATACGCGCCCCCGAGCCGGACCGTGCCGCCGGGCGTGTTCACCTCGGCCGGACCGAGCAGGAGGCGCCCGTTCTCGAGCTGCAGCCGCAGCCAGCCGCTGCCGAGCCGGTCGGCGCCCGAGAGCACCTCCGCGACCTCGACGTCGAGGTACCCGTCGAACCGCCGCAGAACGTCGGCGCTCGCGAGCGCCTCGGTCTGCGCCGCGGCTTCCTTGACCTTCGCGCGGATGGCGTCGAGGTCCGCGTCGCCCGCCTCCGGTTTCCCATCGAACGCCGACCAGCCGGCGAGCCGGAAGTCGTCGAGCTGCAGCCGCGGCGCCCGGACTCTCAGATCAAGGCGCGGCTTGTCGCCGCCGAGGTCGAGCCGGCCCGCCCCCGTGAGCCGGCTCGACCCCACGGTGACGGCGAGCTCGGGAACGTCGTATGCGGTGGCCGTGATCCGCAGCGGGCCGGCCAGCGACCACGGTCCCCATGGCGGCAGCGCGGTGCGGGTGAGGCGATTCAGCGAATCGAGCCGCTCGCCCGAAAGGACGAGCTTGAGGTCGGCGGTCGCCTCGCTCGCGGGCAGCGTCACCCGCCCGTCGAGGGCGAGGCGCGTGCCGGCGCTCTCCGCGGTCAGCGAGAACGGCACGTGCTTCGAGTCCTGCGCGAAGTCGGCGAGCGTGCCGCTCGAGATCCGGATGCCGACCGGGATCCGGTCGAGCGCGCCGTCGACGCGAACCGTGACCGGCCGGCCCGGCTCGGCGGCGGCCGTCGCTTCCGCGAGCCGGAGGTGGGCGACCACGCGGTTGCCCGGACCGCGCACCCGGAGCCGCCCACCCTGGAGCTTCGCTGCAAACGACGAGCGCTCGACGAGCTCGAGGAGGCGGCTGCCGCGTCCGTTCAGCTCGACGGTCAGCGAGTCCACGGTTGCGTCGAGGTCCTCCGCGATCCTGAGCGCTTGCAGCAGCTTGCCGAGGGCCACCTTCTCGGCCGACATCGTGAGTCCGGCCTCCGGAACCTCGCCCCGCAGGTCGAGCGCCACGGTGCCGCCGAACGGCGTGCCCGCGAACGTCGCACCGAACGGCGCCGGCCCCATGCGGCCGCCGCGCACCCGCGCCGCGACCGCGACGTTCGCAAGGTCGCCGCGTCCGAGCGCGACGCGCTCGATGCCCACGCCGATATCGGCGTCGGCGAGATCGATGCCCTTCGGCAGGATGGGAATGTCGATCTCCGTGAGTGAGGCCGGCGCGGCGGCGCGGTCGGCGAAGAGGCTTTGCAGCTCCGGGACGTCGATCAACGGGCTCCGCACCGCCGCGATGACGAACGGGCTCGAGCCGCTGCCGGTCGCGTGCGCATCGATCGCGAGCTCGCTGCGCCCGAACGTCAGCTTGAAGTCCTCGAGGCGCCAGTCGTCGCCGGCGGCGCGGAAGCGGCCGTGGAGCGCGACCGGCGCGGACGCGCGCGGCGACGTGCCGAGCCAGGCCGCGAGGTCACCCGCACGTCGCCCTTCCAGACGGAACTCGAGATCGGTCCCGCCCGGGGCTCCGGGGCGCGCGATCGTGCCCGCGATCCGTGCGTTCGCGCCGGCGCCTTGCAGGGTGAGCTCGATCGGCGAGCGCCCCTCGCGCAGCGTCGTCGCGAGATCCCCGCCCTGGATCCGCGCCGAGACCGGCTCGCCGCGCAGCGCACCGCGAGCGCTGCCGCGCAGTGCGGCGCCACGCGGGATCGAAACCTCGAACGTCTCGAGCGTGAGCTCGACTGGCCGGCCGCCCGCGACGTTGCCATACGTGAGCTTCACGCCGGCCGCCGCGATCCGCGCTTCGAGGTTGCGCACGAGCGCGCCCACCGTGTCGCCCCGCCCCGC
>JBOIFD010000322.1:0-8920 GCA_050741515.1 Burkholderiales bacterium
GAGCCGGGCGAGGCGCGCAACGTCGCGCTCGCCGCGATGGCGGGCCACGTCAACTTCAAGACGGTGATCGTGGTCGACGCGGACGTCGACATCCACGATCCCGCCGACGTCATGTGGGCGCTCGCGACCCGCGTGAACTGGGGCGAGGACGTGGTGCCGATCCCGGGCGCGCACGGGAACGAGCTCGATCCCGCCGCGGACGCGCACGGCGTCGTGTGCAAGGCGATCATCGACGCGACGCTGCCGGCCGAGGCCGCGAAGCGCTACGTGAAGGTCGCGTACCCCCCGGTCGAGCTCGAGCGGTATCTGCAGCCCGCGCCGCCGGAACGGTAGAATCGAGCGGGCAAACATGCTGGTCACGAGGCAACCGACGTTGCGGCGATTCTGGTATCCGGTCATCCCGGTTTCTCATCTCGAGGACGGCCCCAAGCCCTTCACGCTGCTCGCCGAGCGCATCGTCGTCTGGAAGGACGGCGACGGCCAGCTGAGCGCGCTCGAGGACCGCTGTTGCCACCGCACCGCCGCCCTGTCCCGGGGCTACTACGACGGCGGGATGCTGGTGTGCGGCTATCACGGCTGGAGCTATGACCGCGCGGGCAAGTGCGTCCGCATCCCGCAGCTGCAGCGCGACAGGGTGCCCGAAAGCGCGCGCGTGCGCAGCTATGCCGCGCGGGAGCGCTACGGCTATGCCTGGGTGTGCCTGGACGAAGCGCCGCTGCTCGGCATCCCCGAGATCGAGGAGTGGGACGATCCGGCGTTCCGCCGCATCCCTCAGTTCTACGAAGTCTGGCGCTGCGCCGGGCTGCGGCTGATGGAGAATTCTTTCGACAACGCCCACGTCAACTTCGTCCACCGCGGAACCTTCGGCGACCCGCGCGACGCCGGGGAGACGCGGTTCGAGCTGTTCGCGGAGCCTTACGGGTTTCGCACCAGGACCGAGTTCCAGGTGAAGCAGACCGAGCTTGCGGCCCGGATGAACCGGATCGAAGGCGAGAAGACGGTGCGCCGCATCGAGGGCACGTGGTTCATGCCGTTCATCCGGCGCGCGCACATCGCCTATCCATCGGGGCTGAAGCATGTGATCGTCACGGCGGCCACGCCGATCGACGACGCCCATTCACAGATCATCCAGTTCTGCCTGCGCTCCGACCGCGAGGCCGACGTGCCCGCGGCGGACGCGATCGCGTTCGACCGCAGAGTAACCGAGGAGGACCGTTACATCCTCGAGTCGACCGACCACGACGTCCCCCTCGACGAACCGGCGCGTGAGCGCAACATGGCGTCCGACAAGCTGGGGATCCTGATGCGCAAGCGCCTGCTGGCCGTGCTTCGCGAGCACGGCGAAGAGGACGTTCGCGCCGCCTAGAGAGCCTGCTTCTTCAGGTCGGCTTTGCTGATCTTGCCGGTGGGGGTCATCGGCAGAGAGGCGACCCGCCTGATCGACAGGACCGACAGATCGCGCCCGAGGCGTTGCGCAGCGGCTCCAAGGAGCTCCGCGTCGCTCGCCTTGGCGCTCTCGGCCAATACGAGATAGACCACCGGGCGCTCGCCGAGCGCGCGATCGGGCTGGCCGATCAGCGCCGCCGCGCTCACTTCCGGATGCTCGAGCAGCGCCTCCTCCACGTCGCGCGGGTACCAGGCCTCGCCGGCAACCGTCACGCGCTCGGCCGATCGCCCCCGGACGAAGACGTAGCCGTCCGCGTCCATGCGCCCGACGTCCCCGGTGAAGAGCCAGCCGTCGCGGATCGCCTCCGCGGTCTTTTCCGGGCGGCCCCAGTAGCCGACCATGAAGCCGCCGGTGATGGCGATGTCGCCGGACTGACCGATCGGCGCCTCGCCGCCGGTCGCCGGGTCGATGATCCGCACTTCGCGGTCGGGCAGCGACGGCCCGCAGGCAAGGAGCTTGCCGTCGGGCGGCGGCGCGAGCGGTCCGAGGCCGACGAACCCGCCCAACTCGCTCTGCCCGTAGCTCTCCGAAAGCGTGACGTTGAGCTCGTCCCGCCAAGCCCTCTTCAGCGCCGGCGGCACCGGGCCGCCACCCGACAGGCCGAGCCGCAGCGCGCGCGGGGGGCGCCCGCGGCGGCGGCACTCCTCGAGCAACTCTGCGAGCACGGTCGCATTCGTGGGAACCACGGTGCTGCCGAGCCGCTCCATCTCGTCCCAGGCCCGGGTCGCGTTCCATTTCGAGACGATGCCGACGCTCGCGCCGGCGCACAGGCCCGGCAGCAGATTGGCGACGAGGTGATACGAGCTGGAGAGCGTCGACGGACCGTAGGTGACGTCCGCCGGCCCGTAGCCCAGGCGCTCGGCGATGCAGCGGCAGGCGCGCAACGTCGGCTCGTGCGCGAGTAACGCCCCCTTGGGCTTGCCCGTCGTGCCCGAGGTGTACGAGAGATGGGCGGGATCGGCGTCGTCGGCGTCGGCGCGCGCGGCGGCGGGTGCCGCCGCGAGCAGCTCGGACCAGGCGAGCGCGTCCTCCTGAGGGCCGTCGAAGCAGACGTAGTGCTTCACCGACTTCGCCGCCGCGCGATGCCGCTGGATGGTACCCAGATGGTCGCCGGTGTAGATCAGCACGCTCGGCGTGCTGTCGTTCAGGTAGTAGTCGAGCGTGTCGGCGTACTGCACGTTGACGTGGACGGAGATCGCGCCGAGCCGCCAGGCGCCGAACATGGCGAGCACGTAGTCGTTCCCGTTGTGGGCGAAGATCGCCACCCGATCGCCTTTCTTCACGCCGAGGGAGGCGAGCGCACCCGCCACGCGCTCCATCCCGGCTGCGGCCTCGGCCCAGGTGAGGCGCCGGTCGCGGTCGATCCAGTGCAGCGCCGTCCGCTCCGGGCGGCGGGCGGCGCCGTCGAGAAGCAGCTGCGGGAATCTCAAGCGGTTACTTGACCTGCCGGTCCTGCGCCGGCGGCAGGAACTTGGGGTTGAAGAGCTGATCGATCGCGGGCGAGCTGGCGAGACCGTAGGCCTGCGTCACCTGGTCGATCTGTTTCTGCAGCCGTTCGTGGTTCACCGCGCCGAGACCGCTCGAGCGCACGTTCTGCGTCAGCATGCCCGGCCGCACCATCTGGAAGCGCTTCAGCTCCAGCGCCTCGTCGACGAGCGGCTCGCGCTGCTTCAGGTACTTCATCGAGCTTGCGGGGTCGGCGAGCATCTCCTTGAACGCGCGGTTGAACCCGCGCACCAGCCCGGCCACCGCCTTCGGGTTGTCCTCTATCAGCTTCTGCGACACGAGCAGCGTGTTGCCGTAGTAGTGGATCCCATAGTCGGACACCGGGATGGTGACGATGTCCTCCTCCCTGACGCCGCGCTTGACCAGGTCGATCGGGATCGAGAGGAACCCCGAAATGATCTCGCAATCGCCGTTGATCAGCATCGTGGCGCGGAGCGCCGGCGATGCCGTCACCCATTTCACCGAGTTCGGGTCGATCTCGGCGGCCTTGGCGAGCAGCGGCCAGATGCGGCGGCTGAAGCCGGTCGGCGACTCCATGAACACCCGCCCGGGAAAGTCCTTGACCGACCGGATGCCGCTCTTCTTCAGGGCGAAGAACCCGGCGGGAATCTGGTCGTACATGACGTACACCGACTGGAACCGCAGCAGCCCGGGGTTGCGCGACAGGAACTCGATCTGTGAGCTCATGTCGCCGAGCGCCGCGTCGTAGACCCCGCTGACAATGCGCTGGAACGCGCCGGCGGAGCCGGTGCCGACGTCGATCTGCACCTCGAGGCCCTCGTCCTTGAAGTAGCCCTTGTAGTTCGCCATGTGCAGGAACGAGGTCTGACCCTCGAATACCCAGTCGAGCGACAGCCGGATCCTTGTTTGAGCCTGAACCGACGCGGCGAAGCATGCCGCGACCACCAACACCAAGACTCTCTTCATAGATGGACCTCCTCCTCGCCGTGCGCCCGGAACACCTCGAGCAGCCGCTCGCGCATGATCAAACCCGGCTTGTCGCTCGCCATCTGAAACTCGACGCGCCGGCGCGTGTCGATGCACACGTCGTACTCGGTCGACTCGAGGATCTCGCGATCCTCCTCCGTGATCTTGCGGTCCCAGGCCACCACCTCGGAAGCCGGGACATCCTCCTCGCGGTCGCTGCGGTAGCACCACTGCACCAGCATCATCGAGCGGTCGTCGACCGGCGTGGCGTTGGTGACGATGTAGTGCCGGAGGCCGTTTGGATAGGTGATGCCGAGGCGCCGCGCGAACGGCATGAACCACAGGGTCTCGCTCTTGCGCACCGTGGTGTCGCCTTTGACCTGCAGCGCCTTCTCGGCATTGCCGCGATTCACGACCCGGGTCTCATGGCGCGAGATGAAACCCCACGGCGTCATGGTGAGCTCGCGCTCGACCGGCTTCGGCTGCTCGACGTTGCCGAAGGTGCCGCGGTGCACGAACGCCGGGTGCGCCGAGTCGAAGGAGTTCTCCATCAGCCGGAACGCGTTGCACCGCCACGGCTCGTAGAACTGGTGGATGCGGCGGAACGCCGGGTCGCCGTCCTCCCTGAGCTCCGGGATCGGCAGCAGCGGCTCGTCGAGCGCGACCCAGACGTAGCCATAGCGCCCTTCGCAGCGGTAGGCCCTGACGCGCGCGCCCGACGGGATCTTCACGTCCAACTCGTACTGCGGGATGCGCACGCAGGCGCCGTCGCGGTCGTAGGTCCAGCCGTGGTAACCGCAGACGATGTTGCCCTCGTCGCAGAATCCCTTGGAAAGCTTGGCGGTGCGGTGGCAGCAGCGGTCCTGCAGCGCGGCCGGCTTGCCCTGTCCATCGAGCCACAGCACCAGGTTCTCGCCGAGCAGCGTGAAGGGCTTGGGACCGTCGCGCAGATGCTCGAGCGGCATCACGCAGTACCAGTAGCGGCGCAGGACTTTCTGTCGGGTGACGAGCATAGCTTTTATCTTAGCTCAGGCGAGCGGTCCCCGGGAGGTCGCCGGCTGCCGGAAGGCGTGCAGCTCGCCGATCAACTTCGCCCAGCCCTCGGCCAGCGACTCGAGGAGCTCGACGCCGATCGCCTCGCTCGCCGCGGTGGCGTCGCCGAGCGTGCCGCTCTGGGTGAGATCGTGGGTCAGCCAGGCGAAGGGGAGCGCGCCTTCCATTGAAATCATTCCCTTTTCCGGCAATCCTTGCGGGTACTCGGACACTAGGCGGTCCCGGCGCACCTGCTCGGGCAGGAGCTTCAGCATCACCGAGGTCTCGGCGGTGCCGGCGTGGATGCCGAACTCCCGCTCGCGCGCGCTCAGCAGGTGCTGGCGCCGGTTCGGCACCCGCCAGATGAACAGCGGGAAGACCGACAGATCGGGATGCCGCTCGTGCGCGTCGCGCGCCGCAATCTCCATCACCTGCGGCTGGCCGCCGTGGGCGTTGACGAGCGCGAGCTTGCGAAACCCCATTCGGTAGACCGAGTCGGCGACCTCGCCGATCACCCGGAGGAGCGTCTCGGCGCTCAGAGTGATGGTGCCGGGATAGCGGATGTGCTCGTTCGACTTGCCATAGTAGAGCGGTGGCAGGCAGTAGCAGGGGATCTCGCGCGGCACGCGCTTCAGCGCCGCCCCGAGGACGCCGGTGCAGATCGCAGCGTCCACGGCCACTGGAAGATGCGGCCCGTGCTGCTCGATGGCGCCGACGGGCTGCAGGATCACCGTGTTGTCCTTGTCCGGCAGATCCCGAATGTCGGTCCACGTCAGGTAAGGGAGATAGCGCTCCGCGGGAATCCAGCCGTTCATCATGATCCGACCCTCGTGTATGAGCACCGCTATGATACTGGCGGCGATCCGGGCGCGGGACTCCCGGCGCCCAAGGCGCCGCCGGCGGATTCTATTGGACGGCGACGGGTCCGGTATCGTACTTTTCTCGGTGGTGCGCCGCGCCAGGAGGGTCGCGTCCGGGCGTCGCGCCATTGGTGCGACACGGTCATGCGGACGTTGATCGAGAACCTCGAATTCCTCCTGACCGTCGATCCGGGCAACCGCGTTCTTCATCACGCCTCGATCGTGGTCGAGAATGATCGCATCGCCGACGTCGGGCCCGCTGGGGATGTTGCAGAACGCCACGCGCGCGGCTCGTTCGAAAGCATCATCGACGGCAGCCGCTACGGCATGACTCCCGGCTTCATCGACTCGCACGTGCATCTCGGGGAGACGCTATCGCGCGCGGTATTCCCCGACAACCTCGCCACCCGCGCCTGGGTGAACCACTGGGCCAAGCCGTTCTATGCGAGCACCGACAGCCGCGACGAACTGGTGGGTGTGCTGACCGGCATGGCGGAGATGCTTCGCTGCGGCACGACCTGCTTCCTCGACATGGGCGCCCACAACGACGTCGCCGGCGTGGTCGACGGGATCGACAAGGTCGGCATGCGCGGGATCACGGGGCGCCATGCCTGCGACGTCCGTCCGGCGGAGGTGCCCGAGGGTTGGACGGAGGAAATGATGGCGCATCATTTCTTCCCCAATGCCGGGGTCGCACTGAAGGAGCTCGAAAGGGTCGTCAAGGAGTTCGACGGCGCTGCAGGCGGCCGGGTGCGTGCCTGGGTGAACATCGAGGGCAAGGAGCAGTCCAGTCTGGAGCTCCACATCGGCGCGCGCGCGCTCGCGGAGAAGCTGGGCGTGGGTACCACCTACCACCTCGCCACGTCGATCGAGGAGGCGAGGGGCTCGGAGAAGAAGTACGGCATGTGGCCGGTGAAACGCATCGCGGCGAACGGCGGCCTCGGGTCCAATCTCGTCATTGCTCACTGCGTCGCGGTCACCGACGAGGAAATCGAACTGATCGCGAGGGCCGGAACGATGGTCGCGTTCTGTCCGGCGACTGCGATCAAGCTCGCCAAGGGTGCGACGCGGATCGGCAAGTATCCGGAGATGATTGATGCGGGCATTCGCATCGGCATCGGCACCGACGGGGTTTCGGCGGGAGGAAACCTGAGCCTGATGCGCCAGATGTACCTGGTGGCCGGCATGTTCAAGGACGCGCGCATGGATTCGACTCAGGTCGGCGCTGCCAAGGCCCTGCGCATGGCGACCATCGACGGCGCCAGGTTGCTCGGTTGGGATGACGGGATCGGGTCGATCGAGGCGGGCAAGAAGGCGGACTTCGTCCTGTTCGACCTTGACCATTTCGAATGGGTGCCCTACGGTGACCCGCTGCAGGCGGTGGTGTACTCGGCGAGCCCGGCGTCGATTGCACAGACTTGGGTGGATGGCCGCGCCCTCTATTGCGACGGCAAGGTGCAGACGCTCGACGAGAAGAGCCTGCGGCAGGACGCGCGCGAGCGCGCGGCGGCCATCGTGAAGCGCGCCGGGCTTGTGCCCGATCGTGCGCCGGATGCGGCCCTTGACAGGTCAACGCCGTTCACCTAAAACAGCGCCGAACGTGAGTAGAAGCGGTCAGCCGGGCCGTCGACGGTGCAACGCCGGGGCGGGTCGGTCGGAGATTGCTCACAGGTATCGACTGCGATCCTGACCGGGGGACTACTGCATGATCATCGACACCCATCTCCACCCCACGAACGTCGTCGACGAGGCCTGGCGGCACACCGGCGAGCCGTTCAACGGCGAGCGCATGCTGAAGCTCATGGACGGACCGTACATGATCAACGGCAAGCCGCGCCGGATCGACATGGGGTTCATCCAGCCGCCGCCGGGCAACACCCAGTGGCGCGAAGGCAACCGCACCGGGCGCCAGGGTATCCGCGACTACATGGCGTACTGCGCGGAGCTGTGCCAGAAGTATCCTGACCGCTTCATCGGCAACTTCACCTACAACCCGCGCTTCGGTCCGGAAAACGGCGCCGCCGAGCTCGAGTTCCACGTGAAGGAGTACGGCTTCAAGATGCTGAAGCTGCACGCCAACATGCACTCCTATCGCCCCGACCGGGCGCTCGACTGGCTGCGGCCGGCGATGCGCAAGTGCGACGAGCTGGGCGTGGTGGTGCTGATCCACACCGGCGACGGCCCGTACAGCATCCCGACCCAGTTCTACCCGATCATCCGGGAGTTCCCGAACGTCCGGTTCATCATCGGGCATTTCGGCATCCAGACCGGCGGCGTGTACTGCTTCGAGGCGTTCTGGATGACGATGGACACGCCGAACGTGTGGGTCGAGTCGGGCTGGTGCCTGCAGTCCCGGATCGTCGAGTTCGCGAAGGAGCTGCCGAAGCACAAGCTCGTGTTCGGCACCGACTCGCCGCCGAACGAGCCGGGCATGTGGATCCGCCATCTCGAGGTGCTGTGCACGGAGCCGCCGCAGGGCCTGAACCTCGACGAGGCAACCCTCGAGGACTACCTCGGCAACAACATCGCGAAGCTCGTCGGGATCAAGACGACGCCGCCGCCGAAGACGGTGGAGGAGGCGAACGCCCGCCTCAAGGACACCTACGCGGGAGTCAAGCGCTGAAGCAGGGCAAACAGGACCTCCGCGCCTTTCTCGAGGGCTATCAGGCCGCGCACCCCGAGGACGTCCTCGTCGTCCGGGAGGAAGTCTCCGCCGACCAGGACGTCACCGCCGTCGTGTGGCAGCTGGCGGCGGAGGCGCGACACCCCGTGGTCGTGTTCGAGCGCGTGGGCGGGCTCGGGGTCAAGGTCGTCACCAACATCTTCGGATCGCGGGTGCGGGTCGCGCGCCTGCTCGGCACCGATCCGTTGCGACTCCACGAGACCTACCAGGCCCGCGCGCGCCAGCTCGTCGCGCCGCGCGTCGTGTCCTCTGGCCCGGTGCTCGATTCCGTGCAGCAGTCGGACATCGATCTCGGGACGCTGCCGCTCATGCGGCACTTCGAGACGGACCGGGCGCCCTACATCACCAACGGCATCGTCGCCGCCGAGCATCCCGACACGGGCGCCGGCAACCTCAGCTATCACCGCGCAATGCTGCACTCGAAGACCGAGCTCGCGACGAGTCTGCACTCGCGCGGCCATCTGT
>JBOIFD010000323.1:0-6341 GCA_050741515.1 Burkholderiales bacterium
GTGCAGTCCTGCTCGTTGATCGTGCGGTCCTCCCGCATCGGCGCCGGGCGCAACGGCGACACGTTGTTGCCGGCCGCAAGCAGGCCGAGGATCCCGACCGCGCCGATGACGTTCGCCGTCGTCGAGCTGATGCCGATCGTCACCGACGCGTGGAGCCCGCCGTCGCTCACCACCGACCCGGCGCTGTTGGCGCAGCCGGCGAGCGCGGCGGCGAGTGCCGCGGCGACGAACCCGGAGACGACCGTGCGGAGGTGGGGGTGCAGGCGGACCAAGCGCATATTGTAGGCGTTACAATCCCGCCACGCGTCCCGCATCCGGAAGCCGCCATGCAAAAGCCCCTCGAGATCGTCCCGGCCAAGAAGGCCGAGTACGTCCGCACCCGCACCGACAAGTACTTCACGAAGTCGCGCGTGGTGGTCGAGAAGTTCGGCGACCTGACCGTCACCTACGGCGTGTTCATGCGCCGGCGCGTGATCTGCGCCGTCAACCCGGCGATCGAGTGCCTGCGCGAGTGCTACCCGCCGGCCGCGACGCCGCTCCAGATCACCCGCCCCTACGAGGAAGGCGCGTTCGTCCCCGACGGCAGGCCGCTGCTCACCTACACCGGCTCGGCGGCGAGCCTGATCGAGCTCGAGACGCTGATCCTGCAGCGGACCGGCGTCGCCTGCGTGTCGGCGTACAACGCCTACAAGATGGCGATGAACCTGCCGAAGGCCGCGTTCATCGACATGCACGCGCGCCACGCGACCGGCGACGACATGACGCAGCTCGCCGCGTACGGCGCGGCGGTCGGGAGCCGGATGGCGAAGCTCGCCGGGGCGGTGGGCTTCGTCGGCACGTCGCAGGACCTGACGGCGCACTTCTACGGCACCGAGCGCGGGGTCGGCACGATGCCGCACGTGCTGATCGGCTACGCCGGCTCGACGTTGCGCGCCGCGCAGATGTACGTCGCGGCGCACCCGGACGACAACCTGACGGTGCTGGTGGACTACTACGCGCGCGAGTACACCGACGCGCTGGAGGTCTGCCGCTGGTGGTTCCAGGACTACCTGCCGCAGGACCCCCGCGGCGCGCGGACCCTGAGCCTGCGGATCGACACCCACGGCGACCGCTTCGCCGAGGGGCTCAGCTACGAGCAGTCGGTGGACATCGTCGCCAACTGGCTGCACGTGCCGAACGAGTACGAGGCGGTGCGGATGGTGATGGGCGAGGAAGCGTTCGACGCCGACACGCTGAACGTGGTGAAGGACCGCGTGCGCAAGGTGCTGTTCGGCACCGGCGTGTCGCTCGCGGCGGTCATCCACATGCGGGGGACGCTCGACGCGGCCGGGTTCAACGGCGCGCGGATCGTGGCGTCGTCGGGCTTCAACCCGTTCAAGTGCAAGATGTTCGGCAACGCCCGCGCGCCGGTCGACGCGATCGGCACCGGCTCGTTCATCCCCGAGGCCTACGGCGACACCTTCGCCACCGCGGACGTCTTCATGTACGACGGCCGGTTCGACGTCAAGGTCGGGCGGGAGAAGATGTTCCAGGGGCTGAAGCCCTGACCCGGAGGAAACCGTGCTCTTCCCGACCACGCTCGTCGGCAGTTACCCGCAGCCCGAGTGGCTGATCGACCGCAAGCGGCTCGCGGGCCGCTTCCCGCCGCGCGTGCGGGCGCAGGAGCTGTGGCGCGTCGCGGAGCCGTTCCTCGCCGAGGCCCAGGACGACGCCACGATCATGGCGATCAAGGCGCAGGAGGAGGCCGGGCTCGACATCATCACCGACGGCGAGATCCGGCGCGAGAGCTACTCCAACCGCTTCGCCACCGCGCTCGCGGGCGTCGACATCGACAACCCCGGGACCGCGCTCGACCGCTCGGGTCACCCGAACCCGGTGCCGCGCGTCGTCGGTCCGGTCCGGCGCAAGCGCCCGGTCGAAGTCGACGACGTGAAGTTCCTCCGCGCGCACACGTCGAAGCCGATCAAGATGACGGTGCCGGGGCCGTTCACGATGAGCCAGCAGGCGCAGAACGACTACTACCCGAGCGAGGAGGCGGCGGCGATCGACTACGCGGTGGCGGTGAACGGGGAGATCCGCGACCTCTTCGCCGCCGGCGCGGACATCGTCCAGATCGACGAGCCGTACATGCAGGCGCGGCCGGAGAAGGCGCGCCAGTTCGGCCTCAAGGCGCTCAACCGCGCGCTCGAGGGAATCGACGGCACGACCGCGGTGCACATCTGCTTCGGCTACGCCGCGATCATCCACCAGCGCCCCTCCGGCTATTCGTTCCTGCCCGAGCTCGCGGGCTGCGCGTGCCGCCAGGTCTCGATCGAGACCGCGCAGTCCAACCTCGACTGCGCGGTGCTCGCGAAGCTCGCGGAAAAGAAGATCATGGTCGGGTGCATCAACCTCGAGGACATGAACGTCGAGACGCCCGAGGCGATTCGCGCCCGCATCAGGCGCGCGCTTGCCTACGTCAAGCCCGAGAACGTCATCCTCGCGCCGGATTGCGGCATGAAGTACCTCCCGCGCGAGGTCGCGTTCGGCAAGCTGCAGGCGATGGTCGCGGCGGCCGGGCTGCTGCGCGCGGAGTTCGCGCGATAAGGTGGCCGAGCTCCTCGCACGCGAGACGACGCTCGCCTACACCGACGACGGCGCCGGTCCGCCGGTGATCCTGGTGCACGGCAGCGCGAGCTCGCGCGGCCAGTGGCGCGCCCTCGCGCTCCGGCTCGTGTCCGGCTACCGCGTGCTGGCGCCCGACCTGCACGGTTACGGCGGCACGCCGCTCCCCCCGGCGCTCGCCGGGCTGTCGATCGACGACGAGGTCGCGCTGATCGACGCGCTCATCGACCTGGCCGGCGACGAGGTCCATCTCGTGGGCCACTCGTACGGCGGCGCCCTCTGCCTGCGGGCGGCGAGCCTGCGCCCGGAGCGGGTCCGCACCCTGTCGCTGATCGAGCCCACCGCGTTCCATCTGCTGCGCCTGCTCGGCGAGCGGGCGGCGTGGGAGGAGATCGAGCGCCTCGCGACGCGCCACATCGTGCTCGCCGCGGCGGGCGAGCTCACGGCCTGCGCGGAGCTCTTCCTCGGCTACTGGGCCGGCCCGGAGCTGTGGCGCGAGACGCCGGCGGAGCTTCGGGAGCGGATCGTCCAGACGATGCCGAAGATCGCGCAGGAGTGGCGGATGGTGTTCGACGTGGCCGATCCGTACGACCATCTCGCCGCGAGCGGGCTTCCGGTCCTGCTCGTGCGCGGCGCGGAGACGACTCACCCGGCGCGGTGCGTCGTGGAGCTCCTGCGCGACCGGTTCCCGGCGCACGCTTTCGTCGAGATCGAAGGCGCCGGCCATCTCGCGCCGCTGACGCACCCCGAGCCGGTCAACGCTGCGATCGAAACGTTCCTGGACCGCCATCGCTGAACGCGCGCTGCGGGTCGCTGCGTGAACGCCTTCGGCCCCGCGCCGTAATGCTCGACGGGGTGGCCGGAGATCGAGACGACTTTGGCGCCCTTCTTCTTCGGACGGCTCATCCGGGAAAAGACCGTACGGCGATGGGCTATTCTAGTGTGCAATGCCCGAATCCGGTCGCTTCCCTTCGCTCGTCCACTGGGGCGCCTTCACCGCCGTGGTCGAGGACGGCCGCGTGGTGCGCTGCGAGCCGTTCGCCCTCGACCCGGCGCCGTCGCCCATGCTCGCCGCGATCCCGGCGATGGTGCATTCCGGGCTGCGAGTCGCCCGCCCGGCGGTGCGCGAGGGCTGGCTCCGCGACCGTGAGGCGAGCGACCGCGCCAGGCGCGGCGCCGAGCCCTTCGTCGAGGTCGGCTGGGACGTCGCGCTGCGGCTGGTCGCGCAGGAGCTCGCGCGCGTGCGCGACCGCCACGGCGCGACCGGCATCTTCGGCGGCTCGTACGGCTGGGGCTCGGCGGGACGGCTGCATCACGCGCAGACCCTCGTGCGGCGCTTCCTCTACGCCGGCGGCGGCTGCGTCGACCAGTACGGCAACTACAGCTGGGGGGCGGCGCTGACGCTGCTGCCGCACGTCATCGGCACCTACCAGCCGGTCGCCGGGCGCGTCACCGACTGGACGAGCATCGTGCGCCACACGCAGCTCGTGGTGGCGTTCGGCGGGCTCGCGCTCAAGAACGGCCAGATCAGCTCCGGCGGCGCCGGCGAGCACTCGATGGAGAAGTGGCTGCGGGCGGCGAAGGACGCCGGCGTCGAGTTCGTCGTGATCAGCCCCACGCGCGCGGACGCGCCGGAGTTCCTCGGCGCCGAATGGTGGCCGATCC
Source organism: Burkholderiales bacterium (assembly GCA_050741515.1). Classification (GTDB taxonomy): domain Bacteria; phylum Pseudomonadota; class Gammaproteobacteria; order Burkholderiales; family SG8-39; genus DATEDA01. The sequence continues at coordinate 4,270 of JBOIFD010000323.1, forward strand.
GGCCGAACACCGACACGGCGCTCATGCTCGCGGCGGCACACGTGCTGCTCGCCGAGAAGCGCCACGACGAGGCGTTCCTCGGGCGCTACTGCGTCGGCTTCGACAAGCTGCGGGACTACGTACTGGGCGGAACCGACGGGCAACCGAAGACGCCGGAGTGGGCGGCTCCGATCTGCGGGATCCCCGCCGCGCGCATCCGCGCGCTCGCGCTGCGGCTCGCCGGCGCGCGCAGCCTGATCACCCTCGCCTGGTCGATCCAGCGCGCCCACCGCGGCGAGCAGCCCTACTGGATGGCGATCGCGCTCGCGGCGATGCTCGGGCAGATCGGGCTGCCGGGCGGCGGCTTCGCGTTCGGCCACGGCTCGATGAACGGCGTCGGCAACCCGCGCGCGGACGTCGCGGCGCCGGAGATGCCGAAGAAGCTGAACCCGGCGGCGCGCTCGATCCCGGTCGCGCGCGTCGCCGATATGCTGCTCCACCCGCGCGAAGCCTTCGAGTTCAACGGGCGCACGGACTACTACCCCGACGTGCGGCTCGTGTACTGGGCCGGCGGCAATCCGTTCCACCACCACCAGGACCTCAACCGGCTGCGCCGCGCCTGGGCGAGGCCGGAGACGATCGTCGTCCACGAGAGCTGGTGGACCGCGACCGCGAAGCACGCCGACATCGTGCTGCCGGCGACCACGCCGCTCGAGCGCAACGACGTCGGCGGCAGCTCGCGCGACCGGTTCGTGTTCGCGATGCACCAGGCGATCAAGCCGGTGGGCGCGAGCCGCAACGACTTCGAGATGTTCCGCGAGCTCGCCGCCCGCCTCGGCTACGAGGACGCGTTCGCGGAAAACCGCAGCGAGATGCAATGGGTACGCTGGATCTGGGACGGCGTGCGCGAGTCGGCAGCGGCGCGCGCGATCGCGCTGCCGGAGTTCAACGCCTTCTGGGACCGGGGCTACGCCGAGCTGCCCGCGCCCGACCAGCCGTTCGTGCTGTTCGAGGCGTTCCGCGCCGACCCCGACGCCCATCCGCTCCAGACCCCGTCCGGAAAGATCGAGCTCTACTCCGAGCGCGTCGCGTCGTTCGGCTACGACGACTGTCCCGGCCATCCCGCGTGGCTGCCGCCGGCGGAGTGGCTCGGCGCCGCCGCGGCGGCGCGGTATCCGCTGCATCTCGTCACCATCCAGCCGCCCGACCGCCTGCACAGCCAGATGGATCCCGGCCCGGTGGCGCAGGCCGGCAAGGTCGCGGGACGCGAGGCGATCCGGCTCAATCCGCGCGACGCCGCCGTACGTACGATCGATAAGGGCGACACCGTACGGGTATTCAACGATCGCGGTGCGTGTCTCGCGGGCGCGGTGCTCGACGAGCAGGTGCGCGAGGGCGTCGTCGTCATTGCGACCGGCGCGTGGTACTCGGCGGACGCCACCGGGCTCGAGCTCGCGGGCAATCCGAACGTCCTTGCGCGCGACGTCGGCACGTCGCGGCTCGCGCAGGGACCGAGCGCGCTGTCGGTGCTGGTCGAGGTCGAGCGCTACGCCGGCGACGCGCCGGCGCCGCGGAGCTACGCGCCGCCGGAGCTGCAGGCCGCTCCGCTCTGACACGGTTCGCCCGCGCGGCGCGGATTGTTGTAAGCTCCCGCCGGCCTGCCGCGACCAGAACAGCGAGCGCGTTTCACGCGCCGTCTCCCTGCGCCAATCGACCAAAGGAGCCCGCATGCTCTCCGCCGCGCAGCTGAAGCCGTCACCCACCCCCGACCGGGAGCGCGTCCGGCGGCGCTACCTGGAGATCCGGGCCGACACCGAGCGGCTGGCCGCGCCGCTCGCGACCGAGGACTACGTGGTGCAGGCGATGGCCGACGCGAGCCCGCCGAAATGGCACCTGGCGCACGTCACCTGGTTCTTCGAGAATTTCATCGCCGCGCCGTATGCGCGTGACTTCAAGCCGTTCCACCCGGGGTTCGCGCATCTCTTCAACTCCTACTACGAGACGGTGGGGACGTTCTTCCCGCGCCTCCAGCGCGGGCTGCTCTCGCGGCCGACGGTCGAAGAGGTCTACCGCTATCGCGCGCACGTCGATCG
>JBOIFD010000324.1:0-6365 GCA_050741515.1 Burkholderiales bacterium
CCCACCGACGTGCAGCTCCTCGACGAGCGCATCGAGTGGACGGCCTCGAAACAGATCGGCCCCAAGATCGGGAGCCAGGGCCACGTCAACATCGCGAGCTATAACAAGCAGGTCCTGCTCACCGGCGAGACGACGACCGAGGCGCTCAAGGCGGAGGTCGAGAAGATCGCCGTGGCGGTGCCGGAGGCGAAGGGGGTCGTGAACGAGATCCGGATCGCCCCGCTTGCCTCGCTCGCCTCGCGGTCCTACGACACCTATCTCACGAGCGCGGTCAAGGCGCGCTTCGTCGGCGACCAGAAGTTCAATCCGATTCACGTGAAAGTCGTGACCGAGGCGGGCGTGGTCTACCTGATGGGGCTGGTGACGCGCAAGGAGGCCGACGAGGCGACCCACATCGCGCGCCACGTGAGCGGGGTGAAGCGGGTGGTTCGGATCTTCGAGTACATCCCCGACCCGCCGCCGAAGCCCGCCGCCGACGCGCCCAAGTGACGTCGCGAAGCGCGGGGACCCGCGCGGAGCGACGTCATCCCCGCGAAAGCGGGGATCCAGGACGGGGACGACGACCTGCTACGGCCGAGCGGCGAGCAGCCGCTCGATCTGGGACGTGAGCCGCGGGTCGAGCGGCTCGACGGTGCTGCCGAAAGCCGCGACCGGCTGCCCGCTGCGATCGACCAGGTACTTGTGGAAATTCCACCGCGGCCGCTGGCCGGTCCGCGCCTCGAGGTCCCGGAACAGCGGATTCGCCCCGGCGCCGACCACCGAAGTCTTGGCGAACACCGGGAAGGTCACGCCGTAGTTCACCTGGCAGAACTGCGCGATCTCCTTGTTCGACCCCGGCTCCTGTCCGCCGAAGTCGTTCGCGGGGAAACCGAGCACGACGAGGCCGCGCTCCCGATAGCGGCGGTACAGCTTCTCCAGGCCCTCGTACTGCGGCGTGTAGCCGCACTCGCTGGCGGTGTTGACGACGAGCAGGACCTTGCCCCGGAAGTCGCAGAGCGAGACCGGTTCGTCCTGCAGGTTCAACAACTTGCGATCCAGGATCGGCGGGCAGGCGGGCGCGGCCGAGGCGCCGCCGCCCTCCGGAGCGGCCCAGACGGGGCTGCCGAAGGCCGGCAGGAGGAGGCCCAGCAGCAGCCCATGCGACATTCCCATCCTGGTCATGCCGGCACCCATTTGCTAGTTTCCACCCCTCAATCGTAGACGATGATCGCCGCTTGGCCCTGACGTTTTACTACGGTGCCGGTTCGCCCTACGCTTGGCGGGTGTGGCTCGCGCTCGAGCACAAGCTCATCCCGTACGAGCGCAAGGTTCTTTCGTTCTCGGCGGGCGACCTCAAGCAACCGGACTTCCTGGCGCTCAACCCGCGCGGCAGGGTGCCGGTGGTCGTCGACGGCGCCCTGCCGCTCTACGAGTCGGCCGCAATCGTGGAGTACCTCGAGGATGCGTATCCGGACTACGGCAAGCGTCTGTTCCCGGGATCGGTGACCGACCGGGCAGTCATCCGGCGATTGATCTGCGAGGCCGACAATTATCTCGCGCCCGCGGGCAACCGGCTGCTCCGACTGGTGCTCTTCACGAAGGAAGAGGAATGGAATGCGGAACGGATCACCGTGGCGCGCGACGACCTGGTCGCCGAGCTCAAGCGCTGGGGCCCGGCGATCCGTGGCGACTATCTCGCCGGCCCGGTGTCGGCGGCGGACTACACGGTCTACCCCATGATTGCGCTCGGCCTGCGCTGCGAGAAGAAGAAGCCCGACCTCGCCCTGCGCGCCGCGATCCCCGAGCGCCTCAACGCCTGGATGCAGGGCGTCGAGATGCTGCCGTACTTCTCGCGCACCTGGCCCGCGCACTGGAAGTGACCGGACGGACCGGGCGCCGATGACGGCCGACTTCGAGCGCAAGATCTGCGATCCGCGCGATGCCCCTGCCGCGGTTGCCCGGCTCGCGCGCCCGCTCGTGTTCACGAACGGCGTCTTCGATCTCCTGCATCGCGGCCACGTCACCTACCTTGCGCAGGCGCGCGCACTCGGCGCGAGCCTTGTGGTCGGCCTGAACTCCGACGCGTCGGCGCGGCGCCTCGGCAAAGGCGGCGATCGGCCGGTGAATGGCCTCGCGGACCGCATGGCCGTCCTCGCGGCGCTCGAGTCGGTGAGCCTCGTCACGTCGTTCGACGAGGACACGCCGCTCCGGCTCATCCTCGCCGTCCGGCCGGACGTGCTCGTGAAGGGCGGGGACTGGAAGGTCGAGGACATCGTCGGCGGCCCCGAGGTGCGCGCGTGGGGCGGCGCCGTGCACTCGATCCCGTTCGAGCACGTGCTCTCGACGACCGCACTGCTCGAACGGATCCGGCGCGGCTAGCTCGTTATGAAGCGGTCCGCCGCGCGACCGCCGTCCACGCTCAGCATTCGCTCGGCCGCGCTCAGCCCGCCCGAGCGCCGCGACACGCGACGCTAGAGCACGAGCTCCATGTAGATCGCCCCCGATAACGGGTTGGCGTAGTACGCCGGGACCTCGCGGAAGCCGAGCGAACCGTAGAGGCGGCGCGCCTCCGCCATCGGCTCGAGAGTGTCCAGCACCAGGCGGCGGTAGCCGATCTCACGCGCCGCCGCGATCACCCGCCCCGCCAGCTCACCCCCCAGCCCGTGCCCGCGCGCCGCCGGGCGGACGTAGAGGCGCTTGACCTCCCCAGTCGTCGCGTCGATGCGGCGCAGCCCGATGCACCCCACCGCAGCCGGGCCGTCGCACGCGAGCAGCAGCCGGCCGTCGGGCGGCGCGTACTTCCCGGGGAGCGTCGCGAGTTCCGCGTCGAAGCCCTGGAAGCAGAGATCGACGCCGAGCCAGTCCGCGTACTCGCGGAAGAGCGCGCGCACGGCCTCAATCTCGCCGGGCGCCGCGGCGCCCGCGATCGTGTACTGCAGCGCGGTCACCGGTTGTGCTCGCGCATCAGCCGCGCGGTCTCCACCGCCCAGCTGTCGCCGGACGCCTCGAGCGTGGCGATGATCCGCTCGCGCTCGACCGGCAGCTTCTCCTGCGACAGCTTGAAGCGCGCATCGAGCCGCGTCACGTCGATCACGAACGACACGATCGCGTCCAGCATCTTGTCGATGTAGTCGCGCGGCAGGTCCGGAAAGCGCGCCAGGTATTCGGGGTCGTGCTGCGCCACGAGTTTCGTCTGCTGCGCGTGCTTCTCGTCCCGGTCCTCGACGAGCCGCGGAACGCCGTAGGCATGCACCGCCGCGTAGTTCCAGGTCGGGACCGTCTCCGCGCGCTCGTAGTGCCGCGGCGACACGTACGCGTGCGGCGCGGCGAAGATCACCATGACCTCGCCCCCGGGCGCGAAGTCGCGCCACTGGGGATTCGCCTTCGCGACATGCGCGAGCAGCCGCAGCTGCCCGCCGTCCCGCTCGACGACCACCGGCAGATGCGTCGCCCGCAACCCCGCCTCGCCGTGCGTCACGAGCGCCGCGAACGCGTGCGCCTGCATGAACGCGACGAGCGTTGCCTGGTCGTCGACGCGGTTGTGACGGGGCGTGTACATCGCCGACTCACCCGCCCTGGCACTCGCGCACGTCGCTGCCCGGGAACCCGTCCTTCAGGTCGGCGAAGCGGAGTCGCACCGCCCCGGGCGCGTCCCAGAGCTGGACGTATACGCGGCCGCTCGCGCCCTCGCGCGGCGCCACCTGGATCCCGCCGATCCCGCGCTTCCGCAGGGCCGCGGCGCGGCTGTTGGCGGCTTCCTCGCTGCGGAACACGCCGAGCGAGATCGCGTTGCGCCAGGCCGGTTCGTCGCTGACCAGCGACGAGTCCTCGATGCCCTGCTTCCGCAGCTCGGCGATCCGCTGGGACGCGCTCTGGCGGGTGGCGAGCGGCGGGATGTAGACCCACCACCGGGCGGGGTCGTCGACGCGGCGCTGGACCTTCAGCCCGGAGCCGAGGCCGGCGACCGCCTGTTCGGCGCGCGGCGCGTCGCCCGCGGCGATCGGTCCGAGCTCGATGCAGGGCCCGCCGCGGCGGGACGCCGCGAGGCGCGCGAGCTCCTCGGGCGGGACGATCCGGATGCGATCGGGCTGCAGCTGGTGGGCGGCCGGATCGGCGTCCGGCGAGACGTAGTGGGTGACGTAGTAGCGGTAGGCGAAGAACGCGACATTCGCGAACACGAGCAGCAGGAACGCGATCCTCATGCCGCGCTTCGCAGGCTGACTTCGGCGGAATGGAAGCGCTCGACGCCGCCGCGCGTCGCGACGACCAGCGCGCCATCCTCGGCGACCCCGGTCGCGATCCCCTCGACCGTGCGCCGCGGCGGCACGAGCAGGCGCACGCGGCGGCCGTGATACGCGTGATGCCGCAGCCATTCGTCGCGAAACGGGCCGAATCCCTCCCCCGCGAAGACCGGCAGCGCCTTGGCAAGCGCGGCGAGAAGCTCGCCCAGCAGCACGTTGCGGGAGGGCGCCGGCTCACGCGCGAGGTCGGCGACCGGTTGTCCGATCGACCGCCGCGCGCCCTCGGGGACGCGTACGTTCACGCCGATCCCGATCACCGCGGCCGTGGGGCCGAGGGCATCGCCCGCCAGCTCGATGAGGATGCCGCCGAGCTTGCCGCCGCCGCGGACGAGATCGTTGGGCCACTTCAGCGCCACCTCGTCCACGCCGAGGTCCCGCAAAGCGCGGATGCAGGCGACGCCGACGGCGAGCGACAGCCCGCCGAGCGCCGCGGCGCCGCGGTCGAACCGCCACAGCAGCGAGAAGGTCAGGCTCGTCCCCAGCCCCGAGTACCAGCGCGCGCCACGCCGGCCGCGGCCGTTGCGCTGCAGCTCGCACGCGAGCGCGGTGCCCGAGGGCGCCCCCGTTGCCGCGCGTGCGGCGAGCTCGCTGTTGGTCGAGTCGCACTCGTCGAGGAGCTGGAGCCGGAGACCGCCGTGGCGGCGCCCGAGGCGGCGTCCGATCGCGTCCGCGTCGAGGACATCGAACGGCAGCCGCAGGCGATAGCCCCGCCCGCGAACCTTGAACACCTTGACGCCGCGCGCCTCGAGCTCGCGCACCGCGCGCCAGACCATCGATCGCGAGAGCCCCAGCGCGGCGCCGATCTCGGCGCCCGAGCGGAACCGCTCCTCCGTGAGGAGCCTGAGGACGGCAAAGCTCGAGGTGCGCACGGTCGCACGACCGGAAGCAAGAACAGCCGTTGATACTAGCAGGGTCCCCCCGGGCCGGGCGCGTCTAGCGCAGCGACTGAGCGATGCGGTGCAGACCCTCGAGCACCAGGTTCTCGTGGAGCCGGAACGGGACGATGAGCCGCGGCGCGAGCGCTTTCGCACCGCCGCCGGAGAGCAGGCACACGAGCTCCGGATGGGCCGCCTGCTGCAGCCGGTACATCCGCTCCACCGCGCCCGCGAGCGCGTGCTGGCAGCCGCTCACGATGGCATCGACCGTTTGCCGCGGATCGTCCACGTACTGCCCGTCCGCGTCCGGGAGCGCCGCGGTCCCCTCGTGCAGGGACCGGATCATCAGGCCCACGCCGGGCAGAATCACGCCACCGGTGAACGCGCCGCCGGCATCGACGAAGTCGATCGTGGTCGCGGTCCCGCACACGACCACGAGCACGGCGTGCGCGCCGATGAGCGCGCGCGCGCCGATCATCGCCGCCCAGCGGTCCGAGCCGAGCTGCTCGGGGTTGCGGTAGCCGTTTCTCACCCCGCACTGTTCGGGCTGCGCCAGGAGCCAGTGCACGCGCGGCGCATCGGGCCAGGTCTCGAGCACGCGGATGATCGTCGAGCGCGCGCGCGTGCCGGCGACGTTGGAGATCACGACGTGCTGCGGCGCGCGCAGCCGTCGCCACGCCGCGGCGAGCTCGGGAATCTCCGCGAGCAGCGCGTGGCCAGACTCGAGGCAGTGCTCGGCCGCGGCGCCCGACGCCGCCGCGCGGTAGCGGCCCCACTTCACGAACGTGTTGCCGATGTCGATGAGCAGGTTGTACGGGACAGTGGCCATTCGTCCGCTTCGGTCCGCTTCGCACCCGGTGGCGCGCGAGTGTACCGTGTCCCTAGAGCGGGTCGAGCGGGAAGATGGGCCGCCGCAGCTTCTCGTACCGGTAGACCGCCAGATCGGCGTTCGTCACGCCCTCCCCCTGGCATTCGACGATGTGGGCAGCGATCGGCTTGAACCCGGCGCGGTAGTGGACGCGGGACTTGAGCATGAGGTAGCGGACCCGGGTCGGCTCGATGCCGCAGTGGCGGAAGATCACGAGGTCGAACGGCTCGTGGTGCCGCTCGGTCACGACGATGCGCGCGCGGCCGGTGTCCAGAACGGCGGTGCGGCCGAGATGCGAGCGCACGCCGGTGTACATCGGCCCGGTGAACACGATCTCGCCGT
>JBOIFD010000325.1:0-3691 GCA_050741515.1 Burkholderiales bacterium
GCCGCCCGGCTGCGCGTTCGCGCCGCGCTGCGCCTACCGCGTCGCGCGGTGCGTGGAGCCGCCGCCGCTCGAGCCGGTCGACGGCCCGGCCCACCTGGCGGCGTGCTGGGAAGCCGCCCACCTGGTGAAGGAGGTCGCGGCATGACCACCCCGGCGCTTCGCGCCACCCCGCCTCGGGGAGGAGCGGAGGCCACCGCGGCGCTTCGCGCCGCCCCTCCTCAACCGCATGGCGCGGGGGACGTGCTGCTCGAGGTCAGCGACCTCGTCAAGCATTTCGCGGTCGGCGGTGGATTCCTGGGCCGCATCGAGGGGCGCGTGCGCGCCGTCGACGGGGTCAGCTTCGCGATCCGCCGCGGCGAGACCCTCGGCCTCGTGGGCGAGTCGGGCTGCGGCAAGACGACCACCGGCCGCTGCATCCTGCAGCTCGAGCGCGCGACCAGCGGCCGCATCGTGTTCGAGGGCGTGGAGCTGACCGCGCTGTCCGAGGTCGAATTGCGCAGCGTTCGGCGCCGCATCCAGGTGATCTGCCAGGACCCGTACTCCACGCTCAACCCGCGCATGACCGTGGGCCAGATCCTGGAAGAGCCGCTCAAGGTGCACGGCATCGTTCCCGACGAGGCGGCGCGCGCGGCGCGCGCCCGCGAGCTGCTCACGCAGGTGGGGCTCCTGCCGCAGCACGCCGACCGCTACCCGCACCAGCTCTCGGGCGGGCAGCGCCAGCGCGTCGGCATCGCGCGCGCGCTGGCGATGGAGCCCGCGCTGATCGTGTGCGACGAGCCGGTCTCGGCGCTCGACGTCTCGATCCAGGCGCAGATCATCAACCTGCTCGAGGAGCTCCAGGCGCGGCTCGGGCTGACCTACCTGTTCATCGCGCACGACCTGTCGGTGGTGCGGCACATCTCGGACCGCGTCGCGGTGATGTACCTCGGCAAGCTCGTCGAGCTCGCCGACCGCCAGGCGCTGTACGAGGATCCCCTGCATCCGTATACCCGCGCGCTGCTCTTGGCGGTGCCGATCCCCGACCCTCAGCTCGAGGCGCACCGCGAGCGGGTGGTGCTGCGGGGCGAGGTCCCGAGCCCGCTCAACCCCCCATCGGGCTGCGTGTTCCACCCCCGCTGCCCGATCGCGGTCGATCGCTGCGCTGCAGCAATTCCGCCGCTCCGGGAGATCAAGCCCGGCCACTGGGCCGCCTGCCATCTCGCTTGAGCTTGACACGGAATAGCAACCGCCCTTAACTAGTTCACCTTTTGGAACCAGAGCCCGCCGGAGAGCGGGTCCAGGGCGTCGATTCACACCGCTAACGAGGAGGCATTTCATGCGACCAATCCTGCAGCTGCTGGCGCTCGCCGCCAGCGCGATCCTGGCCGTAGCCGCGCCGGCGCAGACGCCGAAGAGCGGCGGCGAGCTGATCTTCCCGGTGCCCTCCGAGCCGCCGTCCTACGACGGGCATCGCGAGGAGACCTTCGGGCTCATCCATCCGCTCGCGCCGTTCTACAACACGCTGCTGCGGGTGGACCCGAACGACCCGGGCGGGACCAAGCCCACCCCGTCGCTCGCGGAGAGCTGGACGGTGTCGCCGGACTCTCTCACCTACACCTTCAAGCTGCGCCAGGGCGTCAAGTTCCATGACGGCTCCGAGATGACCTCCAGGGACGTGAAGGCGTCCTACGACAAGATCGTCTCCCCGCCCGCGGGCGTGGGCTCGAGCCGCAAAGGGCAATACGCCAACGTGGCCGCGGTCGAGGCGCCCGACGCCTACACCGTGCGCTTCCGCCTCAAGGCGCCGAGCGGGGCGTTCCTCCTTTCGGTCTCCTCGCCCTGGAACTTCATCTACAAGGCGGACATCCTCGCCAAGGACATGCACTGGTACGAGAAGAACGTCATGGGCACCGGCCCGTTCACCTTCGTCGAGCACGTCAAGGGCTCGCACGTGGTGGGCAAGAAGAACCCGAACTACTGGGACAAGGGCAAGCCCTATCTCGACGGCTACCGGGCGATCTTCATGCGCGACTCGGCGGCGCAGGTGGCGGCGGTCCGCGGCGAGCGGGCGCACATCCAGTTCCGCGGCTTCAGCCCGGCCGAGCGCGACAGCATCGTCGCCACGCTCGGCAAGAAGGCCACGGTGCAGGAGTCGCCGTGGGACTGCATCCTGCTGGTGGCCATCAACCACACCCGGAAGCCGTTCGACGACAAGCGGGTGCGCCGCGCGCTGACGCTCGCCCTCGACCGCCACGAGGCCTCGAAGGCGCTGTCGAAGATCGCGATCGTGAAGTCGGTGGCCGGCGTGCAGGTGCCCGGCACCCCGTTCGCAACCCCGCCCGAGGAGCTGAACAAGCTCGCCGGCTACTGGCCCGACATCGAGAAGTCGCGCGCCGAGGCGCGTCGCCTCCTCAAGGAAGCGGGCGTGCCCGACGGTTTCGAGTTCACGTTCACCAACCGCGGCATCCCGATGCCCTATGAGCCGCTCGGCGTCTGGCTGATCGACCAGTGGCGCAAGGTCGGGCTCAACGTCAAGCAGCAGGTGGTCGAGGCCGCGAGCTTCTACGGCGTGATCCGCAAGGGCGACGCGCAGGTCAACATGGACTTCCAGTGCGGCTACATCGTCGAGCCCGACCTCGACCTGTACAAGTTCCTGTCGACCGAGCGCAACCCGTCCAACTACGGCTTCTACCAGGATCCGGTGCTCGACGACCTGTACACCCGCCAGAGCCGGTCGACCAACGTCGAAGAGCGGAAGAAGCTGGTCCGGCAGTTCGAGAAGCGGCTGCTCGACGAGGAAGCGCACTACCTCATGACGCTGCAGTGGCACCGGATCATTCCGCATTCGTCCAAGGTCAAGGGCTGGACGGTGACGCCGAGCCACTACCTCAACCAGACGCTGGACACCGTCTGGCTCGACCAGTGACGGTTTGACCTCCGGCGGCGCGCCTCTGGCACGCCGCCGGTGCGGGTTCCACCGTGGCGCGCTACATCCTGAAGCGGCTGCTGGCGATCATCCCGACGCTGCTCGGCGTCGCGATCCTCATTTTCCTGCTGCTGCGCGTCGTGCCCGGCGACGTCGTCGAGGCGCGCTACCTGACCGGCGAGAGCGCGTTCGTGTCCCAGGAGCTGATGGACCTCGAGCGCAAGAAGCTCGGCCTCGACCAGCCGCTGTGGAAGCAGTTTGTCACCTGGATGTCGGGGCTCGCGCGCCTCGACTTCGGTCTCTCGATGTGGACCGGGTCGCCGATCACCGAGGAGATCAGGCTGCGCTTCGCGCTCTCGCTGCAGCTCGCGCTCATGGCCACGGCGGTGGCCACGGTGCTCGCGATCCCGCTCGGCATCCTCGCCGCGGTCAAGCAGGACACCTGGATCGACTACGCGGTGCGGGTGTTCTCGATCGCCGGCCTCGCCATGCCGTCGTTCTGGCTGGGCATCCTGCTGATCCTGGTGCTGCTGGTCGTCTTCCACTGGCTGCCGCCGATGGTGTTCACGCCGCTCTGGGTGAACCCGTGGGAGAACCTCCAGCAGCTCATCTGGCCGGCGCTCGCCGTCGGCTATCGTTATTCCGCGGTGTCGACGCGAATGATGCGCTCGGCGATGCTCGAGGTGCTGCGCGAGGACTACATCCGCACCGCGCGCGCCAAGGGGCTGTGGCTGAAGCTCATCCTGTCGCGGCACGCGCTCAAGAACGCGATGCTGCCGGTGCTCA
>JBOIFD010000326.1:0-15662 GCA_050741515.1 Burkholderiales bacterium
GCCGATGCGGCCGAGCTCCTGCTCGAGTCCGGTTCCGGGCGGCTCGACGAAGTGCGGCGGATCCTGGCCGACATCCGCAAGGACGACCTGCGGGCGAGCCAGGTGATCCGGCGGATGCGGGAGCTGCTGGGCAAGCGCCCGCTGGAGCGGCAACCGCTCGATCTGAACGAGGTGGCCTCGGGTGTGCTGCAGCTCGTCGGTGGCGACGCCGCGCGCCGGGGCGTCGCGCTGGAGGTCGAGCTCGCGCCGGGTCTGCCGGCGGTGCACGGCGACCGGGTGCACCTGCAGCAGGTGCTGCTGAACCTCCTTCTCAACGGCATGGAAGCGATGGCCGACCCGCCGGCCTCCCGGCAGCGCCGGCTCGCCGTGCGCACGGCGCGCAGCGACGGCGGGGTGGAGGTTGCGGTGACCGACAGCGGACCCGGGATTCCGCCGGCGCGACTGTCGCCGCTGTTCGATTCCTTCTTCACGACGAAGAAGGACGGGATGGGACTGGGGTTGTCGATCGCGCGCTCGATCGTGGAGGCGCACGGCGGGCAGATCTGGGCGGAGAACCGGCCCGAGGGCGGCGCCACCTTCCGGTTCACGATGCCGACGGAGCCGGCGGCATGACCGACCGCAGTCCGATCGTCCACGTGGTGGACGACGACGACTCGGTGCGGACCGCCGTCGTGCGCCTGTTGCAGGCCGCCGGCCACGAGGCCCGCGGCTACGCCTCCGCGGGCGAGTTCCTGCTCGGCCGCTCGGACCGCGATGCGCCCGGCTGCGTGGTGCTCGACGTCCGCATGCCCGGGCCCAGCGGCCTCGACCTGCAGGCCGCGCTCGCGCGGCTCGAGGTCCCGCTGCCGATCGTTTTCCTGACCGGCCACGGCGACATCCCCATGAGCGTGCGGGCGATGAAGGCGGGCGCGGTCGACTTCCTCACGAAGCCGGTCAGCCGGGAGGCGCTCCTCACCGCGGTCCAGACGGCGCTCGGGCGCGATGCCCAGACGCGGGCGGTGCGCGCGCGCGTGCACGGGTTGCGCACCCGGTACGAGGCGCTTACGCCGCGGGAGCGGGAGGTCTTCGCCGGCGTCGTCGCCGGCAAGCTCAACAAGCAGATCGCCGCCGACCTCGGCACCGCCGAGCGCACGGTCAAGGCGCACCGCGCCCAGGTGATGGAGAAAATGCAGGTGACCTCGGTCGCCGAGCTGGTCCACGCCGCGCAACAGCTCCGCGAGGATCCGGCCCGCTCGTAGTCTCACCGGGCCGTCAGCGTCTCCGCGCGCCCCCCGGCCAGGGGCCTTCCGCCCCGACCCGTGCCGCCGGCCCCCCCGGGCCGCGCCCCCGGCACCAAAGGCCAATACGGCCTATGCACCAAGAACCGATTCCCCGCGTGCCGCCCCGGGACGATCATTGCCGGAACTGATCCGGCGTCGCTACACCGAGTCCGAACCCGAGACCACTCCGATGCCGGCAGACAAGGGGGCGATCGTGGTGGTGGACGACGACGACGGCCTGAGGCTCGCGTTCGAGCGGGTCCTCAACGCCGCCGGGTTCCGCGCGGAGACGTTCGCCTCCGCGGAGAGCTTGCTCGAGTCGGACGCGGCGGACCGCGCGACCTGTCTCGTTTTCGATATCCGTCTTCCGGGACTGTCGGGCTTCGAGCTGCGCCGCGAGCTCGTCCGGAGCGGCAGCCCGCAGCCGCCCGTCATCTTCATCACCGGCCACGACGAACCCGCCGCGCGGGAGCAGGCCGAGGCGCTCGGAGCGTCCGCCTACCTGCCCAAGCCGTTCGCCGGGCGGGCGCTCGTGGACGCGGTTGCCCGGGCGGTCGGGGGGACGTGAACGGCATGAATGCACGCATCGGCGCCGCCGGGGGGCAGGAGACTCTCCTCCTCTCGTCCCTCCCCACTGTCCCCCGGCGGCTGTCCGATCGCGAGCGCCGACCGCACCAGGCTTCGAGGAACACCCGGGATCCGCCCGAGTGACGGGGGAAGAAACACCAACTACACCACCCTTGAAGGAGATGTCGCATGAACCGTCGTCAGTTTCTGTATGGATCGCTCGTGTTGGCCGCCGCTCTCCAGGGTTGCGGCACCATGGAGTCGGGGGCGGGCAGCGCCTCGGCCCTGACCAATTCCCTCACCAGCCAGCTCGGGGTCACCTCGCAGCAGGCCTCGGCCGGGGTCGGGAGCATGCTCAACTACGCCAAGGGCAAGCTGTCGCCCGATCAGTGGAGCTCGCTGTCGAAGTCCATGCCCGGAGCGGATTCGTACCTGAGATCCGCGTCCGACGCGCTCGGCACCGGCAACATCACCAGCACCTCGGGCCTCAACTCGGCCTTCTCGAAGCTCGGCATGAGCCCCGACATGGTCAACAAGTTCAAACCGATCATTTCGGACTACGCCGGCAAGTATGGCGGCTCCGCGGTGAAGAGCGCCCTCGCCGGCGTGTTCTAGCCGCGCCGAGTCAGGCACGGAGTCCACGGCGCGTCCGGGGTCACCCCGGTCGGCCGCGGTCTCCCGACGCATACATCAACCCGATACCGCAGAAGGGAAACGCAACGTGGCAACCGATCTCTTGGAAATGATGTCCAGCACCCTCGGGAGGCAACTGGTCGACCGGGCCGGGAGCTTCCTCGGTGCCTCCGAATCGAGCATGCAGGGCGCCGTCGGCGCGGCGCTGCCGGCGCTGCTCGGCGGCGTGATGCAGAAGGCATCCACGCCGTCCGGCGCCGCCGAGCTGATGAAGCTCCTCAACACCCCCGGACTCGACGCCGGCATCGCCGGAAACCTCGGCAGCTACCTCGGGGGCGGCGAAAAGACCAGCGGCCTGCTGTCGATGGGCAGCGGACTGCTGTCGAGCCTCTTCGGCGACAAGCTCGGCAACCTCATCAACACGATCGCCTCGAGCTTCGGCCTGAAGTCCGCCTCGGCGTCGAATCTCATGGCGCTCGCCGCGCCCATGGTCCTCGGGTTCCTCAAGACCCAGGTCAGCGAGAACCGCCTCGACGCGAAGGGGCTCGCGAGCCTGCTGGCGGGCCAGGCGGAGCACCTGAAGCCGCGGCTCGACAGCCGCATCACGAGCGCGCTCGGGTTCGCGAGCCCGCTGGCGTTCCTGTCGAGCCTGGCAGGAACAGCCGGCCGTGCAGCGGACGCCGCCGGCGCCGCAGTGGGCCGGGCTGCGGACGGCGTAGGCGCCGCGGCCGGGCGGGCGTACGACACCGCCGGGGCGTACGGCACCGCGGCCGTCTCGGCGGCGGGATCGGCCGCCGCCGCGACCCGCCCGGTCTTCCTCCGCTGGTTGCCCTGGATCATCCTCGGCGCGATCGCGTTGATCCTGCTGCCGCAGCTGCAGTACTGCGGCGAGCAGGCGACGAAGAAGGTCGGCGACACCGTCGGCGACGCCGCCAAGGCGACCAGCCAGGCGGCGAAGGACGCGGCGCAGGCCACGGCGGAGGCGGCCAAGGCCGGCGCGGCCATCGTGACCAAGGCCGTCACGAGCTTCACGCTGCCGAACGGGGTGAAGATCGACGCCACCGACGGCGGCTTCGTGGCGCAGCTGATCGCGTTCCTCAACAGCACGCAAGCCGCGGCGGGCCAGGGCTTCAGCTTCGACGAGGTGTACTTCGACACCGGATCGGCGACGCTCAAACCCGAATCCGGCAAGCAGCTCCAGAGCGTCGCGGTGGTCCTGAAGGCGTTCCCCCAGGCCGCGATCCGGGTCGAGGGGCACACCGACAACACCGGCGACGCGGCGGCGAACAAGCAGCTCTCCAGCGAGCGTGCGGCCGCGGTCGAGAAGGCGCTCAAGGGCCTCGGCATCCCGGACGCGCAGATCAGCAGCGTCGGCTACGGCCCCGCGAAGCCGATCGCGTCGAACGATTCGGACGACGGCCGGGCGAAGAATCGCCGGGTCGACGTCGTGGTCCTGAAGCGCTAGCGACGACGGGGCGAGCCCGACGACGACGATTGGAGAGCGAAGCGATGAGATTCGTAGCGATGGCGGCGGCCGCGGCGCTCGCGGCCGCGGCGCCGCCGCTCGTCGCCCAGCAGCAGCCCGGTGTCGTGAAAAGTGGCGCCATGGCGAAGGCGCCGGGCAAGCTGGCGATTGCCAGCACCGCCCAGATCATCGCAACGGTTGAGCGGGTCGACGCCGCCAGCCGGACCGTCAGCCTGAAGGGGCCGAGGGGCAACGTCGTGACGATGGACGTGGGCGACGAAGTCCGCAACTTGCCTCAGGTCAAGGTCGGCGACCGGGTCGTCGTGACCTACGCACGGGCGCTCGCGCTCGAGCTGAAGAAAGGCGGCTCGGGCATCCGCGAGCGCGTCGAGCGCGGAGGGATGGTCCGTACCGCGCCGGGAACGACCGTCGGTCGCGAAGTCAAAGTGGTGGCGGATGTGATGGTGGTCAACATGAAGAACCAGACCGTGACGCTGCGCGGGCCGAAGCAGACCGTCACGCTCAAGGTGCGCGATCCGGCCCAGTTCAAGAACATCACGGCGGGCGACCAGGTTGAGGCGACCTACACCGAGGCGCTGGCGTTGGCGGTGAAGCCGGTGGCGGCTACGGCCCGGCGGTGATCGGCGGGAGGCGGGAGGATGAAAGCAGATCTTGTTTCCATGGACGCTGCGCGCGTCGAGCTCGGGCGCTACGGCGAGTCGCCGCGCGCCGGCAGCCTGGTGGGCGCGGCACGCTCGGCGCTGGTGGGCGGCGGGCTGGCGATGATCGCCGGCGGCATCGTCTCGTCGGCGCTGTGGTTCGTTTGGAAGCTTGCGGAGGTTGTCCCATGATCCACGACATTCCGGCGAAGTCCAGGCGGGTGCCGGCGATCCCGATCACCAGCCCGCAGTTCGTGTACCGCAAGGCCGGCGAGACCGACGTACGGATCACGTTCGATCGGGCGCGGGCCGGGCTCGAATCACCGGATCGAGGTCCCGAAGCGCGGAGCGCCGGCGAACGCGTGCCGCGCCCCTACGAGCTCGGTTCGAGCCGCCGGATGGTGAAGTGAGCGGCGCCGCGTCACGACGCAAACGAAACTGAAACCTCGACAAAGGAGAATGCGATGGGACTGTTCGATTTCGTCGGCAACATCGGCAAGAAGCTCTTCGGACCCAAGGAAACTCCGGGGGACTCGGCCGCCAAGATCAAGGCGGAGATCGACTCCGGGAATCTGGGGATCAAGGACCTGCAGGTGACCTTCAAGGACGGCATGTGCTCGCTCGCCGGGGATTGCCCGTCGGCCGAGGCCATGCAGAAGGCGGTGCTCCTCGCGGGCAACGTCCAGGGCGTGAGCGGCGTCGACATCGCGAAGCTCAAGGTGCCGCCGCCGACGCCGGTCGAGGAGAAGGTCGAGTACTACATCATCCAGAAGGGCGACACGCTCTCCAAGATCGCGAAGCAGTACTACGGGGACGCGAACAAGTACCCGGTGATCTTCGAGGCGAACCGCGAGGTGATCAAGAACGCGGACCTGATCTTCCCCGGCCAGAAGATCCGCATCCCGGCGATGCTCTGAGCCGGCCGCGGGCCGCCGGCGGCGCGTTCTCGTCACAACACAAGAGGGAGGCTGCCATGCTCATGGAGATCCTGCTCACCCTGGTGGTCGGCCTGATCGTCGGGGTGATCGCGCGCTTCGTCATGCCCGGCGCGCAGCCGATGGGGTGGATCGCGACGATCCTGCTCGGCATCGGCGGCGCGTTCGTCGGGGGGATCGGCGGGCAGGCGCTCGGCCTGTACAGGATCGGCGAGCCGGTCGGGTGGATCGGCGCGGTGCTCGGCGCGGTGATCCTGCTCCTGATCTATCGCATGATCAAGCGGGCCGCCTGAAGCGTCGGCGCGCAACCTTCCCGAGACTTTTGAAAGGAGTCAGCCATGGCAAAGCAGGGAAAACCGAACATCGTCGTCATCTGGGGCGACGACATCGGCATGTGGAACGTCGGCGCCTACACGAACGGCATGATGGGCCGGACGCCGAACATCGACCGGATCGCCAAGGAAGGGATGCTGTTCACCGATCACTACGGCCAGCCGAGCTGCACCGCCGGGCGAGCGGCGTTCATCACGGGTCAGATGCCGATCCGCACCGGCATGACCACCATCGGCATCCCGGGCTCGAAGCGCGGCATCCAGAAGGAGGATCCGACCCTTGCCGAGGTGCTCAAAACGCAAGGCTATGCCACCGCCCAGTTCGGGAAGAACCACCTGAGTGACCGCAACGAGCACCTGCCGACGATGCACGGCTTCGACGAGTGATTCGGCAACC
This sequence comes from Burkholderiales bacterium, assembly GCA_050741515.1. Taxonomy (GTDB): domain Bacteria; phylum Pseudomonadota; class Gammaproteobacteria; order Burkholderiales; family SG8-39; genus DATEDA01. The sequence continues at coordinate 6,248 of JBOIFD010000326.1, forward strand.
TCTATCACCTCAATGCGGAGGAAGAGCCCGAGGAGCTCGATTACCCCGGCAAGAAGAATCCGGAGTATCTGAAGCAGTACGGGCCACGCGGCGTGCTGCATTCCTGGGCGACCGACAAGGACGACCCGACCGAGGACCCGAAGTTCGGCCGGGTGGGCAAGCGGAAGATCGAGAACACCGGGATGCTGTCGCGCGAGCGCATGCTGAGCTTCGACGCCGAGGTTCTCAAGCACACGCTGAACTGGCTCGACCGCAACGGCAAGGGCGACAAGCCGTTCTTCGTGTGGCACAACACCACCGCCATTCACATCTGGTCGCACGCGCCCAGGAAGTACATCCAGATGGCGGTGGACGAGGGTCGCGCCGAGGAAGACGTGGTGCGCGCCAAGATGATCGAGCACGACGAGCAGGTCGGCGCGATCCTGCAGAAGCTCGAGGACCTGGGCGTCGCCGACAACACGATCGTCATCTACAGCACCGACAACGGCAACGAGCTCCTGTTCTGGCCCGACGGCGGGTATGCGCCGTTCCGCGGCGAGAAGGGCACCACCTGGGAAGGCGGCGTGCGCGTTCCGTGCCTCGTCCGCTGGCCCGGGAAGATCGCGCCCGGAAGCGTCTCGAACGAGCTGCAGAGCCACGAGGACCTGTACGTCACGCTCGCGGCCGCGGCCGGACTTGCGGGTCTCAAGGAGCAGCTGCTCGGGGGTCACAAGCTGGGCGAGGCGACCTACAAGGTCCATCTCGACGGCTACAACAACCTCGAGCACTGGACCGGCAAGTCCGCGAAATCCGCGCGGCGGGAATACCTCTACTACGACGAGACCGACCTGATGGCGGTGCGGGTGGACCACTGGAAGATGCACATCGGGGTGAAGAAGGAAGGAATCTGGTGGAACGCCAAGTCCTATCCGAGCGTGCCCTACATCTTCAATCTGTGGATGGACCCGATGGAGAAGATGGACCCGGAATCGCACGAGTGGGGCTACATCGGCCGCAAGTTCGTCGCCTCCAAGCTGTGGGCGCCCACCGCGGCCGGCCAGTTCCTCGCGGCGCACCTCAAGACCCTGCACGAGTATCCGCCGCGGCAGGCCGCCGACACGCTCAGCATGAGGAAGGCGATCGAGGAAGCCATGAAGAAGATGGAGAGCCCGCACGGCAGCAGCAACTAGCGCGCCGGCGGGTCGATCGGACCGCGTCCGCCCGGTGGGCGGGCGCGGGCTGCTCGGCGCAGCGATTGCTCGAACGCGCGGTAGGAACCTAGAACACGGCCGTGCCGAAGAGCTTGCCCACGAGGAACGTGACGGCCGCCGCCGCCGCCACGAACGCGAGCTGGCGGAGCGCACCTCGCGCCCACCGCCCGCCGGTGAGCCGGCCCAGCAGCCCGCCGATCACGAGCGCCGCCGCGCCTGCGACGCCGAGCGATGCGGCGATCGCCGCGTTGCCGGTCGCGAAGAACCACGGCGCAAGCGGCACGACGGCCCCGAGGGAGAACGCGACGAGCGAGGAGATGGCGGATCGCCACGGCGAGCCGAGCTCGTCCGGGTTGACGCCGAGGATCGCGCGCGCATACACCCGCAACGCCCGCTCGGGATCGCGGAAGAGCCCGTCCGTGGCCCGCGCGCAGGCGGCCTCGTCGAACCCGGCGCGCTGCATCGCATCCTGCAGGATCGCGCGCTCGCGCGCCGGGTCGGCGCCGATCGCTTCGCGTTCCTCGGCGAGCAGCCGCTCGAGAAGCTCGACCTGGGCGCGCATCGAGACCCACTCGCCGATCGCCATCGACCCGGCGCCGGCGACGAGGCTCGCGAGGCCGGCGAGCTGGACGACGTCCGGCGCCGCGGCCGCGCCCGCCACGCCGAGGATCAGCGACGTGTTCGTCACGAGGCCGTCGTTGACGCCCAGGACCGCCGCGCGCGCCTCGCCGCTCTGGACCTCGGCGGCGCGCTGGCGGCGCTCGGCAGCGGCCCCGATCGCCGGCGATCCGGCCGCCTTGTCGCCGACGGCGCTGTGTAACGTACCCGGCAGTCCGCGCATCGCTTCCCCCTGGAGTTTGGCGCATTGTGGCGCGAGGGCGGCCGAACCGGGATTTGGGCGGCGGTGCGGCGGTGAGGTAGACTTCGCGCCGGGATCAGTGCAACAGGTTCCGATTCCGGCGCCACGGTCCGATCCCGACGAGACCGTGCGCCGCGTCACCGAACCGGTTTGCCCGGAGGAGCGTCGCGCCGCCGCACTCGAGTGTGGCGCGCGATGGAGCGCTTTTTTTGCGGGAACCGGAGTCGCCAGCATGACCCTGATCGCAGAAGTGGAGGAGACATGCGTCCCCTGACGCTCGCACTCGCACGCGCGCTGATCTTCGTTGCATCGCTCCTTCCATCGTTCGTTGCTGCACAAACCGCCGCGCCGACCTTCAGCAAGGAGCAGCTCGACCAGCTGGTGGCGCCGATCGCGCTCTATCCCGACTCCCTGATGTCGCAGGTGCTGATGGCCGCGACCTATCCCGCCGACGTCGCCGACGCGGCGAAGTGGGCGAAGGCGAACCCGAACCAGAAGGGCGACGCCGCGGTGAAGGCGGTCGACGGCCAGCCCTGGGATCCGAGCGTGAAGTCGCTCGTCGCGTTTCAATCCCGATTCGGGCTGGACGAAGGTCGCCGTCCCGGGGACCTGAACCACGCGGCGTCGCGATAGCGTGGGCGGACTACGGTCGGCCCCGACATCCTGCTCCCTCGAACACCCGCAGCTTCTTCCTCGCCACCATCATTTTTCATGACAACGAGAGGGGTCATCATGAAGCTTGAAACGATGAAACGACTGGCGGTGCTCGCAGCGGTGCTCGTGGCCGGCTGCGCGAGCTACTACCGGGTGACCGACCCCGGGACCGGTCGGGCGTACTACACCGAAAAGGTGGAGCGGAAGAACGGGACCGTCATGTTCAAGGACGCCAAGACGGGCGCCGAAGTGACGATGACCTCGTCAGTCGTCCTGGAGGTGTCCGGAGACGAGTTCAGGAAAGGCGTCGGGCAGTAACACGCGCGCCGTGCCTCGTTCCAGGAGAGAGGCGGATGCGGTAGATGGGCTCCCGGCCGGGCCCGAGTTCTCGCTGGTCCGCGGCGATCTCCCGTTCCGGCTGCAGCGCCGGATCGGGCTGATCCCGGCGCAGGGACTCGGCGTCGGGCGGCGAGCGGTCTTCTTTGCGCTGGTCGCGTGGCTCCCGATCGTCGCGTGGGCGCTGCTCGAAGGCCGGGCGTTGCCGGGGAGGACCGCCGAGCCGCTGTTCGAGCACTTCGGCATTCACGCGCGGTGCCTGATTGCGATCCCGCTGTTCGTGCTCACGGAGGCCACCGCGCACGCCGTCGGCGCGCAGCTCGTAGGCAACTTGTTCGCTTACGGACTGATCCGGGAAGCGGACCGGCCGCGAGTCCGACAGATCCTGGAAAGCGTCGCGCGGCTGCGCGACGGGACGCTCCCCTGGGTGTTCCTGGCCGGCGTGGTGATCGCGTACCTCGTGGCGGAGCCCGGAGCGCGCGAAGTGCACGCGCTTGTCTGGGCCACCGATGACCCTGAACGAAGCTTGCCGTTCGGCGCCTGGTGGTTCCTCTACGTCGCGCGGACGATCTTCCTGGCGCTGGTCCTCGCCTGGCTCTGGCGGCTGACACTGTGGACGATCGCGCTTGCCCGCATCGCGCGCCTCGATCTCGCGCTCGTGCCCACCCACCCGGACGGGGTGTTCGGACTGGGGTTCCTGGAACGGTCGCCGGAAGCGTTTGCCCCGTTCCTGTTCGGGCTTTCGGTCGTGCTCGCGTCGGCGTGGGGCCACGAGGTCGTGTACCACGGCGTCGACGTCCACACGCTCGCCCTGCCGGCCGGCGTCTTCCTCGTCGTCGCCACGCTCGTGATGATCGCGCCGCTGGTCTCGTTTGCACCGGTGCTCGGCCGCGCGAAGCGGCGCGCGCTCGCCGAGTACGGGGCGCTGGTGGCGCGGCACGGACGGCTCGTGAGAGAGCGCTGGATCGAGGGCAAGGATCCGAAGGACGCCGGATTGCTCGAGGCCCCGGAGATCGGCCCGGTCGCCGACACCATCGCGCTCTACGAGGCGGTGGCGCGCGCGCGGACCGTGCCGATCGGCAAGCGGACGCTGATCGCGATCCTGCTGCCGCTTGCGCTGCCGATGCTCGTGGTGGTGGCGCTGCAGATCCCGATCGGGGAGCTGCTGCTGGGGCTGTTGAAGGCGCTGGTGTAGCCGTCAGGTTCGTCCAACCGAAGGGGTCGTTCATGAACGCCGTCGTTGCCTGGGAATCGCGCCGCGTGCGGGCGGCGATCGTGCTGTGCCTGCTGGCGCTGGCTCACGCCGGCATCGCGTACGCCCAGCCCGCCGACCCGCTGCCGTCGTGGAACGAGGGGCCGGCCAAGGCGCGCATCCTCGCCTTCGTGCAGGCGGTCACCGACAAGTCGGGCAAGGATTTCGTGCCGCCTGACGACCGCGTGGCGACCTTCGACAACGACGGCACGCTGTGGTGCGAGCAGCCGATCTACGTGCAGTTCGCGTTCATGCTCGACCAGGTGAAAACGGCCGCGCCCAAGCATCCCGAGTGGAAGAACAATCCTGCGTTCAAGGCACTCGTCGCGCACGATCGCCAGGCGCTCGCGAAGCTGGGCCACAAGCCGATTCTCGAGCTGCTGGCGGTCGCGAACAGCGGCATGAGCGTCGCGGCGTACGACAAGTCGATCCGCGACTGGCTCGAGACCGCGCGCCACCCCCGGTTCAAGCGGCCCTACACCGAGCTCGTGTACAAGCCGATGCAGGAGGTGCTCGCGTACCTGCGCGCAAACGGCTTCAAGACCTACATCGTCTCGGGCGGCAGCATCGAATTCATGCGCCCGTGGGCCGAGAAGGCGTACGGCATTCCGCCCGACCAGGTGATCGGGACGATCTCGCAGGTGAAGTTCGAGATGAAGGGCGGCGCGCCCGTCCTGATGCGCACGCCAAAGATCGACTTCGTGGACGACGGCCCGGGCAAGCCGGTCGGCATCTACCGCAGCATCGGCCAGCGCCCGCTCGCGGCGTTCGGCAACTCGGATGGCGACCTCCAGATGCTGCAGTTCACGGCCGCCGGCAGCGGTCCGCGCCTGATGCTGCTCGTTCATCACACCGACGCCGAGCGCGAATACGCTTACGACCGCAAATCGTCGATCGGGCGCCTCGACAAGGCGCTCGACGAGGCGAACGCCAGGGGCTGGACGGTGGTCAGCATGAAGACCGACTGGAAGAAGATCTTTCCGTTCGAGTAGGAGCAAGCGTCGATGAACGTGAGATCGTCGGATGAGGCGCTCGAGCTCCCACAGGGCTCGCCTCCCCCCGGCAAGCCTCCGGCCGAAGGGATGGTCTGGATTCCGGGCGGCACCTTCCGCATGGGGTCGGACGGCCACTACCCCGAGGAGGCGCCCGCGCATCGCGTGGCCGTGAACGGCTTCTGGATGGACCGGCATGCCGTGACCAACGCCGACTTCCGCCGCTTCGTTGAGGCGACCGAGTACGTGACGCTCGCCGAGCGCCCGGTGGACCCGGCCGACTACCCCGGCGCGAAGCCGGAGCTGCTCGAGCCGTCGGCGGTGGTCTTCCGGAAGACCGAGGGTCCCGTCGATCTGCGCAATCCGCACCACTGGTGGACGTACGTGCGGGGCGCCGACTGGCGGCATCCGCGCGGGCCCGGCAGCACGCTCCAGGGGCTCTGGAAGCATCCGGTGGTGCAGGTCGCCTACGAGGACGTCGAGGCCTACGCGAAATGGGCCGGGAAGGCGCTGCCGACGGAAGCCGAATGGGAGTTCGCCGCGCGCGGCGGGCTCGAGGGCGCGGAGTACGCGTGGGGAGACGAGTTCACGCCCGGCGGGAAGTCCATGTGCAACAACTGGCAGGGCGAGTTCCCGTGGCAGAACCTGCTTGCCGACGGCTACGAATGGACGGCGCCGGTCGGCACGTTTCCGCCGAACGGGTACGGGCTCCACGAGATGGCCGGCAACGTCTGGGAGTGGACGACGGACTGGTTTCAGGAGCACGTCAGGATCCAGCAGGCATGCTGCACGCTGGTCAACCCTCGCGGCGGGGATGCCGAGCAGAGCTACGACCCGCGCACGCCCAACGTGCGCATCCCGCGGAAAGTGATGAAAGGCGGGTCGTACCTGTGCGCGCCGAACTACTGCCGGCGCTACCGGCCGGCGGCCCGCATGGCGCAGCCGGTCGACACCGCGATCGGCCACCTGGGTTTCCGCTGCATCGTGCGCGTATCGGCATAGATCATGGAAGAAGCCCTGCACCTGGCCGCGCACTACATCGCGCTCGTCCTGGAAGCGCTGGCGCTGCTGGTCATCGCCATCGGCGCCGTCGAGGCGGTCGTCGGGATCTTCCGCGCAATCGTGCGGCACACGACCAACGAGGCAAAGCGCGCCGTCTGGCTCGAGTTCGCGCGCTGGCTCGTCGCGGGGCTCACGTTCCAGCTCGCCGCCGACATCGTGCACACGACCGTCGCCCCGAGCTGGGACGACATCGGCCGGGTTGCCGCCATCGCCGCGATCCGCACGTTCCTCACCTTCTTCCTCGACCGCGACATCGAGCTCGAGTCCCGGCGCGCCGGAGAGAGCGATGCAAAGCGGGCCTGACGCGAGTGCCCTGGTCGGCTTCGGGGCGATTTTCACGCTGTTCTTCATCACGCTCGGGCCGCTCAAGGTCCTCGGTCCCTTCGCGCAGCTCACGCGCGAGGCGGACGAGGCGACGATGCGGAGAATCGCCGTGCGCGCGTTCGTGCTCGCGGTGATCGCCGTCGTGGCCGGCGGCTTCGCCGGCCGGGCATTGCTCGAGAACTGGAGCATTTCGGCGTCGGCGATGCTGCTCTCGGGCGGGATCATCTTCGCGCTCGTCGGCCTGAGCCTGGTGCTCGAGCAGTATCAGCCGGCGCACCCGGCGCCGCCGCCGCTCCCCGCCGCGCCCATGGCGGCGGCGATGCGGATCACCTTCCCGACCGTCGTCACGCCCTATGGCATCGCCGCGCTCATCGTCGTCCTCGCCAACAGCCCCGACGCCGCGCGCACCGCGGGCATACTCGCGATCCTGCTGGCGGTGATGGTGCTCAACCTGCTGGCGATGCTGTACGCGCGCCGGATCATGGGCGGGGTCACGGTCATGGTGCTGCAGATTCTCGGCGCGGTGCTCGGCGTGCTCCAGGTCGCGCTCGCGATCGAGATGATTCTCCGCGCGCTGCGCGAGCTGGGTGTCCTCGACGGGTGATTGCATGGAAGACCAGCCCAAAGCACGGATTACCTCGGAGTCGGCCGCCGACCGCATCTCGGTCGAGCTCTCGGCGCGGCGCACCGGGATGTCGTTCCAGCGCACGCGCATGAGCGCCGACCGGACGCTGATGTCGGTGATCCGCACCTCGCTGTCGCTCATCGGCTTCGGTTTCACGATCTACCAGGTGTTCGAGAAGGCGCGCGACGCGCAGTTGCTGGAGAGCGCCGCCGCTCCGCGCCACTTCGGCATCGCGCTCGTGGCGCTCGGCGTCGCGATGCTCGTGGTCGGCATCGGCTACCACGTGTCGTTCATGGTCGGCTTGCGCCGGGAGCGCGCGCAGCTGAAGGCGGACGGGCTGATTCACGCCGCGAGCCAGTTCCCGGTTTCGCTGACGCTGATGGTTGCCCTTCTGCTTCTCGCGATCGGGGTCCTGGCCATCTCGAGCATGGTGTTCAACGTGGGGCCGTTCGGTTGAGAAGGAGCGCGGCGGCAATGAGCAACGCAACAGCGGTCACACACGACCGGTAACTGAAAGGAGAAGTGATGGCAAAGACGGACAAACCCAACATCCTCGTCATCTGGGGCGACGATATCGGGATCTCGAACCTGAGCTGCTACTCGCACGGGCTGATGGGGTACCGCACCCCGAACATCGACCGCCTGGCGAAGGAAGGCATGATGTTCACCGACTCCTACGGCGAGCAGTCGTGCACCGCCGGCCGCTCGTCGTTCATCACCGGGCAGAGCGTGCTGCGCACGGGCCTGTCGAAAGTCGGCATCCCGGCGGCGCCGATCGGCATGAACGAGAAGATCATCACGATCGCGGCCGCACTGAAGAATCAGGGCTACGCAACCGGCCAGTTCGGCAAGAACCACCTCGGCGACCTGAACCAGATGCTGCCGACCAACCACGGCTTCGACGAGTTCTTCGGCAACCTGTATCACCTGAATGCCGAGGAAGAGCCGGAGATGTACGACTACTACCCGGAGAAGGACTTCGGCGATTTCCGCAAGACGATCGCGCCGCGCGGCGTGATCCATTCATGGGCGACCGACACGGACGATCCGACCGAGATGCCGCGCTGGGGCAGGGTCGGCAAGCAGAAGATCGAGGACACCGGACCGCTGAAAGCCAAGCGGATGGAAACCTGCGACGACGAATTCGCGGCTGCTGCATCCGACTTCATCAAGCGGCAGCACAAGGACGGCAAGCCGTTCTTTGTCTGGCTGAACTTTACGCACATGCATCTGTTCACGCACACGAAAAAGGAGAGCCTGGGCCAGTCCGGACGCTGGCAGTCGCCGTATCACGACACGATGATCGATCACGACAAGAACGTCGGTCAGATGCTCGATCTGCTCGACAAACTCGGCATTGCCGACGACACGTTCGTCATGTATTCGACCGACAACGGCCCGCACCGCAATTCCTGGCCGGATGGCGGGATGACGCCGTTCCGCAGCGAGAAGAACACCAACTGGGAAGGCGCGTTTCGGATTCCGCTGGTCGTGCGCTGGCCGGGCAAGATCAAGGCGGAAAGCGTCTCGAACGAGATCGTCCAGCATCACGACTGGTTCCCGACTTTCCTCGCGATCGCCGGCGAGCCCGACATCATCGAGAAGCTCAAGAAGGGTTATCAGGCGATCGGTCGAACCTACAAGAATCACCTGGACGCCTTCAATCTCCTGCCCTATCTGACCGGCAAGGAAGAAAAGAGTCCGCGCAAGCTCTTCGTCTACATCAGCGACGACGGCGACATACTCGCCGTTCGGTACGACAACTGGAAAGTCGTGTTCGTGGAGCAGCGCTGCAAGGGAACGTTGCAGGTGTGGTCGGAGCCATTTACACGATTGCGGCTGGCGAAGTTCTTCAATCTGCGTACCGATCCCTACGAGTTCGCGGACGTGACCTCGAACAGCTATTACGACTGGGTTCTCTATCACGTCTACATCCTTTACGGGGCGATGGCGATCGCGCAGAAGTTCGCGGATACCTTCAAGGAGTTCCCGATCATCCAGAAGCCGAACACTTTTACGATCGACGACGCGCTCGCAATGATGAAGAGCACGAGCGCGGGCGGCTGAGCCTGAAGCCGGGTGGTGGGCGCGTCCCGCCGCCCGGCTGGTTTCAGCGCGCGG
>JBOIFD010000327.1:0-4428 GCA_050741515.1 Burkholderiales bacterium
GTCGAGAAGTTCCTGAAGGTCGGGTTCTGGGGGCTCAACATCGGGCTCGCCATGATGGTCGCCTTCAGTCTCTTCCCCGCCGGCGTCCTGCAGCTCTGGGACGTGCTGCAGAACGGCTACTGGCACGCCCGCTCGCTCGAGTACACGGGGAGCACGCTCGCGCGCACCCTGGAGTGGATGCGCACGCCGGGCGACCTGGTGTTCATCTTCGCCGGGGTGGTTCCGATCGTGCTCGGCCTCCTGGTGTCCTATCGCGGGCTGTGGAGCGGCCGCGCGGTCGCGATGGAGGTCAAGCTGGCGAGGTAACGGCTGCGCTCGGCGCGGATTCCGTCATGCCGGCGAAAGCGCCTCAGTGGAGTTGAGCGGCGCCCCGCTTCCGAGCCGTTGGGCGGAGCAGTATCAGTGCCTCGCACGAGCGGCGTCCGTGTCGGGGGCGGACGCGCCGGCGATCCAGCGCTTGAATTCGCAGTAAGCCTCGATGAAGCGGCGTCGGTATTCGGGTGCGCCAGCGAAATGCCTGGGCGCGAGCAGCGCGCGGCGGTAGATCCGCATGGTGCGCCGCGCCCACTCCGCCGCGGCCTCGGCGCCGTCTCTTTGGACGAGAAACGCGAGCCGCTCTCGCTCGCTCAACCCCGCAACCCGTGTCATCGAAGCGGTTCTAGACCTGAGGATCGGCGAGCAGGGTCCGAAGCGTCCCCGCGTACTGCTCCGATCAGCGCGACGGACCTGGGCCGGAAGAGATAGTCGAGGTTTCGGGAGCTCATGGGAGAAGCTCCGCGAACGCGTTCCGCACGGACCACCCTCGCGGCATCGGATCAGCCGTGGGCCCGCTCACGCGGATTTTCCCTCGCCGGGCTCAGCGAGGTCCGCGCCGGTGCCGCCTCCCGGATGCGTGATCCGCATGCAGGATCGCGTCGGCGCACGCCGTGGGCTGCTCGTCGACTCCGGAGGCTGGCACCTCGTCTGAACCCGCGTTCACATCCCCTGATCGCGCGGGGAATAGCGCCGCGGGCACGACGAGCGCGAGCGCCCCTCCAAGCACGAGCTGTGCGGCAACGAGGACCACAATGCCCCAGATGATTGCGATCGCCAGCCCGAGGATGACGGGCGCCGCGGTCCCCAGCAGTACTCCTGCGGCGATCACGACCCCGATGAGAATCGCTTTTGCAATGGTCATCCAATGGTCCCTTTCACGTGTCTGTCGAGTTGCCGAACACCCCCAGCGAGCCGTGCTCGGCCGAAGATCGCCTCGTCGTCGGCCATGGACGCCACCGTAAGGCGATTGAGGTGTGCGCGCCGACGCCACGCCAAACACTGCCGGCATCGCCGGCAGGTTTCAGGCGACCGCAAGAGACGACTCAGTCCGCTGGCGATCCCTCTAACTCTCCGCGCCACAAGACAACGAGAACCCGTGCGCATCACGCAGAGACGGCCGCAAGGGCGCGCTTGATCGGCCGTACGATCAACGCCTGCGCTAGCTTCGTCACGCCTCCTGCGGCGCGGGCCATCACCTCCGCAGCGTGCTCGGCCCGCGCCAACTGAGCTTTCGCGCGCGAGCGCTCGACCTCACTCATCGACATCGCGTCCAGCCGCTCGTTCAGATCGGCGGTAAGTTTGCCTTCTCTTAGCTTCTCTCGCATCGGTACTCTCCCGGTTCCACTAGGCCACGCGGTCTCCAACAGCTGTCCTTCAGCGCGCGGCGACAATCTCTATCTTAGGGACCGGAGTGGATTGGACAAGCCGTTGCCGTTGCACAACAGCGTTTCCCCGGCCGACACGCTGCAGGATCGCGGCGCGCCGCGAGCCCTTTCTTCTTCGGGCGAGCCTCGGGCATCCAGATGGCAGCCGGATCGCTCGCAGGGAAAGTCATGTCCAGGGCGGCGCCGAGCGCATGGTCGATGCGGTCTGCCATGCTCACTCCGCTAAAGCGCCTGGTCGCCTCGAGAGTTCGCTTTCCGTGCCCACTCGTTGGTCGCTCAGGCCGTCATGAATGAAGGAGAGCCTCTGGTAGAGAGGGTCGCTCACCGGCCCTCCCGCACCGTCCAGCGCAGCGCGCCGTTTGGCGAGCCTTTCCAGGACGTCGTGTTCGGCTCGTTTCAGCCGGCGGATCAGCATCCGGAGTTCGGTGTCGTCGTTCGCCTTCAAGCGCTCAGTGATCTTTCCCATCCCAGGCCCCCATCGTTCGCACTGCGGCGCTCGCGGCCGCTTGCGGGCGCGGGCGTGAGCGCCCGAACCAGCACCAATGATGAAGGCGCATCCGCGAGAAAGGAACCCGCGCTCTCCGAACAACAATGTTTCCGCCTGGGACACCGAGGCGAGGACTCCGTTTGCCGGAGGACTTGCGGCACGACGAGCTCCCGCGGCACGCCCGCCCTTACTTGGGGTGCGTTCTGTCTCGGCCGGAGAACTGGACGCCACCAATTAGCCAACTCTCACCGAGCGGTTCGCATGCTAGTGCTCGTGCGCCCGTAGCGCGCCGGGGATGCGGTGCTTCGCGAGCCCGCCCCGTTCCAACCAGCGGCGCGTCTGGGCGGCGGCCGCCTCAATCAGCTCTCCGGCTCGCGAGAAGTCGTAGGGTGACGCCGCCAGCGGGCACAACGGCGGCACGGTGACGATTTCGACCTGCCTGCCGTAGCGTTCCAGGTCCGCCACCAGCTGGTGCGCAATCATCAGGGTGATCGCGTGCAGCGCGCGCGATCGCCCCGTGCGGCGGATCCGTCAGGGAACAGGCGAAACCGGTCGGCAGCACGATCAGGCGGCTGGCGCCAAGCTCCACCGCTACTCTGACTGGCGTGTTGCTCGCCACCGCCCCGTCGATCAAATAGTGCTCACCGATGCGTACCGGCGGAAAGGCGGCCGGTATCGCGCAGCTCGCCAGCACCGCTTCGACGACGGATCCGGCGGACAGCCGCACCGCGGCGCCGCCAAGCAGGTCGGTCGCCACCACGTGCAGTGGAACGGCGGCGCGCTCCAGTTCCCGATAAGGCAGATGCTCTTCGAGCAGCCGCCGCAGGCCGCACGGGTCCACCACGAAATCACGCCGCGCAATCAATCCGATCAAGCTGCGCCACGTCACCGGAAAAACCTCCGCGCGGCGCAGGCCCCGCCAGATTGCCCCGAGCCGCGCTATGCCCTCCGGCGTGGGCGCACCGGCCAGGTACGCGCCGTTGATCGCACCCACCGACGAGCCCACGACCAGGTCCGGCGCGACGCCGTGCGCGATCAGTTCGCGCAGCATGCCGACCTGCACCGCCCCGAAGCTCCCGCCGCCGGCGAGAACGAACGCGGTCTTGGCGCCGCTGCGCTCGGTCCGGTCGGGTTCGGAAGGCGCGGATCTCGGGGGAGCCGTCGGGCCATTGGTGGCGTATGCCATCGTCATGGCAGTCGGGCCGCGCGGGATCCCCGTCGTGAGTCAGCTGTGCGATCCGCTGCCGAACGGCTGGTTGCTCGATACGCCGGGCACCGCCGCGCCGCTCACGGGCACAATGCCCGGGAGCCGTTCGCAGCCTTCAGGTAGGCGATGAGATCGGCGCGCTCGCGCGGATTGTCGACCCCTGCGTATCCCATGAAAGTGCCGGGCACGTTTTTGGTGGGCGCAGCGAGAAACCGGTCGAGCGTCTTCTCGTTCCACACGATCCCCGAGGCGCGCATCGCCGGCGAGTACTCGAAGTCGGGTAGACTACCAGCCCGCCGGGCGAACAGCCCGCAGTGCTTGGGACCGGTGCGATCGCGGTCGAGCGAATGGCACGCCCCGCAGCGCTCGTAGATCCGCTCCCCTCGGACGGCATCAGCGCCGACCGCGGCCGTGGCGAAGAGCGCGGCGAGCGCCACGAGGACGCCCGCCGCGAGCGGCGTCAGGCTACGCATTCAGGACACGAACGCGACCGGCACGGGATTCTCCCCGACGGCCTGACGCAGCACCGCCCAATGCATCGCCTCGTCGCCGAGGATGCTCGCCGCCGCCTTGGAGAGATCACGGTTGCCGAACAGCGGCACCGCGTTCAGGTACGCGCTCACCGCGCCCTTCTCGAGCTGCGCGGCAAAGCGCAGGACGTCGGCCTGGTTCTTGAGCTTCTCGGTCGGAAACGAGTAGCGGGCCTTGGCGGCGACCGGCTTGCCGCCGAGCTTCGACACCGTCTTCGCCAGCAGATCGGCATGCTCGCGGTGGTGGCCCTGGAACTGGGTCGCGAGCGCGAGCACCGGCTTCTCGAGCAACCCGCTCTCGGCCGCGACCTCATAGGCCGCGACGGCCTCGAGCTCGGCGCCGAGCGCGGTGTTGAGGATCCGGGCGTCGCTCGCTTCGGATTTCGCGCCGCGGGACTCGCCGGCGGCGAGCGCGTCGCGCCCGGCAAGCAGCGCGACCGCTGCGCCGGAGAGCAGCGCCGCGCTGCCGAGGAACCGGCGTCGATTCGGGACGATGAGCCCGCT
>JBOIFD010000328.1:0-17088 GCA_050741515.1 Burkholderiales bacterium
CCCCGACCCGGTCCTCGGCGAGAAAACTCACGCGTTCATCGTCACGCGCGACTCGGTCGGCACGCCCGAGGCGTTGCGCGCGCACTGTGCGCAGCACCTCGCCGACTACAAGGTGCCTGACTTCTTCACGCTGCGCACCGAGCCGTTGCCGCGCAACGCGACCGGCAAGCTGCTCAAGCGGGCGCTGCGCGACGTTCGGTCCGGCTGACGAGCCGCGTTTCGCGGGCGCATCGACTGCAGCGGTGCAGCGACCCGACCGCACCGGGTGATCGCCCGAACGGTCAGTCCCCCGCCGGCGCTCCGACAGCGGCCGCGCCGCTCCCGAGCATCGCCCGCCGCACGAGCCCGATGTGCTCGCGCAGGATGTACAGCTGGTTCGCGAACGCGAGCGGCGTCCGGATCCGGTTCACGCGCGCCTCGAGCTGGTCGAGCTCCGCGAGCCACCCCTCCGGCGGCCGCGCGCCCGGATCGCGACGCCACGCCTCCTCCAGAAACTTCAGCTGACCGTACCACTTGTAGATCCGCGAGCGCGCGCGCCAGCCGTAGAGCGCCGGGGCGATCCGCATCAGCGGGATCATCAGCGCAACCACCGGGATGAGGAGCACCACGAGCCGGTCGACGAGCGTCGCTGCCCAGAACGGGAGGTACCGCTGGAGGAAGCGCGTGCCCGACCGGTAGAACCGCTCGGCCTCCGTCGAGAGCGGAAAGTCCACCTGCCGCGGGTTCGGAAACTCGCCGGCGCGGTGGAAGAGCCCCGGCCCGCCATGCGCTTCGGCCGCCGCCTGGAGCAGCACGTCGATGAGCGCCGGATGGATCGAGTCGCGCGCGACGAGGGACGCCACCGGGGCGACGAGCGTCACGTCGCGGCCCGGGATGTCGCGTACGAGGTCGATCGCCCCGCGCGGCAGCGTGAGTCTCGAGAGGTACGGCCACCGGCGCACGTAGGCGTCGGCGAGCGCGAAGCTCATGAGGCGGAAGCCCTCGCTGTAGAACGACGCCCACACCGCGCCCGAGTTTGCGGGCCCGACCAGAAAGATCGCGTCGACCTTGCCGGCCTGGAGCGCGCCGACCGCCTCCAGGCCGCCGAGCGGCAGGAGCCGCGTCGGCGCCGCCGTGGCGCCGCTCGCCTCGAGCAACTCGAGCGCGAGCTTGCGGGTGCCGCTCCCCTCGGCGCCGATGGCGATGCGCTTGCCGCGCAGGTGGACGAGCTGGTCGATCGGCTCGGGGTTGCGGTAGAACACCCAGAGCGGCTCGTAGTAGATGCTGCCGAGCGAGACCAGGCCCGCGGGGTCGCTTCCGAGGCCCAGACCGCCCTGCACGAACGCGACGTCGACCTCCTCCTCCGCCGCGCGCAGCAGCGCGAGGTTCTCGACCGCTCCGGCGGTCGTGCGCTCGACGAACCTGATCCCGTTGCGCTCGATGAGCGGCTTGTAGAGCGCCGCGAACCTCTGGTACGCGCCGCCCGCGCCGCCGGTGGCGATCACGACCCGCCCGGGCGGCGCGGGCTGGATGAACTGCGCCGCGTACCAGAAGCCGGCGACGAGGAGCGCCAGCGTCGGGATGCCCACGGCGAGGGCGTCGCGCAGGGCGAGCTCGCGAAGTCCGATTCTCACGTCGGGTCTCGCCTCCTCCCGGTCGGCGCGCGGCTACGCCTCGCGCAGCGCCGCGATCGGCGGCTGGTTGAGCGCCGCCCGCGCCCCCGCCCAGACGTTCAGCGACACGCACGCGAGCCCGAGCGCCGGCCCGGCGAGCCAGACCCAGTGATTGACGCGGTAGCCGAACTGGAACACCTGGCTCGCGATCACGAACCCGATCGCCGTCGCGCCGACCGCGGCGAGCGCACCCGCGAGGAGGCCCAGGGCGAAGAACTCCGTGCGCTGCGCGGCCAGCACCTGGGCGCGGCTCGCGCCCAGCGCGCGCATCACCGCCGCCTCGTGCACCCGCTCGTCCTGGGTCGCGAGCAGCGCCGCGTACAGCACCAGCACGCCGGCCCCGAGCGCGAACAGGAACACGAACTGCACCGCGCGGATCACCTGGTCCAGCATGCCCTGCACCTGCCGCAGGATCGCGCTCGTGTCGATGACCGTGAGGGTCGGGAACCGCTGCGACAGCCGGTTGACGAACGCCGCCTGCGAATCGGGAAGATGGAGGCTCGCCACGTAGCTCGCGGGAAAGCCCTCGAGCAGCTTCGGGGTCGTGATCACGAAGAAGTTGACGCGCATCGAGTCCCAGTCGACCTTGCGCACGTTGGTGATCGGCGCCGCGAAGCTCTGCCCCGCAACCTGCCACCGGAGCCGATCGCCGATCTTCCAGCCCAGGGATCCCGCGATCCCTTCCTCCACCGACAGGCCGCCCGACTCGAGCTCGCGCGGCCCGAACCACGCGCCGGAGATCACCTCGTTGTGCGCCGGCTGGGCCGCCAGGAACGACAGGTTGAACTCCCGCTCGACGAGCCGCCGGTCGCGCCCTTCGAACGTCTCCGCCTCGACCGGCGCGCCGTTCAGCGCGACGTACCGGCCCCGGACCATCGGGTAGAGGCGCGGCGCCGCGATCCGGTTCTCGGCGAAGAGCGCCGCGAGCGGCTCCCGCTGCTCGGGCTGGATGCCCACGATGAACCGGTTCGGCGCGTCGGGCGGGGTCTTCGCGCGCCAGGTCTCGAGGAGATCGGCGCGGGTGAACGTGAGCAGCAGGATCGCCGTCAGCCCGAGGCTGAGCGCGATGATCTGCACCGTGTTCGTGCGCGCGCGCCGGCGCAGCGACGCCAGACCGTAGCGCCAGCTCGCGCCCGCGAGTCCCGACGCGCGCGCCACAGCGTGAAGCGCCGCGAACGCCACGAGTGCAAACACCACGAGTCCCGCGGCGAAGCCGCCGAGGACGATGAGGCCGAGCTTCGTGTCGCCCGCCTGCCAGACGAGGAGCGCCGCCATCGCCGCCGCCCCCAGCCCGTAGGCGAGGACCACGCTCTGCCGCGGCGCGCCCACGTCGCGCCGGATCACGCGCAGCGCGGGGACCTGCTTGAGCTGCAGCAAGGGCGGCAGCGCGAAACCGAGCAGGAGCGCCATGCCGGTGAGAAAGCCCTGCGCCGCGGGCAACGGCGTCGGCTGCGGCAGCGCGATGATCACCAGGCTCGCCACCAGCCAGGAGATGACCCCCTGGGCAAGGTAGCCGGCGAGACAGCCGATCGTGCACGCGACGCCGCCGAGCGCGACGAACTCCCACGCGAACAGGCGCGTGAGCTGCGCCTGCGTCGCGCCCAGGCAGCGCATCACCGCGTAGCCGTCGAGGTGGCGCCGGGTGTAGCGGCGCGTCGCGAGCGAGACCGCCACGGCGGCGAGGATCACCGCCAGCAGCGCCGTCAGGCCGATGAACTTCTGCGCGCGCTCGAGGCCCGCGCGGATCTCGGGCCGGGCGTTGGCGAGGCTCTGCACCGACTCGCCGCGACCGAGCCGCGGCTTCACCCACGCCTCGAACCGATCGACCGCCGCTCGCTCGCCGGCGGCGAGCAGGTAGTTGCGGACGCGGCTGCCCGGCTGGATCAGCCCGGTCCGCGCCAGGTCGTCCCGGTGCATCATCAGGCGGGGCGCGATGTTGAAGAAGCTCACGCTGCGGTCCGGCTCGAGGGTGAGGATCGCCGCGACCCGGAACGTCGCGTCGCCGAGCTCGATCGCGTCGTCGACGCCCGCGCCGAAGGCGAGCGCGAGCTGCTCGTCGATCCAGACGCTCCCCGGCGCCGGCACGCCGTCGGCCGGCGCGTCGGGGACGTTCAGCGCGGGGGCGGTGCGGAGCTTGCCGCGCAGCGGGTAGCCGTCGCTCACCGCCTTGATCCCCGCGAGACGCGACTCGCCGCGGCGGCGCGCCATGCTGATGAACGTCGTGCTCTCCGCGAGCCGGAGGCCCTGGCGCGCGATCTCGTCGCGGACCTCGGGCCGCCAGCGATGGTCGGAGCGCAGCACGAGGTCCGCGCCGAGCAGCTGGTGCGACTCCTGCACCAGCGCCTGCCGCACGCGGTCGGCGAAGAACGCGACGCTGGTCACGCTCGCGACGGCGACTACCAATGCGAGCGCGAGAATGCGCAGCTCTCCGGCCCGCCAATCACGTCCGAGCATGCGCAGAGGGAGTGCAAGATTCATGAGGTAGTGCCTTCGGTTCTTGGCGGGCCAACGCGCGCCTCCGGGGTCGCATCCCCACGCAAGCGTGGGGCCCCTGCTCCGCCCTCCGGCGCGCCCCGCCAGTCGCGCCCGAGCATTCGCAACGGCAGCGCGAGGTTCATGGGGCGGGGCTACTGGATCCGGCCCGCGGCGAGCCGCACCGTGCGGCCGCAGCGCGTCGCGAGCGCCTCGTCGTGCGTGACCATGACCAGGGTGGTGCCCTGCTCGGCGTTCAGCTGGAAGATGAGGTCGATGATGCCCGCGCCGGTCGACGCGTCGAGGTTGCCGGTCGGCTCGTCCGCGAGCAGCAGCTTCGGCCGCATGACGAACGCGCGGGCCAGCGCGACGCGCTGCTGCTCGCCGCCGGAAAGGTGCTTCGGATAGTGCCGGAGCCGCTCGCTCAAGCCGACGCGCTCGAGCATCTCGCGCGCCTTCCGGCTCGCGTCGGGATCGCCGGACAGCTCGAGCGGCAGCATCACGTTCTCCAGCGCGGTGAGCGGCGCGAGCAGCTGGAACGACTGGAACACGAAGCCGACCAGGCGCTTGCGGAGCTCCGCGCGCCCGTCCTCGTCGAGCGCGAAGAGCTCGACCCCGTCGAGCGCGACCGAGCCGCGCGTCGGCGTATCGAGCCCGGCGAGGAGCCCCAGCAGCGTCGACTTGCCCGAGCCCGAGGCGCCGACCACCGCGACCGCCTCGCCGGACATGACCGCGAGGTCGATATCCTGGAGAATGGCGAGCTCAGAGGCCCCGCCGTTCGCCACGAGGGGCACGATTTTCGACAGGCCGGTCGCCTTCACGATCGGCCGCTGATCTCCGACAGCCATGTTGCGCGGATTCGTCTTTGCGTTGTGCGCCGCCTGGAGCGCCGCGTCCGCGGCGGCCGGAACCGTTCTCGTCTACGGCGACAGCCTTTCGGCGGCGTACGGGATCAGCCAGAAGGACGGCTGGGTGAGTCTGCTCGGCGAGCGGCTGAAGCAAAGTAATTATACAGTCGTGAACGCGAGCATCTCGGGCGAGACGACGAGCGGCGGCGCGGCCCGCATCGGCGCGGCGCTGGAGCGCTTCCGGCCCGACGTCGTCGTCCTCGCGCTCGGCGGCAACGACGGGCTGCGGGGACTGCCGGTCGCCGAGATGAAGGCCAACCTGACGAAGATCGTCCGCGCCGCGCAGGCGCGCCAGGCGCGGGTGCTCGTCGTCGGCATGCGCATCCCGCCGAACTACGGGCGGAGGTACACGGACGAATTCTTCCAGGCCTTCGCGGAAGTCGCGAAGCAGCAGCGGGCGGCCTACGTCCCGTTCCTGCTCGACGGCATCGGCGAACGCCGCGAGCTGTTCCAGCCCGACCAGATCCACCCGACCGAGGCCGCCCAGCCGCTGCTGCTCGAGACGGTGTGGCGCGGGCTGCAGCCGCTGCTCGGGAAGTAGCGGGTAGAATCCGCCGTCGAGTTTCCCGACCGGTTGCGCGCCTGTGAGGTTTCCCGAATCGATCAGCGTACGCGAGATCGACCTCTTCGGCGAGGTGATCGACGTCCGCTCGCCCTCCGAGTTCGCCGAGGACCACGTGCCGCGCGCGGCAAATCATCCGGTGCTCGACGACGCCGAGCGCGCGGAGGTGGGCACGATGTACAAACAGATCTCGCCGTTCGACTCGAAGAAGCGCGGCGCCGCGCTGGTCGCGCGCAACATCGCCCGCCATCTCGAGCAGACCTTCGTGCAGCGCGACCGCAGCTGGCGGCCGCTCGTCTACTGCTGGCGCGGCGGCGAGCGCTCCGGCGCCATGGTCCACGTGCTCCGCAAGATCGGCTGGCAGGCGGCGCAGCTCCAGGGGGGCTACAAGGCCTACCGGCGCGAAGTGCTCGCGCAGCTCGAACGCCTGCCGCGCGAGTATCGTTATCGCGTCGTGTGCGGCGAAACGGGTAGCGCCAAGAGCCGCCTGCTCGAGGCGCTCGCCGCGCAAGGTGCGCAGGTCCTCGATCTCGAGGGTCTCGCGTGCCATCGCGGCTCGGTGCTCGGAAGCCTCCCGGACGAGCCGCAGCCGTCGCAGAAGCTCTTCGAGACGCGGCTGTGGGACGCGCTGCGGAAGCTCGATCCCCGCACCCCCGTGTTCGTCGAGGCGGAGAGCAAGAAGATCGGTCAGCTGCAGGTGCCCGACGCGCTGCTCGAGACGATGCGCGCCGGCGAGTGCGTGCGAGTCGAGGCGCCCCTCGCGGCGCGCGTCAGGTTCCTCATCGCCGAGTACGGGCACTTCCTCGCCGACCCGGCGCAGCTCAAGGCGCAGCTCGACTGCCTCGCCGGGCTGCACGGGCGCGAGGCGATCGGCGCCTGGCGGGCGCTGGCGGATCGCGGCGAGTGGGAGCAGCTGGTCGAGGCGCTGCTCGTCGCGCACTACGACCCGGCCTACCGTCGCTCGACGCAGAAGAACTACGCCGGGCTCGCGGCCGCGCGCGTGCTTCGGCCCGGCGACCTCTCCGCCGCTGCCATCGCCGGCCTGGCGGAGGCGCTGCGCGCCCTCGCCGAGCGCGAGCCCGCCGCCGCTCAGGCCTGAGCGGCCTCGAGCCGATCCTCAGAACCCGCCGAGCACCCGCAGGTGCTGGACCACGCTGCGCCCGAGCGCGGACAGCGCGTAGCCCCCTTCGAGGACCGAGACGATCCGCCCGCCCGCGTGGCGATCGGCGACGCGCTTCACCTGCTGCGTGACCCAGGCGTAGTCCTGGTCGACGAGCCGGAGCATCGCCATGTCGTCCTCGACGTGCGCGTCGAACCCGGCGGAGAAGAGGACGAGCTGGGGCTCGAAGTCATCGAGCGCCGGCAACCAGTGGCTCTCGACCGCGTCGCGGAAGGCCTGGCTGCCGGCGCCCGCGGGCAGCGGCACGTTGACCATGTTCCGCGCGGGGTGATCGGTGCCGCTGTAGGGATAGAACGGGTGCTGGAAGGTGCTGACCATCAGCGCCCGCTCGTCGCCGGAAAAGATGTCCTCGGTTCCGTTGCCGTGGTGGACGTCGAAATCGATGATCGCCACGCGCTCGAGCCCGTGGCGCTCCAGCGCGTGCAGCGCCGCCACCGCGACGTTGTTGAAGATGCAGAACCCCATCGCGCGGGTCCGCGTGGCGTGGTGCCCCGGCGGGCGAACGCTGCAGAACGCGCTCTCCGCCTCGCCGCCGACCACCAGGTCGGTCGCGAGAACCGCCGCGCCGGCGGCGCGGAGCGCCGCGTCCCAGGTGCCGGGGCTCATCGCCGTGTCCGGGTCGAGGTGCACGATGCCCCGCTGCGGCGCCGCCGTACGGATCGCTTCGATGTACTCGCGCGGATGGACCCGCGCGAGCTGCTCGGCCGTGGCGAGCGGTGCCGCGTGGTGCTGGAGGACCCCGGCGATGCCGGACGCGATCAGCTGGTCGTCGATGGCGGCGAGCCGCGCCGGGCATTCCGGATGATAGGCGCCCATGTCGTGCTGCATGCAATCGGCATGGCCGATGAACGCGGTTGCCATCGAATATTCCTCACTCCCCGCCGGAACCGATAGAAATCATAGCGCACGCCGGGCTACACTAACGCTTCGTCGCAACCGCGCAAGTCGCCGATGTCGTCGTCCCTCGAACGCGTGACCCAACAGGCGGGCCGGGTCATCCTCGGCAAGGAACGCCAGATCCGGATGGCGCTCGCGTGCCTGCTCGCCCGCGGCCACCTGCTGATCGAGGACCTGCCCGGGGTCGGCAAGACCACGCTCGCGCACGTGCTCGCGCGGTCGCTCGGGCTCGGGTTTCACCGCATCCAGTTCACGAGCGACCTGCTGCCGGCCGACATCCTCGGCGTGTCGGTCTACGAGCGCGACTCGGGCACCTTCAAGTTCCACCCCGGCCCGATCTTCGCCCAGCTGATCCTGGCCGACGAGGTGAACCGCGCAACGCCGAAGACGCAGAGCGCGCTGCTCGAGGCGATGGAGGAGCACCAGGTCACCGCCGAAGGCGAGACGCGGCGGCTGCCCGAACCGTTCTTCGTCGTCGCCACCCAGAACCCGTCGCACCAGGTCGGCACGTTCCCGCTGCCCGAGTCGCAGCTCGACCGCTTCCAGATGCGGATCGAGCTCGGCTATCCCGACCGCGACGCCGAGCGCGCGCTGCTCCAGGGCGTCGAGCGGCGGGACCTGATCGCCACGCTCGAGCCGTGCCTGAGCCCGGGCGAGCTGGTCGAGCTGCAGGCCCTCGTGAAGCGGGTGCACATCGCGCCGGCGCTCTTCGACTACATCCAGGCGATCGTCGAGCATACGCGGCGCTCCCCCGAGTTCGTGACCGGTCTCAGCCCGCGCGCCGCGCTGGCGCTCGCCGCGTGCGCGCGCGCCTGGGCGCTGATCGAGGGCCGCGACCACGTGCTGCCCGAGGACGTCCAGGCGGTGCTGCCCGGCGTCGCCACCCATCGGCTGCACCCCGTGGTCAACGGCGTGCGTCGCACGAGCTCCGACATCGCCGTCGGGCTCGTCGAGGCGGTGCCCATCCCCTGACGACGGGTCTCGAGCTCGAGCCGTAGGCAGTCGTGGACTTCCGGCGGATCCTCCACCGCTCCCAGGTCTACCAGTTCTGGCGCTATTTCTCGGGCCGGGCGGCGCCCGAGCGCGGCACCGTCGTCCTCACGCAGCGGCGCGTCTACATCCTCCCGACCCGCTACGGGCTGCTCTTCGGCGGGGCGCTCCTGCTGATGCTCATCGGCTCGATCAACTACCAGCTCTCGCTCGGCTACATCCTCACGTTTCTCCTCGCCGGCATGGGCGTCGTCTCGATCCTGCACACCTACCGCAACCTCGCGCACCTCGCCGTCAGCGCCGGCCGGGTGGAGCCGGCGTTCGCGGGCGGCGCCGTCCGGTTCCATCTCCACCTCGACAACCCGGGCAAGTTCGACCGCGTGGCGATCACGGCGAGCTTCGCGGCGGCCGCGGACACCTTCGACGTGCCGGCGCGCTCGAGCGCCCCGACGGCGCTCGCGCTGCCGGCGCTGCATCGCGGGTGGCTGCAGCTGCCGCGCGTGACGTTCGAGACCCGCTATCCGGTCGGGCTGTGCCGGGCGTGGAGCTACGTGCAGCCGGACATGAAAGCGCTCGTCTATCCGCGGCCCGACGACTCCGCGCTCCCGCCGCTCACGTTCATCCCCGACCACGGCGACGCGGCGCACGCCGGCACCGGCAGCGACGACTTCGCGGCGCTGCGCCCGTATCAGCGCGGGGACTCGCCGCGGCACATCGCCTGGAAGTCGGCCGCGCGCGAGCAGGTGCTCCTCACCAAGGTCTTCACCGGGCGCGGCGCCTCCGAGCTCTGGCTCGATTTCGCCGCGCTGCCGCCGTCGCTCGACCTCGAGGCGCGGCTGTCCCGCCTCACGCGGCAGGTGCTCCTCGCCGAGGCCGGGGGCGTCTCGTACGGGCTGCGGCTGCGCGGGCGCGAGCTCGGCCCCGATCGCGGCGAAAGTCACTGCGACGCCTGTCTCAAGGCCCTGGCGCTGTTCGATGCCCGCGACGACGGTTGACGCCCGGGTGGAGCGTGCCGCGAGGTCGCCCGCAAGGGAGTCCCGGGCGGTCGTCTCCGACCCCCCGCTCCCGCTGCCGGCGGCGCTGGTGCTCCTGACGGGCGTCGCGCTCGCGGCCGCGCCGCACGCGCTCCGCCTGCCGTGGTGGGTCACGCTGCTCGCGACCGCGATGCTCGCGTGGCGCAGCTGGGCGGCCTGGAGGAACGAGCGGCTCCCGCGGCGGTGGCTGCTGACGGTGCTGGTCGTCTGCGGCATGGGCGCCATCTACCTGAACTACCGCACGATCATCGGACGCGACGCCGGCGTGGCGCTGCTGGTGCTGTTCCTGTCGCTCAAGCTGATGGAGACGAGGACCCGCCGCGACGCGGTGATCGTGACCTTCCTCTGCTACTTCCTCGCGCTCACGAACTTCTTCTACAGCCAGACGGTCGCCACCGCGGCGCTCATGCTCGCCACCGTGATCGCGCTCACCGCGAGCCTCGTCGCCGTCCACGGCCCGCAGCGCCCGCTCCGGGAGGCCGCAAGGCTCGCGGCGGTGCTGCTCGCGCAGGGCGTGCCGGTCATGGTCATCACGTTCTTCCTGTTCCCGCGCGTGCAGGGGCCGATGTGGGGCGTGCCGGTGGATGCGTTCGGGGCGACCACCGGGCTGTCCGACTCGATGACGCCCGGCAACCTCAGCCTGCTCTCGCAGTCCGACGCGGTCGCGTTCCGGGCCAACTTCGACGGCCCGCCGCCGGAGCGCAAGCGCCTGTACTGGCGCGGGCCGGTGTTCTGGCAGTTCGACGGGCGAACCTGGCGCGCGGGCGACGTTCGCGTCTCCGAGTTCGCGCGGTTCGAGCCGATCGGCACCCCGATCTTCTACGCGGTCACGCTCGAGCCGCACGAACGGCAGTGGCTCTTCGCCCTGGAGATGGCGGCCAGGGTTCCCGCCGGGGCCGGCGCAACCGGCGACTTCCAGCTGCTCGCGCGCCGGCCGGTGCGCACCCGGGTGCGCTACGAGATGAGCTCGTTCCTGGAGTACCGGGCGACCGGCGGCGCGACGCCGGAAGAGCTCGCCGCGGCGCGCGCGCTCCCCGAAGGTTTCAATCCGCGCGCGGCCGCGCTCGCGCAAAGCTGGCGCCACGGGGCCCAGACCGACGAGGGCGTCGTCGCCGCCGGCGTCGACTGGTTCCGGCGCGCCGGGCTCGAGTACACGCTCGCGCCGCCGCCGCTCGGCCGCGACTCGATCGACGATTTCCTGTTTCAGACCAAGAGCGGCTTCTGCGAGCACTTCTCGTCGGCGTTCGCGGTGCTGATGCGCGCGGCCGGCGTGCCGGCGCGGATCGTGACCGGCTATCAGGGGGGCGAGGTGAACCCGGTCGACGGCTACATGATCGTGCGGCAGTCCGACGCGCATGCGTGGGTCGAGGTGTGGCTCGCGGAGGCCGGGTGGGTCCGCATCGATCCGACGGCGGCGGCCGTGCCGAGCCGGGTGGAGGCCGGGCTCGCGGCGGCGGTGCCGCGCGGCGATCCGCTGCCGTTTCTCGTGCGCCCGGAGCTCTCCTGGCTGCGCGCCCTGCGGTTCAACTGGGAGGCGCTGGCGAACTACTGGAACCAGTGGGTGGTCGGGTACAACCTCGAGCGCCAGCGGGATCTTCTCTCGCGCCTGGGCATGCCCTCGCCGTCGTGGGAGAAGATGGCGATGGCGCTGTTCTGGCTCGTGGGCCTGCTGGTGGCGATCCTCTCGCTCTGGATGCTGCGGCGCTCGCACGACGAGGACCCGATCGCCAAGGCCTGGCGCAAGTTCTGCGCCAAGCTCGCGCGCCGCGGCACCGAGCGGCGGGCGAGCGAGGGCCCGCGCGTTTTCGCCTCCCGCGCCGCGGCGGAGCAGCCGCACGTCGCCCGCCGCGTCGGCGAGATCAGCGACCTCTACGTGAGCCTCCGCTACGGTCCGGCGCCGGATCCGGCGCTGGTTGCGACGCTTCAGCAGCGGGTCCGGGAGTTCCGGGCATGAGACACCCTGTGTCAACCCCCCCGCTGTTTGGAGCCCGCCGGGCCGCCCCAAGGGCGAATCCTTGGCGCGAAGCGACAAGGTAGCCCGATGAGGCGCCTCGTGCGGCTGGCGTCCGCGGTTGCGCTCTTCGCCGCATTCGCCGCGCCGGGCGCCGCCCAGACGTACGCCGACCATCCGGAGGCCCGCAAGTTCATCGCCGAGATGGTCGAGCGGCACGGGTTCGGGCAGCGCGACCTCGAGCGGCTGTTCGCCGACGCCCGTTACCTCGACCAGGTCCTGACCCTGATCACGCCGCTGCCACCGGGCGAGCGCTCGTGGCAGTCCTACCGGGACCTGTTCGTGACCCAGCGCCGCATCGAGGCCGGAGCGCAGTTCTGGCGCCGCCATGCCCGCACGCTCGCGCGGGCCGCCGAGACCTACGGGGTGCCCCCGGAGATCGTGGTCGCCATCATCGGCGTGGAGACCCAGTACGGCGCCAACACCGGGACCTACCGCGTGCTCGACGCGCTGACCACGCTCGCGTTCGACTATCCGCGCCGCGCCCCCTACTTCCGCTCGGAGCTCGAGCAGTTCCTGCTGTTCGTGCGCGAGTCGCGCGCCGAAGCGGCGAGTGTTCGCGGCTCGTACGCCGGCGCGATCGGAATCCCGCAGTTCATGCCCGGCAGCATTCGCCGGTTCGCGGTCGACTTCGACGGCGACGGCCGGCGCGACCTGCGCGCCAGCCCGGCCGACGCGATCGGGAGCGTCGCCAACTTCCTGCGCGCGCACGGCTGGGCCGAGGGTGGGCCGATCGCAGTGCCCGCGCGCGTGTCCGGAGAACGCGGGCGCCTGCTGATCGGCGGCGGCGTCGATCCGCTGTACCGCGCCGACGAGCTGCGCGAGCTCGAGGTGGAGTTCGCCGACGCGATCGAGGCCGATACGCCGGCGGTGCTGATCGAGCTCGCGACCCCGGACGCGCCCGCGGAGTATCTCGTCGGCTTCTGGAACTTCTACGTGCTCACGCGCTACAACCGCTCGAGCTTCTACGCCGCAGCGGTGCTGGAGCTCGCGCGGAGCGTCAAGGCCGCGCACGGTTCGCCCTGACGACCAGCCACAGCGCCCCCCCCGGGAAGCCCGATGACCCAGCCGCTCGAGATCCGGGCCGCGACCCGCGACGACGTCCCAACCCTGCTCGAGCTCGTGCGCGCGCTGGCCGAGTACGAGCGGCTGACCCACCTCGTCGCCGCGGACGAGCGCGAGCTCGCGCGCGAGCTCTTCGGGCCGGCGAGCCACGTCGAGGCGGTCCTGGGGTTTGCGGGCGGGGCTGCGGTCGGCTTCGCCGTCTACTTCCACAACTTCTCGACCTTCCTCGGCCGCCGCGGCCTGTATCTGGAAGACCTGTTCGTGCGGCCGGAGCACCGGCGGCGCGGCTACGGCCGGGCGCTCCTGCTGCACGTCGCGCGGCTCGCTCATGCGCGCGGGTGCGGCCGGTTCGAGTGGATGGCTCTCGACTGGAACGAGCCGGCGATCCGCTTCTACAAGTCGCTCGGCGCGGCGGAACTGGCCGAGTGGCGGCTGTTCCGCGTCACCGGCGATGCGCTCGCCCGGCTGGCGGCCATGGAGTAGCGCTCGTTGAACTACCCTCCGCGCAACCGCGCTCGGGGTTCGCCCTTGGGGCGGCCCGGCGGGCTCACAGCAGCACGTCCTTCGAGAATCCGCGCGTCTTGAGCGCCGTGCGCAGCTGCGCCAGCGCCTCGAGCTGGATCTGCCGCACCCGCTCGCGCGTGACCCCGAGCCGCTCGGCGAGGCTCTCCAGCGTGCAGACGTCGCGGCCGTTCAGCCCGAAGCGGCCCTCGATCACGGTGCGCTGCTTGTCGTTGAGCTGGCCGAGCCACTCGTTCACGAGCGTCTCGAGCTCGGTGGAGGCGAGCAGCGCTTCGGGCGTCGCGCCCGACTCGTCGGCGATCGACTCGCCGATCGACAGCATCGGGTCGACGTCGAGCGGGGCGTCGAGGGAGGCGAGGTGCTCGGTGTGGGCGAGCACCCGGCGCACCGCCTCCGGGTCCCGCCCGATGAGATGCGCGATGTCCTCGACCCGCGGCTCGCGCTCCGCCGAGGCCTCGAGGTGGCGGCGCGCGCGGAGCACGACGTTGATCTCCTTGATCACGTGCACCGGCAGGCGGATGGTGCGCGACTGGTTCATGATCGCGCGCTCGATGCTCTGGCGGACCCACCACGTCGCGTAGGTCGAGAACCGGAAGCCGCGCTCGGGATCGAATTTCTCGAGCGCGTGCATCAGCCCGAGGTTGCCTTCCTCGATCAGG
This sequence comes from Burkholderiales bacterium, assembly GCA_050741515.1. Lineage (GTDB taxonomy): Bacteria > Pseudomonadota > Gammaproteobacteria > Burkholderiales > SG8-39 > DATEDA01. The sequence goes on from JBOIFD010000328.1 coordinate 13,953, forward strand.
TCGAGGAACGGCACGCCGCGGTGCAGGTACTGCTTCGCGATGTTCACCACCAGCCGCAGGTTGTGCACGATCATCTTCTGCCGCGCGGCGAACTCCCCCTGCGCCGTCAGGCGCGCGTAGTGCAGCTCCTCCGCCGGCGTGAAGAGGCGGTTCATCCCGATCTGGTGCAGGTAGAGCCGGGTGACGTCGACGGGGAGCCCGGGCTCGTCGGCGACCGCGGGCGGCTCCGCCGGTCCCGCGACGGGCGCCTCGCCCCCGGGCAGGTCCTCGGGGGGCAGCGAGTCCGGGTTGGCGACGGTCATGGCCGCGACGGGCCGCGCGCTAGTTCGGCCGGGTCGGCAGATAGGCGAGCGGATCGACCGGCTTGCCGAGGCGGCGGATCTCGAAGTGGAGCTTCGCGTCCTTCGCGCCGGTCGTGCCGAGCTCCGCGATTTTCTGCCCGCGCGCGACGTTCTGCCCCTCCTTCACCAGGATCTGGCTGTTGTGGGCATACGCCGACAGATAGGTGCTGTTGTGCCGGATGATCACGAGCTTGCCGTAGGCGGGGATGCCCTCGCCGCTGTACACCACCCGGCCTGCTGCGGACGCGAATACCGGATCGCCGACGCGCCCGGCGATGTCGACCCCCTTGCTCGCCGTGCCGTTGAACGTCGCGACGACCTTGCCGGTCGCGGGCCACATCCAGTCGACGCGCTCCCCGGCCGCATCCGGCTCGGGCCTGGGGGCCGCCGCCGGCGGCTCCGGTTTCGCTGCCACCGACGCCTCCGGTTTCGCGGTCGTCGGTGCTTCGGGCTTCGGGGGTGCCGCCGCCGGCGCGTCGGGCTTGGGCGCCGCGCGAGCGGCCTCGCTGCGCTGCAAAGCCGCGAGATTCTCGTCGGAATACGGCAGCCTCACGCCCTTCGGCTCGGTCTTGAGGGCGCTCGTCCCCGGCGCGACGGGCGTCGGCGTGGCCGGCGGCCCCCCCGGTGGCGCGGTCGCGGGGGGAATCTCGGCGCCGAGGGGTCGCGTCACGATCGGTTGCCCGGCGTCGATCGGACTGACCACGACGCCCTCGGCGGTCGCCGCCGCCTGCGGCGGCCGCACCCGCAGCACCTGCCCCGTCTGCAGCCTGGTCGGATCCGAGAGCTGATTCAGGGCGGCCAGCTCGCGCCAGTCGACGCCCTGATCGAGCGCGATGCTGTACAGCGTGTCCCCGCGCTTCACTACATAAGTGTCGGGCAGCAGGGCCTGGGGGGCCGGCGCAGCGGGCTTCGTTCCGGCGCGCGGCGCGCTGCGGTCCTCGACCGGCGCCGGCGTGCGCGAGACGCAGCCGAGCAGCGCCAGCGCCGTCAACGCCGCGACGAAGACCCGGAGCCGTTCAGCTTGCATGCGTCATCCTTTGCCAGCCCGCAGCGGCACGAACCGCGCCGCCTCGAGCCGGGTTTCCCGGTACCCGCGCGCGGTGCGCTCCACGACGCGGAGCTCCTGATCGTCGGTGCCGACCGGGATCACCAGCCGCCCGCCGCGCGCGAGCTGCTCACGCAGCAGGCGCGGCACCTCGGGCGCCGCGGCGGCGACGACGATCGCGTCGAACGGCGCGACCTCGGGCAGCCCCCGATAGCCGTCGCCGTGGACGAGGCGCAGGTTCGACAGGCGCAGGGGTCGCAGGTTCGCCCGCGCCTTGTCGCCGAGCGCCGCGATCCGCTCGACCGAATACACCTCCTTCGCAAGGCGCGCAAGCACGGCCGCCTGATACCCGCAGCCGGTGCCGATCTCGAGCGCTCGCGCCAGCTCGCGGCCGGCGCGCGCCGCCTGGAGCATGCGCGCCACGGCGAACGGACGCGAGATGGTCTGCTCGAAGCCGATCGGCAGCGCCGAGTCCTCGTACGCCCGGCTCGCGAGCGCCTCCTCGACGAATGCGTGGCGCGGGGTTTCCGCCATCGCCGCGAGGACCGCCTCGTCCGCGATGCCCTGCGTCCGCAGCCGGGCGACCATGCGGGCGCGGGTGCGAAGCGAGGTCATGCCGATGCCGCGGGGCAGCGCGATGCTCATTCGACTACCCGCGCGCCTCGCGCGCTCGGGATTCGCCCTTGGGGCGGCCCGGCGGGCTCATTCGAGCCACCCCTTCACCAGCAGGATCTGGCCCTGGTGGGTGAGATCCATCTGCAGCGGCGTCACCGACACGCGACCGGACGCGACCGCGAAGAAGTCGGTCCCGGGGCCGGCGTCCTGGGCTTCGCCGGCGGCGCCGATCCAGTAGACCGTCTGGCCGCGCGGGTTCTGGGTCTTCACCACGCCCTCGGCCTTGTGGCGCTTCCCGAGCCGCGTCACCTCCACGCCCTTGAGCGCGGCGAACGGGACATCCGGCACGTTCACGTTGAGCAACATAGGCTGCGACGCCGGCCAGCGCGCGAGCCGTTCGACGAGGTCGCGCGCGATCCGCCCCGCGGTCGCGTAGTGACGTCCCTCCTTGCTCGTCAGCGACACCGCGACCGCCGGGAGCCCGAGCACGTAGCCTTCGGTCGCCGCCGCGACGGTCCCGGAGTAGATGGTGTCGTCGCCCATGTTCGCGCCGAGGTTGATCCCCGAGACCACGATGTCCGGGGGCTCGTCGAGAAAGCCGGTGACCGCGAGATGGACGCAGTCGGTGGGCGTGCCGTCGACGAACAGGAACCCGTTCGCCGAGCGGCGGACGGCGAGCGGGCGATCGAGCGTGAGCGAGTTGGAGGCGCCGCTGCGGTCGCGCTCGGGTGCGACCACCGTCACCGTGCCCAGGCCGGCGAGGGACTCGGCCAGGACGGCGAGACCCGGCGCGAAGTAGCCGTCGTCGTTCGAGAGGAGGATCCGCATCCGCGCGCCTTATCGGTAACGGCCACGGGCCCGGCTGTCGACTGCGTGACGCTCGCGCATGATGCCGGGCGATTATATGCGAGCGCGCGGTCTCAGGCGCCGCCGAGTCGCGCGAGCGCGCGCCGGAAGCGCTCAAGGATCGCCGTCTCTCCTGCGTGCCGCCCGTCGACGACGACCGGTCGCCCGCCGACGTACACATCGCGGATCGGGTTCGCGTTCCCGCCGAACACGAGCGCGTCGAGGCGCGTATCGCCCGCCCTTCCGGCGAGGAACGGTGCGTCGGGATCGAGCACCAGCAGGTTCGCGC
>JBOIFD010000329.1:0-14931 GCA_050741515.1 Burkholderiales bacterium
CCATGAAGGTGGTGGTGCCGTTGCGCAGCATCTCGGCGACGGTGAAGCGCGCGTGCAGCTCGTTGGCGCGGCCGGCCTCGCCGTCGTCGGGGCGGAGGTAGTGCGGGTCGCCGCCCACGCGCGTGCCCGCGCGGGGGACGGTGATTTCCAGAAAAGGCTGGCCGTAGAAGTCGGGCCGTCCCACGTCGGTGATCAGCCGGTGCGAGGCGCGGTGGCCGCTGTGCACGTGGGTGTCGATGAAGCCCGGCAGGACGAGCTTGCCGCGCGCGTCGATCTCGCGCTTCCCTGCGAGCCGCTCGCCGAGCGCCGCGACCCTGCCGTCGCGAACGCCGACGTCGCTCGTGAAAGTCCGCGCCGCGGTGGCGACGGTGCCCCCGCGGATGACCAGATCGAGTTCCATCCCGACATTATCGGCGCCGCGCCTCGGGCGTCAACAAAGCAGGGCGCCGTGTCCTTGGCAAACCCCGGGACGGTGCACGCGAGTGGGTGGCCGTATCCGCGACCAGGCCGCTGCCGCCGCGCGCCAATCCGGGCTAGCGCTTTCGCCGCTTCCCTTTCTCGACGGTCTTCGCCTCGATCTCGTAGAACTCGTCGAGGCCGACGAGCGACTCGATCTCGTGGCGTGCCGCTACGCACTGCGCCGGCGTGAGGCCGGTGTAGCCGCCGGACCGCTTGATCTCCGCATGGGCCCGCTTGGCGAAATGGAAGCTCACCAGCAGATAGGTGAGGGCGTCGATCGCCGCCTTGTAGCCCATGTCGGCGAGCTGCGGCGCGGTGGGCAGCGGCCGGCCGTCGCGGTTGCCGCGGCTGATCACGTAGACGAGCGGGATCTTCGCCTGCTTGGGGGCTTTCCTCATCTCCTCGTCGTTGCGCGGGAAGATCAGGCCCATGTCCGCGCCGGCGTCGCCGGCGGCGTTGACCCGCCACACGGCCTCCCTCAGGCCCTCGAAGCGGCAGGTGTCGGTGCGCGCGATGACGAGGAAGTCCGGGTCGGACCGCTCGCGCTGGCGGCACGCGAATTTGATCTTGTCGACGAACGCCTCGCGCGGGATCGCATGCGCTACGTACTTGTGGTAGTGGGCGCGCTTGGGATAGAGCTGGTCCTCGATGTGCGTGCCGGCGATGCCGGCGCGGATGAACTCCCTCACGGTACGCATGGCGTGCAGCGGCTCGCCGAAGCCGGCGCCGCCATCGACGACGAGCGGGATGCCCACCGCGCTCGCCACGTCGCCGGCCACACGCGCCTGCTCGTCCATCGTGAGCAGCGGCTCGGAGGTGCAGCGCGAGCTGCCGGTGACGAAGCCGCCCGTGTAGACCGCGTCATAGCCGAGGCTCTCGACGAGCCGGCCGCCGAGCGCGTCGTACGCGACCGGCATGTAGACGAATTCCTTCTTCTTCAGGAGCTTCCGCAGGGCAGTGGTCTTTCGCATCTTGGTCTTCTCTCCTGGGCTTTGCTCCGCCGGCGCCGCACGCGCCTGCGCAACGTGGTTTGCCGCTCGAGCGAAAGCGCGAGATCGGCGAAGTTCTCGACCGCGGCTCAGGGCACCAGCACCAGCGGGCCGGTCGTCTGCCCGCCCTCGAGCAGCCGGTGCGCTTCGGCCGCCTGTTCGAGCGGCAGGCGGCGCGGTACGGCCGGCCGCAGCGCACCGCCGACGATCGCGTCGAACAGCTCCTGCGCCGCAGCCTCCAGCTCCGCGCGCTTCGCGGTGTAGTCGCCGAACCGCACCCACGACACCGACAGGCTGCCCCGATCGCGCAGCTCGTTCACCGAGAAGGGCGGCACGAGACCGGAGGAATTGCCGAAGCACACCAGATGGCCGCGCGGCGCGAGGCAGGAAAGCGAGCCCTCCCAGGTCGCGCGACCCACCGGATCGTAGACGACCGGCACCCCGCCGCCGGAGAGATCGCGCACGCGCGCCGGCCAATCGTCGCGGCCGCGGACGAAGACCGCTTCGTAACCCGCAGCGCGCGCGGCGTCGATCTTGCTCTCGGCTCCGACGATGCCGATCGCGCGCGCGCCGCTGGCCCGCAGCCACTGGCCGGCGAGCACCCCGACGCCGCCGGCGGCCGAGTGGAACACGACCCAGGCGCCCGCCGGCACGCGGAACACGCGGCGCACGAGCATGTGCACGGTCAGTCCCTTGAGCAGGACGGCAGCCGCGATCTCGTCCGGAACGCCCGCGGGAAGCGCCACGCAGCGCTCGGCCGGGAAGTTCCTCACTTCGCGGTACGCGCCGAGCGGAGCCGACGCGTACGCGAGCCGATCGCCGACGCGGAAGCGCTCGACGCCTTCGCCCAGCGCCGCGACGACGCCCGACGCTTCGAGCCCGAGCACCAGGGGCATCGGCATGGCCCGCAGCGGCGCGTAGTCGCCGCGCCGGCCGTGCACGTCGGTGAAGTTGACGCCGATGGCGGTCTGCCGGATGCGCACCTCGCCCGGACCCGGTGCGCCGTCCGGGACCACGCGCGCCTGCAGAACTTCGGGACCGCCGAAACGGTCGATTGCGATCTCGCGTGCCATCTATCTCCTCCTGCGTAAGAGCTGTGCCGCCAGGACCGCCTGGACGGCCATCGAGAGCACTAGCGCAGCGGAATAGCCGGCGGGGTCCCAGCCGCCGGTCGCGGTGCGCGGCCAGAGATCGAGGATCCAGCCGATCGCCGTCTGCAGCAGGAAGGCCCCGCCCAGCGTCAGCGTGTTGACGGCGGTCGCCACGCGTCCCGTCTGCTCGGCCAGGAACATCTGGCCGATCGCGACGTAGCCCGGCGCCGCGCCGGCGGCGCAGAACGCGAAGAGGACCCACAGGATCGTCACCGCCGCCGGGCCGGCCGGTTGCAGCGCCAGCCCGATCTGTGCCGCGAGCTGACCGGCGATGCAGGCCAATGGCACCAGCATCGCGTAGTAGCCGCGCGCGCGTGCGCGGCTGGTCGCGGCGCCGATGATCAGCGCGCCCGCCATCATGCTGAGCGTGTAGAGAAGCAACGTATTCGCTCTCGCCTGGCCGTCGTAGCCGGCGACGTCGCGCAGCCACGGCCCGGCCCACAGGCCGAGATACGTGAAATTGAGGACCGAGAGTATGGCCACCGCCGGTCCGTAGCGCCAGAAGACCGGCGAGCGGTAGATCGAGGCTGCCACCGACAGCTCGGCTCCCAGTCCGCCCTGCTTCGCGGCGGCGGGCTTCTCCGGAACCGAGAGCAGGATCCACAGCGCCACGGCGGCCGCGACCGCGCAGAGCAGCCACAGCACGCCGCGCCAGCCGAACGCCGGCAGGGCCGCCTGGGCCGGCGCGGTGGTGAGCACGCTGCCGAGCCCGCCGATCGCCACCGCGATGCCGGTCACCTTGGCGACTTTCGCGGGCGCGAACCATTGCGTGTTCGCCTTGATGACCGCCATCAGCCCGGCCGAAACGCCGATGCCGATGATCACGCGCGCGAGGATGAAGCCGCCGAGACTGTCCGACAGCGCGAACACCGCGAAGCCGGCAGCGGTCACGAGGCTGAGCGTCCCCTGCACGCGCCGCGGCCCGAGACGGTCGAGCGCAACGCCGTCCGGCAGCTGCGCCACGGCGTAGGCGGCGAGCATGCACGCCGCGAGCAGCCCGAGCTCGCTCCCGGACAGCGAAAATTCCACCGCCAGCACCGGGCCGATGATCGCCATCACGGTGCGCGCGGCCTGATTGATCAGGCCGAGGGTCGCCAGCGGCAGCGTGACGCCCACGAAGAGGCGCCAATCGGCGCTCATCGGCTCGTCCCGGCGCGCGGCATCCGATCGCTAGAATGCGAACATCCACGGCCATCCAGAGGCACCAACGACTCATGATGAACGCTGCGCGTCCCGCCCGGATCGTCGTGCCGCCGCCGCGCCCCGGCCTGGACATGGCGGCGGGCTTCGGTTGGGTGCAGAGCACGGCGATCCGCGCCGGCGGCTATCTGTTCGTGTCGGGCGTGGTCGCGATCGACCCGGACAGCGGGGAGCGGCTGAACGGCACGGTGACGAGCGAGGCGCATCGCGCCTTCCAGAACCTCAAGCTGGTGCTGGAAAGCGCTGGGTCGTCGCTCGCGCGCCTGGTGCAGGTCCGCGCCATGATCTACGACCGCATCGAGTACGACGCGCTCAACCGCGTCTACCGCCAGTACGTGCCCGAGGGCCCGCCGGCGCGCACGGTATGGAGCGTGCGGATGATCGACGCGTTCAAGGTGCAGCTCGACGCGATCGCCGTAGTCTAGTCCCGGAGAAGCCCGATGCCCGTGTCCCGCGAAATCATCGTCCCGCAGAACGACCGGCTCAACGTGTCGCGCAATCTCAACCTGCCGCACAGCCCGGGGATCCGGGCCGGGGACTTCATCTTCCTCTCGGGCATGCTGTCGACCGATCCGGTGACCGGCGAGCGCAGCCCCGGAACGATGGCGCACGAGACGCGCCAGACGCTCGCCAACATGCGGCACATGCTCGAGTCGGCCGGGTCCTCCCTCGAGCGCGTGGTCAAGATCACCGTGCTCCTCTACGACATGCTCGAGTTCGAGAACATGAATGCGGTCTACCGGCAATTCTTTCCCAGCGACCCGCCGGCCCGCACCACGTGCGGCGTGCAGCTCAGCGCCGGGATGAAGATCGAGATCGAGTGCGTCGCGCTGGTGGGCTGAGCCGCGCACCCGGTCACGCGGTCTCGTGGCTGCGCTCGATCTTGCGCTTGATGTGCTCGCCCGCGGTGATGACCGGGTAGCGCGGGGCTTCGCCCGGCGCGAGGCAGGTCGGCACGCACTCGATGCGCTGGTCGTAGTTGGGATGCACGAACATGCCGATCGACAGGCGCCGGCTCCGCGCCACGCCGAGCGGCGGGTTGACCACGCGATGCAGCGTCGACGCCCAGCGCGCGTTGGTCCAGCGCGCCATCATGTCGCCGAGGTTGACGACGAATTCTCCCTCGCGCGGCGTCACGCCCGCCCAGCCGCCGTCGGGCAGGCGCACCTCGAGCCCGCCCTGGGCGTCGGTCGCGGCGAGGATCGTCATGGCGCCGTAGTCGGTATGCGCACCGGTGCGCAGCTGCCCCGGCAGCGGCGGCCGGGTAAGCACCGGGTAGTGGTGGCAGGACATGATGCTGAAGTGGCGCCCGAGGACGCCGTCGAAGAACGCCTCGGGCAGCCGGAGCGCCGCCGCGAAGACCCGCATCATGTCGCCGGCGAGCCGCTCGTATGCGCGGTAGAGCGCAACCAGCGCGGGCTCGAGTCCGGCCGGCTCGCCGGGAATCAGGTTGGGCGCGTAGCTCGTGGCCGCCTCGGGCATCCCCGCGTAATAGCCGCGGTGGTCGTCGATCGGCCCGAGAAACACGGTTTCCCGCAGGTCCGGCGGCGTCTGCTGGCCCAGGGTGCCGGCGAGGCCGCGCGTGGCGAAGCCGTGGTAGCCGCGCTGCCTGGAAGGGCCGGTCGGATGCCAGCGGTTCTTGGTTTCCTCCGGCAGATCGAAGAACGCGAACAGCAGTCGCTGCGCGCGCTCGAGCAGCTCGAGCGGAAAGCCGTGGCCGGCGATGATCAGGAAGCCGGTCCGTTCGCAGGTCGCGGCGACCTGCCCGGCAATCGCGCGCCGGGCGGCGGCATCACCGGCGAGAAACGGGCCGATGTCGATGGTCGGAACGACGCTTGTCGCGGTCATTGGTCCGGCACTCCCGTTCCTAGTCGGCGCGCGAAAGGGCCGTGTCCACGACCTTCTCGTAGGCCGGGTCGCTGCGAATGAGCCCCCCGGAGACGAGGGCAGCCTTGAGCCGCAGATAGGGCGCGGGCGGCAGATCGGGCGTCCGCGCCCAGAGGCCGCTGGCGCGGTACGCGCCGACGATCCGCGTCAGGGCTTCGCGCGCGAGCTCCGGCAGGAACGGCGCCACGGCATCGGCGACCGCCCGCGGCGTGGCGGCGAAGAGCGCCGCTTGCGCGCGCGCCATGCCGCGCACCAGGCGCCGGCACGCCTCGCGCCGCGCGCGGGTGAAGCGGCGCGTCGAGTAGAACGTCGTGTAGACGACGTCGCCGCGCTCGCTGAAGCGGTGCCAGACGTGCCCGCGACCTTCGCTGACGAGGCGATCCGCGTGCGGCTCGAAAACCTGGATGACGTCCACCGTGCCGCGCAGGAACGCCCGCAGGTTGGCCGCCATCGGGCGCACCCGACGTCCGGCGATCGCCGCGGGATCGAGTCCCGCGCGCTGCAGGTCGTCCTGGAACGTCATCCACGGCGTGGGCACGTCTCCGGCGGGCGCCACGCGCAGCCCGACGAGGTCGCGCCAGCGAAACGCCGGCTTGCGGCTGCGGCCGACGAGGAGGAAGGGATCGCGCGCGACGACCTGCGCGAAGCACACCAGCGGGCAGCCCGGGTCGGCGTCGTGATGCATCATGACCCGCATCGGCCCGCCCCAGGAGACGTCGACGCTGCCGTCGAGCAGCGCGGTCGCCGTCCGCGAGGTGCGCGGCGAGAGCACGTGTCGGATGTCGAGCCCTTCGCTGCGCCAGTAATCGCCCGCCAGCGCGAGATAGAATGGCACGTAGGGAACCGCGCGCATGTTCTCGCACAGCGTGAGCCGCATGGGCCGACCGGCTCAGACGTTCTTGAGATACTTCGACTCGAGGTCGCGCCAGCGCTTTGCGTTCACTGCCTCCTCGCGGTCGTTGAACGTGGCGAGCTCGCCCTCGATGGCGGCCGTGTCGCCGTCGCGCTTGAGCACGGCGAGCACCCGCTTCGCGGCGGCGATCGCCGCGCGATGGGTCTGCGAGGGATAGATGCCGATCCGGTAGCCCATCGCCGCCAGCTCCCGCGCCGGCAGCGCCGGTGTCTTGCCGCCCTCGAAAATGTTGCAGAGCGCCGGCTTCCTGAGCTGCCGGGCCGCGGCGGCGAGCTCCTCGGCCGACTGCGGCGCCTCGACGAACCCGACGTCGGCGCCGGCATCGAGGTACGCGTTCACGCGGTCGATCGACGCCTGCAGACCTTCGATGGCGCGCGCGTCCGAGCGCGCGATGATGACCATGTCCGCATCGCGCCGCGTGTCCGCCGCCGCCTTGATCTTGCCGACCATCTCCGCCTTGCTCACCACCTCCTTGCCTTCGTAGTGGCCGCACTTCTTGGGCGAGACCTGGTCCTCGAGATGGAAGGCGGCGACGCCGGTCTTCTCGTACTCGCGCACGCTGCGTATCACGTTGAGCGCGTTGCCGTAGCCGGCGTCCATGTCGGCGATGACCGGGATGTCCACGGCTTCCACGGTGCGCGAGATGTACTGCGTGATCTCGGTCATCGTGAGCAGACCCACGTCCGGATAGCCGCTCGCGCGCGAGTAGCCGCCGCCGGTGAGGTAGACCCCCTCGAATCCCGCGACCTGCACGAGCCGCGCGGTCAGCGTGTCGTGGGCGCCCGGCACGATGGTGTACGCGTCCTTGGCGAGCAGGGCGCGAAGTTGCTTTCTCGGGCTCATGAATGCACCTCCGGGGTCAGGCGGTGGCGCACCACGTGGTGCAGCAGGCCGCCGTTGCGGAAATAGTCGACCTCGCGCGTCGTGTCCAGGCGCGAGAGCAACCCGATCGTGTCGCGCCTGCCGTCGGCGCGGGTAATCGTACATGCGAGCTCGCTGCGCGGGGCGGGGTAGCCCCTGATGCCGGCGACGTCGACGAGCTCCGCGCCGGTCAGGCCGAGCGTCTTGCGCGTGACGCGGTCCGGGAACTCGAGCGGCAGCACGCCCATGCCGACGAGGTTGGTGCGGTGGATGCGCTCGAAGCTCTCGGCGATCACCGCCCGCACGCCCAGCAGGCGCGTGCCCTTCGCCGCCCAGTCGCGCGAGGACCCGGCGCCGTACTCGGTGCCGGCGATCACCACCAGCGGCACGCCTTCGTCCCGGTATTTCGCCGCCGCGGCATGGATCGGCATGCGCTCGCCGTCCGGGTGATGCACCGCGCAGCTGCCCTCGACTCCCGGCGTCATCTCGTTCCGCACCCGGACGTTGGCGAAGGTGCCGCGGAGCATCACGTCGTGGTTCAGGCGCCGGGCCGCGTAGTTGACGAAATCGCGCGGCGCGATGCCGAGGGAGGCGAGATACTCGGCGGCGGGCGTGCCCTTCGAGATGGCGCCGATCGGCGAGATGTGATCGGTGGTGAACATGTCGCCGAACATCGCCAGCACGCGCGCGCCGCGGATGTCGTCGGGCTCGGTCGGCGCGGCCGCCATGTCGTCGAAGAACGGCGGCCGCCGGATGAAGGTGCTGTCGGGATTCCACGGGAACGTGGTGCCCGCGGCGCCGCGCAAAGCGCGCCACGCGGGCGTGCCCTCCAGCATCGCGGCGTAGCGCGGGCGGAACAGCGCCGGCGTGACCACCTCGCCGGCGATCCGGCGGATCTCCGCATCGTCGGGCCAGATGTCGCGCAGGTACACCGGCCTGCCTTCGCCGTCCTTGCCGAGCGGTTCGCCGGCGAGGTCGACGAGCACGCTGCCCGCCAGCGCATAGGCCACCACGAGCGGCGGCGAAGCGAGGAAGCTGGCCCGCACGGAAGGGTGGATCCGGCCCTCGAAGTTGCGGTTGCCCGACAGGACGGCGACGGCGGTGACGCCGTCCGCCTCGATCGCCTCGGCCACCGCGTCGGGCAGGGGACCGGAGTTGCCCATGCAGGTCATGCAGCCGAAGCCCACCGGCTGGAAGCCGAGCGCGTCGAGCGATCGCTGCAGGCCGCTCTGCGCGAGATAGTCCGCGACGACCCGCGACCCGGGCGAGAGCGACGTCTTCACCCAGGGACGCGCCTTCAGCCCCCGCGCCACCGCGTTGCGCGCGAGCAGGCCGGCACCGATCATCACCGCAGGATTGGAGGTGTTGGTACAGCTCGTGATGGCGGCGATCACGACGTCGCCGTCCTTGAGCGCGGCGGCCGGCGACGCCTCTTTGCGCGTCGGCGAAGCGGACAGAAGATTCTTGAACGCCGTCGGCGCCGCGGCCAGCGGCACCCGATCCTGCGGCCGGCTGGGCCCGGACACGCTCGGTTCCACGGCGGAGAGGTCGATCTCGATCACTGCGGTGAACTCGGGCGGCGGCGTCTGCGGGTCGCGCCACAATCCCTGCGCCTTGCAGTAGACCTCGACCAGGGCGACCTGCGCTTCGTCGCGGCCCGTCGACCGCAGGTAGCGCAGCGTTTCGGCATCCACCGGGAAGAAGCCCATGGTGGCGCCGTTCTCCGGGCTCATGCTGGCGATCGTGGCGCGGTCGGGCAGCGCGAGCTCCGCCACGCCGGGCCCGAAGTACTCGACGAACTTGTCCACCACCTTGTGGCGCCGCAGCGCCTGCGTCACGGTCAGGACGACGTCGGTGGCGGTCACGCCGGGCCTCGGGCTTCCGGCGAGCCGGCAGCCGATGACTTCCGGCACCAGCATTGCGACCGACTCGCCCAGCGCGCCGGCGCCGCCTTCGAGGCCGCCGACGCCCCAGCCGAGAATGCCGAGGCTGTTGATCATGGCGGTGTGGCTGTCCATGCCGAGCACCGAATCGGGGTAGGCAGTCCGCCGCGTCCCTCCCGCGGCGTCGCTCGCCCGGTCGCTCGTCCACACCACCCGGGCCAGGTACTCGAGATTGACCTGGTGGCAGATGCCGTTCCCCGGCGGCACGATGCGCAGGTTGTCGAAGGCTTGCGCGCCCCAGCGCAGGAACGCGTAGCGCTCGGCGTTGCGCTCGAACTCCAGCGCCTGGTTGCGGCTCGCCGCGTCGGGCACGGCGTAGGCGTCCACCATCACCGAGTGATCGACGACGAGGTCGACGGGCACCGACGGGTCGAGCCGCCGCGGATCGCCGCCCAGCCGGATCGTCGCGTCGCGCATCGCCGCCAGGTCGCCGAGCAGCGGCACGCCCGAAGAATCGGGCATCAGCACGCGCGTGAAGCGGAATGCGATCTCGCGCGCGGCGCGGCGGCGCGCGAGCCACCCCGCCACCGCGACGATGTCGGCACCGTCGGAGCGGCCCTCGGCGTGCTGCCGCAGCACGTTTTCCAGCACCACCTTGAGCGAGCACGGCAGGCGCGACACGCCGGCGAAGCCGAGCTGCTCGGCGGCGGCGAGGCTGTAGTAATCGAACACCGCGCCGCCGACGCGAAGCTCGCGCCGCGTCGCGCCGCCGGCGATGCTCATCGCATCAATTCATCGGACGTCGCGATGCGCGACTTGGCCATCGCCGCGATGAAGTCGAGGGACCATTGCTGGTTCTCCTCGACGGAATGGCCGCCCCACGCGTGCGCCACCGTGAGATCGCTCACCGCCGTGGTCGGAAAGCCGAGCTGCCAGGCGTCGACCGCGGTCGTGGCCACCGCGAGCGAGGTCGACCAGCCGATGAGCTGCAGGGCGTCCACGCCGAGCTCGCGCAGCGTGAGCTCGAGGTCCGAGTGGAAGAAGGCGCTGTAGCGGCGCTTGTGGACCACGGTGTCCTTCCCGGGCTGGAAAAGCTCGGGGATCGGCTCCTGTCCCGGCGTCCAGATCTCGTTGGCGAGCTCCCAGTGCTCGAGGAACCACCGGTCGGTCCGGCGCCGCGCGCTGCACACGAACACTACCGGCATCCCCTTGCCGCGCGCCCAGGCGAGGTAGGCCGCGGCCCGCGCGAGGAGGGCGCGCCGCTTCTCCACCGCGCGCGCCTCGGGGGCGATCGAGTCCCGGGTCATGTCGAGCGCCAGGACCGCCTCGCTCACCGCCGCGCGCTCCTCAGCCGGCCTTGCGCACCGCGGGCGCCTTGGCTAGCGGACGCAGCTTGTCGAGGATCTCGGCAGCGGTCCCGACGTCGGCGTACTTCGCCGCCATGTCGAAGAGATTCACCGCGTGCGACGTCGCGCTGCGGTCGTAGACGCAGTCGTACGGCACGAGCACGCGGAAGTTGTACGCGAAGCCGTCGACGACGCTGCCGCGCACGCAGCCGCTGGTCGTGCAGCCGGTGACGACCAGCGTGTCCGCGCCCAGGTCGACGAGGTGGCTCACGAGCGGCGTGGCGAAGAACGCGCTGGGGTGCTTCTTCGGCAGCAGCACGTCGCCTTCGCGCGGTGCGACCTCGGCGGGGAACTGGTAGCCCTGCTCGGGGATGTCCATGATGGCGGGCACCTTCTGCGCGAGCCGCCCGCCGTCGGTGGCCTTGTTCTTCGGCGCGACGTAGGGGTAGAGCACCGGCCAGTCGTTGCGGCGGAACTCCGCGAGCAGCGTCGCGATGTTGCGCATCGCGTTCCAGCCGACCTCGCCGCAGGAGGTCGGGAACTCCTTGATCGCGTCCCAGAACGGCATCGGCTTCGTGCCGATGGTCCGATACTGCACGTCGATGACGAGCAGCGCCGGCCGCTTGCCGACGCCGCCCGGGCGGCCGAAGCCGGCCGCATGGGTTGCCTTCTGGTCCTCCTCGCTGACGATCCCGTCCCAGGGTTGCATGCGGCGGCTCCTTTCCGATCACGGCCGGAAGTTGTCCGCGACCAGATTAGGCAGTTCTATAATATCCGTCAAATCGATAGACATGAATTCACGCATCCATGATGTGAATAGCGGGATCGAATCGCCGTGAACGAGTCCCCCGACCTCAATCTGTTGCCGGTGTTCGAGGCGCTGTTCCGCCACGGCAGCGTGACGCGCGCCGCGGCGCAGATGGGGCTGACGCAGTCGGCGATGAGCAGCGCGCTCGGCCGCCTGCGCCGCCAGCTCGGCGATCCGCTGTTCGTCAACACGCGCTCCGGCATGCTGCCCACGCCCCGGGCGCTCGAGCTCGCACCGGCGCTCACCGACGCGCTGGCGATGGTGCGCAGCGCCCTCGAGTCGCGCGCAGCGTTCGATCCGCGCCGCACGTCGCGGAGCCTCCGCGTCTACATGACGGACGTCGGGGAGACGGTCCTGCTGCCGAAGCTGATGCGCCACCTGCACGAGCACAGCCCGGTGATCCGGCTGGAGACGGCGCAGCTGCCGGCGGGCGAGCTCGCGGTGCGGCTCGAGAGCGGCGACATCGACCTCGCGGTCGGATACGTGCCGCAGCTGCGCGACAAGGTCCGCCGTGCCCGCCTCTTCGAGGAGCGTTACGTGTGCATGACGCGTCCGGACCATCCCCTCGGCCGGCGCGCGCCCCTCACGCTCAAGGAGTTCCTGGCGGCGCGCCACGTCCTCATCTCCTCGATGGGCTCGGGCCATCAGGTGCTCGAGCGCACGCTCGCCGAGCACGGCCTCGAGGAGAACGTGGCGCTGCGCGTGCCGCACTTCGTGGTGGTGCCGCTGATCGTCGCCGGAACGGACCTGATCGTCAGCCTGCCGAGCCGCGTCGCCGAGGCCTCCGCGCGGCTGGTGAAGGTCAAGGTGCATCCGCTGCCGATCCCGATCCCGAGCTTCGACGTCTCCCTCTACTGGCACGCGCGCGTGGAGAACGACGCGGCGAACCGGTGGCTGCGCGGCGCGATGCTCGAGCTCTTCGGCGACCGGCCGACGCCTGGCCGACGGGGCGGCGCATGAGCCCGCGGGGCCGTCCCCGGGAGGGAAGACCGGGCCCCTCCCCCGTCCTGGGCGAATCCCGAGCGCGGTTTTGCGCGAGGGCAGTCCAATGAGCGGCGCTAAGACGCCGGTTTTCCTGCTGACCGGCTTTCTCGGCAGCGGCAAGACGACGCTGCTCAACAAGGCGCTCAAGGACCCGGCGCTCGCCAACACCGCGGTCGTCGTCAACGAGCTGGGCGAGATCGGCCTCGACAACCTGGTCATCGCGCAGGCGACCGACAACGTCGTGCTCCTGGACGCCGGGTGCCTGTGCTGCGCGAACACCGGCGCGCTGCACGAGACGCTCGCCGACCTGAACGGCCGGCGCGCGGGCGGCGAGATCCCGCCCTTCGAGCGGGTGATCATCGAGACGAGCGGGGTCGCCGACCCGGCGCCGCTGATCAACGTGCTCCTCGGCCACCCGCTCGTGACCGCGGCCTATGCCTTCGCGGCCACCGTCTGCGCCGTCGACGCGCAGCACTTCCTCGCCTCGCGCACCGAATACCCCGAGCTCGACAAGCAGGCCGCGCTCGCCGACCGCATCGTCGCGACCAAGACCGACCTCGCGGATCCGGCGCCGGCGCTCGATTTCGCGTGCGAGCTGAATCCCGGGGCGGAGGTCTGTGATTCGGTCGTGACGCTCTTCTCGACGTTCCCGGTCGCGAGGCGCCACCGCGCCCCGATCGCCTCGCTCGGCCCGATCCGCGGACGGGGCCACTTCTCCGGGATCCGCGCGCACGCCTTCCGCCCCGCGCCGCCGGTCACCTGGGCCGGGTGGTCGGCGTGGTGCCGGCTCGCGGCAACGGAGTTCGGCGCGAGGCTGATCCGCGTCAAGGGGCTGCTGCACATGGAGGACAGCGGCGAGATCGCGCTCGTGCAGGGCGTGCAGGGCGTGTTCCATCCGCCGCAGCGCCTGCGCGAGTGGCCGGATGCGGATCACGGCAACCGCCTGGTGTGCATCGCGCGCGATCTGAGCGGCGAGGACCTCGCGGCGACGCTGCCCGCGCTCAATACCCCGGCCGGAACGCAGGCCGTCTATTCGATGCAGGAACTACGCGAGAGGCAGGAGCAACGATGAGCGATTTCGTGTTACGCGGCGGCACCGTGGTCTTTCCGGATCGCGCCCCGGCGCCGCAAGACATCCTGGTGCAGGGCGGCAAGATCGCGGCGGTGCTTCCGCCCGGCGCGCCGGCGCCGGCCGGCACGCCGGAGCAGTCGGCCGCAGGCCGGCACGTCTTCCCGGGCCTCATCGACGCGCACGTCCATTTCGGCTTCGGCGAGAAGGTCACCGAGTACACGCACGAGACGGTGTACGCGGCCCAGGGCGGCATCGCCACCGTCCTCGGCTACTTCCTCAACAACGAGGCCTACGCCGACGTCTACAAGCGCGAGCAGGAGTACGCGCGCACGCGCTGCCACGTCGACTACGGCTTTCACTTCAGCACCGCGAACGAGCTGCACATCAAGGAGCTGGGCGCCTACATCGGCGATTACGGCGTCACCTCGTTCAAGTACTTCATGAACTTCAAGGGCGAGGAAGGCCGCTACCTCGGCCTCGACGGCACGGACGACGGCTTCTTCTGGGATCTCCTCGGCGAGTCCGCGCGCGTCGGCAAGCCGATCATCGTCTGCCACACCGAGAACATCGAGGTCGTCAACCGCACGCGCCAGAAGGTCCAGGCGGCGGGCGGCAAGACGCTGAAGGACTGGGCCGCGTGCAAGCCCGCGATCACCGAGTCGGAGCCCGCGATCCGCGCCATGTACTTCGCCGAGCGCACCGGCGCACGGGTCTACTTCCCGCACATCTCCTCGCGCCTCGCCCTGGACGAAGTGCGCAAGTGGCGCAAGCGCTACGACCAGGTCTGGATCGAGACCTGCCCGCACTACCTCACGCACACGGAGGATTCGGAGCTCGGCGGCATCGGCAAGGCCAACCCGCCGTTCCGGAGCAAGGACGACCAGGACGCGCTCTGGGAGGCGGTGTTCGACGGCACCATCGACCTCGTCGCCTCCGACCATTCGGCGCGCCGGCGCGTCACCAAGGACAAGCCGCTCTGGCTCGCGGCACAGGGCTTCCCCGGCATCGCCGCCATCCTGCCGGTTCTCCTCTCCGAGGGGCATCACAAGCGGAAGCTGCCGCTGCAGCGGATCTGCCAGCTGCTGGCCGCCGCGCCCGCGAAGATCTTCGACCTCGTGCCGGCCAAGGGCAACATCGCGCCGGGCTACGACGCCGACTTCACGGTGGTCGATCTCGGCAAGGAGCGCAAGTTCGTGCCGGCGGAGATGGGCTCCTGGGCGGACTACAGCCTCTACGAGAACCAGGTGCTCAAGGGTTGGCCGGTACGCACGATCGTGCGCGGCGTGACGGTGATGGAGGAGGGCAGGATCGTCGGCCCCGGCGGTCACGGCAAGTATCTCTGGCGGCGCATCGGCCAGCCGCCGATTCTCGGCAAGCT
>JBOIFD010000330.1:0-4222 GCA_050741515.1 Burkholderiales bacterium
GGGTCAGTGAAGGTATCGCAGCAGCTCGCGTCGACGACCCGCGAGCCGGCCGAGGGGCGCGAGGAGCCACGCCACGACGTTGCGCGCGTGCGAGCTCGACCGGATGCTGCGCTTGAAGTAGCGATGCCGGACCGCCATCCGCAACGGACTGGGCATCCCCGCCGCGTCTCTTGAAGTGGGCCCGCCTGGATTCGAACCAGGGACCAAGGGATTATGAGCCGGGGCGGACGAACGAGCCGCTAATGCAATCAACCACCTGCAACGCCTGCCCTCCCGATCTCAAAGCGGTACAACGTCGAGACGCGCCTAATCCCCTCCACTCG
The DNA here is from genome assembly GCA_050741515.1 of Burkholderiales bacterium. Taxonomy (GTDB): domain Bacteria; phylum Pseudomonadota; class Gammaproteobacteria; order Burkholderiales; family SG8-39; genus DATEDA01. The sequence continues at coordinate 324 of JBOIFD010000330.1, forward strand.
TCGGTACAAAACCGGCTAAATCATCCAGCGCGGGGCAGAGGCGCACATGCGCCGGGTACTGGTCGCAGGGTGGCCTTAAAACAAGGCCTCCCTCGCAGAGGCATCAACCGATTCGGCCGAGCACGGGAAACGTTCGAAGCAGCCAGTACGCGAACGCGGTGAGCTGCCCGGTCATCATCGCGATCCCCATCGCGACCAGCGCGAGCCCGGCCACGAGCTGAAGGATGTAGCCTGCCCGCCGCAGCCGCCCGAGCCGCCCTGCGAGCTCGCGCGTGAAGAGCGCGACGGCAAGGAACGGCAGCCCGAGCCCCGCCGAGTACGCGGCGAGCAGCGCAACGCCGGCATCGAGCGAGCTCGCCGACGCGCTCAGGGTGAGGATCGCACCGAGCACGGGACCGATGCACGGCGTCCAGCCGAAGGCGAATGCGAGCCCCAGGACATACGCGCCGACCGGCCGCCCGCCGAGCAGATGCGGATGGAACCGGTACTCGCGCTGCAACCACATCGCACGGCTGAACAGGCCGAGCATGAGCAGCCCGAACACGGTGACGATCGCACCGCCGGCGAGATTCAGCTCGTAGCGGTAGCGCACGAGGAGCTGGCCGAGCGCGCTCGCGCTCGCCCCGAACAGGATGAACACGGTCGAGAACCCGAGCACGAACAGCGCGCTCAAGCCCAGCGCCGCGAGCCGCTCGGTCGCGTGCGGGCGCCGCGGGCCGCCCACCGGCTGCCCCGCGACGTACGAAAGGTACCCGGGGACGAGCGGCAGGACACACGGCGACAGGAACGACACCGCCCCTGCCGCGATCGCGGTTCCGAGCCCGAGCGCGCCGAGCTCCGCCATCGTTCACGCCGCCACGAGGAAATTGCGCATCATCCCGGCGTCCTCGTGCTCCAGGTTGTGGCAGTGGACCATCGAGAGGCCGGGCTCGGTCGGGACGACGGCGAGGCGTACCGTCTCGCCGGGGAAGACGAGGACCATGTCGCGGTAGCCGTCGTCGACGATGCCCTCGGCGACGCTCGCGGGCAGGCTCGAACGCGGCCCGCGTTCGAGCACGCGGAACCGCACCATGTGCAGATGCATCGGGTGCGGCATCGCCATCATGCCCGTGGCGTTCGTGAACGTCCAGACGGCGGGCTTGCCGAGCGGCAGACGCTCGTCGGGAGCTACCGCGCGCATCTCGAAGCTGCGCCCGTTCAGGAGCCCCCGCATCTGCTGCATCGCGAGCTGGGTGCGGCGCGCAACCGCCCCCGCAGTCGGAGGAGACGGTTCGGGACGCAGTGCGAGCGGCCCGGCGCGCCGCGCGCCTTCGCGCCCGATCGCGAACCGCGCGATCCGAAGCTCCTCGCCCTGCCCGCCGTTCATCATCCCGCCCATCATGCCGCCCCCCATCATCCCGCGGCCCATCATGCCGCCACCCATCATCCCGCCGACCGAAAAAGCCCCGCTCAGGAGCGCAATCTCGGCGCCCGGGGGCCGCGCGCCGAAGTCCTCGAGGAGCTCGACGCGCTCGAACGGTGCGAGCATCACGTACGGCCGCTCGACGACCGCGCCGAGCAGGCCGTTGCCGCCGCCGATGACCCGCAGCGGCGCGCCGTCCGACCACGCGAGCTTGTAGATCCGCGCATTCGACGCGTTCGCGATCCGGAGGCGATGCGCCCGCGGCGCGACGCGGAACAGCGCGTCGGCACGGCCGTTTGCCAGCACGACGTCGCCGAGCACCGCGTTCATGTCGTCCATCATCATTCGCTTGAACGCGAACTGGTGGTCGGCGGTGGCGCGGCGATCCTGGATCACGAGCGCGAGCTCCTCGGGCCCCGAGGGCAGGCCGATCGCGCTCTCCACAGGTTCGCGCACGATGAGCAGGCCCGCGAGCCCGTAGTACACCTGGTACCCGGTGCGGCCGTGCGGGTGCGGGTGATAGAGGTAAGTACCCGCCGGGTTGACCACGGTGAAGTCGTAGACGTAGCGCCCCCCGGGCGGCACCGCATGGCGCGGATGGCCGTCGGCGGCCTCGGGCACGACAAGCCCGTGCCAATGGACGATGCTCGGCTCGGCAAGGTGATTTTCGAAGCGGATGCGTACGCGCTCGCCGCGGCGCAGCTCGAGGGTCGGGCCGAGGTAACCGTCGCCGGGGCGCACCGCGTCCGGGCGGCCACGCACCACCTCGGCCGCGTAGCGCAGCACGCGGGTCGGCTCGCCCTTCCAGATCGAGGCCCGGTCCGGCGCGGCCGCGAGCTTCAGCTCGAGGTCGGGCGCTGCTGTCGCGCCCAGCAGCGGCGCGGCCGCGAGTCCGCCGCCGGTCGCGAGCGTTGCCTGAAGAAACCTGCGCCGCGTCCAGTCGGCGCTCACGCGCGATACCCTCTCAGCTCGCCGCCGGGCGCGCCGGGGCGCCGGCGCGCAAGCAGCCACAACGCGGCGAGCGGCACCGCGATCCACTGCGCGAGCGGCGAAAGCCCCACGTCGAGCACCGGCATACGGGCCGCGGCGGATTGGCGGAGCATCTCGGCCCGCCATTCGAGCACCTTCGGCGACCAGCGGGTCTCGATATAGCCGAGCACCGCGCGGATCTCGTCGTCGGTCAGCACGCCGCCGAAGCCCGGCATGTCGCTCTCATACTTCGGCGGCGCGTACTTCCCCGGCACGAGGCCGTACTCGGTGATGCCGAACAGCACCGCGTCGGGGTGGTGCCAGGTGTGCCCGCTGTCGTCGTGCGGCGGCGCCGGCATCCGTCCGTTCGGAAGCCGCTGCTGCCAGTTCGCCTGGCCTTCGAGGTTCGCGCCGTGGCAGCTCGCGCAGTGCTGCACGTAGATCGTGCGCCCGACCGTGCGGGATCGCGCGGCGCCGGCCGCACCGCGGCGCGCGACGCGTCCGGGACGTACGTCGTCGCCACCAAGAGCGAGGACGCGATGGCCGCGAGCGCAGCGGCGCCGCCGGCGACCGCGAGTGCGCGTTGCGAGGTGATGCGCGGTTTCATCGTCGCCAAGCTCGCCGCTCAACGCTGTCCGCCCGCGCCTCTCATCCCGCGCACTCGCGCTTGACGAAGCCGCTGATCTCGTCGGGCGACGCGAACACGACCGAAGCGCGGTCACCCATCATGCCCGACCCCATCAGGACGGGCTTACCGGGCAGCGGCCCGGCAGAGCTCGAGTCGGTCTTGAGCCGCAGGTTGAACTCCCAGAACACGTGCGTCTTGCCGTCCGCGGTCGTCACCCGATAGGCGTCCGGACAGTAGGAGACCGTCCGCACCTGGTTGGCAGCCGGCCCCTGCTTCAGGTTCGCGGGGCTCGCCGGCGCGCGGCCGCCCGCGCGCGGTGCCTCGCCCGCCGACACTGCCTTCAGGTAAGCGATCAGGTCGCGGCGCGCGGCCTCGTCGCCGACGCCTTGGAACGTCATCTGGTTGCCGGGAACGAGCCCGGCGGGATCGCGCAGCCACTGGTCGAGCGTCTTCTCGTTCCACGCGATATCGGCGCGCCGCAGGGCGTCCGAGTAGCGCACGAAGCCGGGCGCCTTCCCCGCCTTGCGGTGCCACACGCCGTCGAGGCTCGGGCCGGTCAGATGGCGTCTCGGCTCAACCGAGTGGCACGCCGCGCACTGCTGCGCGAATGCCTGCGCGCCGCGATCGGGACTGCCCGACTGCGCGAGCGCCGCGGCGCCGGGCAACGCCGCGAGGAGTCCGCAGATTGGAACCCATCGCTCGAACGCTCTTCGCATGACCGGCCTCCCTCACATCGGCGCGCCGTCGCGCGCGATCCGGGTCCACGTTCGGCCCGCGTCCCGCGACAGGAACACGTGCCGTTTGCGCGTTGCGATCGCGAGCTCGCTCGGCCGCGCCGGGTTCTGCGCGATGTAGAACAGGACATCCGAGCCAATCTCGGGCAGGCCGAGGGTCGCGTTG
>JBOIFD010000331.1:0-5543 GCA_050741515.1 Burkholderiales bacterium
GGCTTCGCCTGCGAGAAGGCGGTTAGGGCGTAACCCGCGCCCAGCGCCAGGGCGAGGCCGGTGAACAAGAGCTTCTTCTTCATCCGATTCTCCTCATTTGACGTTGACCCGCGAGCGTCCCCCGTCGAGACTCCCGCACTGACTGCTATAACAATTCCCCGCTGCGGGATATTCCAGCCAACCCCTAGACGACCGCTTCCTGCTTGCGATCCTTGATCGGCTTGATCAGGTCCTCGCGCCGCACGCCCAGCCACATCACGAGCGGGGCCATCACCAGCACCGAGGAGTAGATGCCGAAGCAGATGCCGATCGTGAGGGCGACCGCGAAGTAGTGCAGCGCCGGGCCGCCGAAGATGAGCATCGACAGCACCACCGCCTGGGTGCTGCCGTGGGTGATGATGGTGCGCGAGATCGTGCGGGTGATCGCGTTGTCGATGATCTCGGTGATCGGCTGCTTCCGCATCTTGCGGAAGTTCTCGCGGATCCGGTCCGCGATGACCACCGACTCGTTCACCGAGTAGCCGAGCACCGCGAGCACCGCGGCGAGTACCGGCAGGGAGAACTCCCACTGGAAGAACGCGAAGAAGCCGAGGATGATGACCACGTCGTGCAGGTTGGCGATGATCGCGGCGACGCCGAACTTCCACTCGAACCGCAGCGCGAGGTACGCGACGATGCCGAGCGAGGTGACGAGCAGCGCGAGCGCCCCGTTCTCCGCCAGCTCGCGGCCGACCTGCGGGCCGACAAACTCGACGCGGCGGAGCTCGGCGGCCGGGTCGTCGGCCTTGAGCTTCTCCATCACTTCCCGCGAGAGGTCCGCGCTCGACTGGCCGGCCTTCAGCGGCACCCGGATCAGGACGTCGCGCGAGGTGCCGAAGTTCTGCACCTGCGGGTCGGCGTAGCCGCCTTTCTCGAGCGTGGCCCGGATCCGGTCCACCTCGGCCGGCTGCTTGTAGCTCACCTCGATCACCGTGCCGCCGGTGAACTCGATCGAGAAGTGCAGCCCGCGCTGCCAGAGGAAGAACACCGCGGCGAGGAACGTGACGACCGAGATGATGTTGAAGATCAGCGCATACCGCATGAACGGTATGTCGCGCCGGATCTTGAAGAACTCCATCGCCTACCCCCTCACTTCCACGACGTGTTCCCGATCGCGATCCGGTCCAGCCGGCGGCGCGTGCCGTAGAACAGGTTGACCATGGTCCGGCTCACCACCACCGCGGAGAAGAGCGAGGTGAGAATCCCCAGGCAGTGCACGACCGCGAAGCCGCGCACCGGGCCGGAGCCGAAGATCAGCAACGCGAGGCCGGCGATCAGCGTCGTCACGTTGGAGTCGACGATGGTGCCGAACGCGCGCTCGTACCCGGCGTGGATCGCCGCCTGCGGGGTCGCGCCGCCGCGCAGCTCCTCGCGGACGCGCTCGTTGATGAGCACGTTCGCGTCGATCGCCATGCCGAGCGTGAGCGCGATCGCCGCGATGCCCGGCAGCGTGAGCGTCGCCTGCAGGAGCGAGAGCAGCGCGATGAGGAACAGCAAGTTGACCCCGAGCGCGATCGAGGAGAACAGCCCGAAGATCGAGTAGTACACGACCATGAACGCGACCACCGCGACGAACCCCCAGAGCGTCGAGTCGAAGCCCTTCTCGATGTTGTCGCGGCCGAGGCTCGGGCCGACGGTGCGCTCCTCGACGATCTCCATCGGCGCCGCGAGCGATCCGGAGCGGAGCAGCAGCGCGACGTCGTTCGCTTCGGTGGTCGACATCCGGCCGCCGCTGATCTGGACGCGGCCGCCGCCGATCTCGCTGCGGATCACCGGCGCCGTGACGACCTCGCCCTTGCCCTTCTCGAACAGCAGGATCGCCATGCGGTTGCCCACGTTCTCGCGCGTGACGTCGCGGAAGATGCGGGCGCCGGTCGCATCGAGGGTCAGGTGGACCGCCGGCTCCTGGGTCTGGGAGTCGAATCCGGCCTGGGCGTCGGTGAGCCGGTCGCCGGTGAGGACCACCTGCTTCTTGACCAGGATCGGGCTGCCCTGGCGCTCGACGTAGAACTCGGTGCCGAACGGCACCTGGCCCTTCTCCGCGGCGAAGAGCACCTGCGGGTTGCGCGAGCTCTCCTCGTCGACCATGCGGATCTCGAGCGTCGCGGTGCGCCCGAGGATCTCCTTCGCGCGCGCGGTGTCCTGCACGCCCGGGAGCTGCACGACGATCCGGTCGGCGCCCTGCTGCTGGATCACCGGCTCGGCGACGCCGAGCTCGTTGACCCGCTTGTTGAGCGTGCCGATGTTCTGCTTGAGCGCGGAGTCCTGGATGCGCCGCTCCGCCTCCGGGCGGATGGTCGCGTTGAGGCGCGGCTCGGCGGCGTCGCCCGCAGCCACGACCGCGAGGTCGGGCTGCGCGTCGGCGACGACGCGCAGCGCCTTGTCGCGGGCCTCCGGGTCGCGGAACCGGACCACGATCGTCATGCCTTCGCGCGCCACGCCGGAATGGCGGACGCCCTTGTCGCGGAGCGCGGTGCGGATGTCGCCCGTGAACGCGTCGAGGCGCTTGGTCAGCGCCCCCTTCATGTCGACCTGCAGCAGGAAGTGCACGCCGCCGCGCAGGTCGAGCCCGAGGTACATCGGGAGCGCGCCGATCGCGGTCAGCCAGTTCGGCGAGGCCGACAGCAGGTTCAGCGCGACGGTGTAGGCGCGGTTCTGCGGGTCCGGATTGAGCGCCTGGTCGAGGATGTCCTTCGCCTTGAGCTGGGTGTCGGTGTCGGCGAGGCGGACCTTGACGCCGACCTGGTCGAGATAGACTCCCGTGTACGGGATGCCGGCCTGCTTCAGCGTGTCCTCCGCCCGCGCCAGCGTCGCGGTGTCGACCTTCAGCGTCGCGCGGGCGGACGAGATCTGCACCGCCGGCGATTCGCCGAAGAAGTTGGGCAGCGTGTAGACCAGGCCGAGGACGACCGCGACGGCGACCGTCACGTAGACCCAGAGGGGGTAGCGGTTCATGCCCGGCTCAGACGCTCTTCATCGTGCCTTTCGGCAGCAGCGTCTGGACCGCCGCTTTCTGCACGACGATCTCGGTGTTGTCGGCGATCTCGAGGGTGACGTAGGCGTCCGAGACTTTCGTGATCTTCCCCACGACGCCGCCGGCGGTGACGACCTCGTTGCCCTTCTCGAGCATCGAGATCAGCGCCTTGTGGTCCTTGGCGCGCTTCATCTGCGGCCGGATCAGGATGAACCAGAAGACGACCAGCATCAGGACCAGCATCCCGATGTTCATGAACCCGGCGTCGGCGGGGGCGCCGGCCTGCGCGTAGGCGGGACTGATCAGCAAGGACGGCTCCATCGGTGACTGGAAGGAAGCGCGGAATTATACCCGCGGGCCGGCCGCGGCCGTCAGTCTTTCGCCGCCGCGAGGCGGGCGCGGTCGTGGGCGAACTGCGCGGCGTAGCCGGCGAGCCGCCGGCCGGCGATCGCTTCGCGGAGCTCGCGCACGAGGGTCAGGTAGTAGAACAGGTTGTGGACGGTGGCGAGCCGCGCGCCGAGGATCTCGTTCGCGCGCTGCAGGTGGTGGAGGTAGGCGCGCGTGAAGTGCCGGCACGCGTAGCAGCCGCAGGTCGCGTCGACCGGGCGCGTGTCGTCGCGGTAGCGGGCGTTGCGGAGCCGGAGGTCGCCCCAGCGGGTGAAGAGCCAGCCGTTGCGGGCGTTGCGCGTCGGCAGCACGCAATCGAACATGTCGATCCCGGCCCGCACGGCGGTGACGATGTCCTCCGGCGTCCCGACGCCCATCGCGTAGCGCGGCCGGTCGGCCGGGAGCTGCGGCGCGCAGTGGTGCAGGATCCGCAGCATGGCTTCCTTCGGCTCGCCCACCGCCAGCCCGCCGATCGCGTGGCCGTCGAAGCCCATCGCGGCGAGCGCGGCGAGCGATTCGTCGCGCAGCGGCTCGTAGACGCTGCCCTGGACGATGCCGAACAGGGCGTTCCCGTTCGGCTTCGAGCGCTCCCACTCGCGCTTCGCGCGCTCGGCCCAGCGCAAGCTGAGGCGCATCGAGCTCGCCGCCTGCCGCTCGGTGGCGGGAAAGGGCGTGCACTCGTCGAACACCATCGCGATGTCCGAGTCGAGCGTGCGCTGGATGCGCATCGACTCCTCCGGCGTGAGCATCAGCCGGTCGCCGTTGATCGGCGAGGCGAACTTCACGCCCTCCTCGGTGATCTTGCGCAAGCCCCCGAGGCTGAACACCTGGAACCCGCCCGAGTCGGTGAGGAGCGGGCGCTCCCAGGCCATGAAACGGTGCAGGCCGCCGTGCGCGGCGATCACTTCCGGCCCCGGCCGGAGCCAGAGGTGGAAGGTGTTGCCGAGCACGATCTCGGCGCCGATCTCGACCAGCTCGGCCGGGCTCATCGCCTTCACCGTGCCGTACGTGCCGACCGGCATGAACACCGGCGTCGCGACGACGCCGTGGACGAGCTCGAGCCGGCCGGTGCGCGCCGCGCCGTCGGTGTGGGTGACCGCGAATCTCACCGCGCGATTCTAAGCGCGGTCGATGAGCATCGCGTCGCCGTAGCTGAAGAAGCGGTAGCGCTGCGCGATCGCGTGGCGGTACGCGGCGCGGATCGGCGCGATGCCGGCGAACGCCGACACGAGCATCAGCAGCGTCGACTTCGGCAGGTGGAAATTGGTGACCAGCCGGTCGACGACGCGGAAGCGGAAACCGGGCGTGATGAAGAGATCGGTTTCCCCGGCGCCGGCGGCGACCTCGCCGCCGCGCGCCGACGCCTCGAGCGCGCGCAGGCTGGTCGTGCCGACGGCGATCACGCTGCCGCCGAGCTCGCGCGCGCGGCGGACGGCGGCCACGGTCGCCGCCGGGATCTCGTACCACTCGCCGTGCATCCGGTGGTCGGCGATGCTCCGCGCGCGCACCGGCTGGAAGGTCCCGGCGCCGACGTGAAGCGTGAGAAAAGCGATTTCGATCCCGCGGTCGCGCAGCGCGTCGAGCAACGGCTCGTCGAAGTGCAGCCCCGCCGTCGGCGCGGCGACGGCGCCGGGCGTGCGGGCGTACACGGTCTGATAGCGGAGCTCGTCCTCGGCCTCCGGCGGGTGCGTGATGTAGGGCGGCAGCGGCACGCTCCCGTGGCGCTGGAGCACCTCGAGCACCGGCGCCTCGCCCGCGAACCGCAGGCGAAACAGGTCGTCCTCGCGCGCGAGCACCACCGCGTCGACCGCGCCCGCGAGCCGCAGCCGCGCACCCGGACGCGGGGTATGGCTCGCGCCGATCTGCGCCACGGCCTCGTGGGGCCCCACCACGCGCTCCACGAGGACCTCGACGCGTCCGCCGCTGTCCTTCGCGCCGGCGAGCCGCGCCTTGATCACCCGCGTGTCGTTGACGACGAGCACGTCGCCGGCGGCGAGGAATTGCGGCAGCTCGGTGAAGCCGTGATCGGAGATTCGACCGTCGGGCGCCAGGTGGAGGAGGCGGCTTGAGGCGCGGCCGCGCGCCGGGTGTTGCGCGATGAGCTCCGGCGGGAGCGCGTAGTCGAAGTCGTCGACGCTGAGCC
>JBOIFD010000332.1:0-10871 GCA_050741515.1 Burkholderiales bacterium
CAGCGAGACCGCGCCGCAAGCGCTCGCCGAGCGCAACCGCGACAAGGAGCTGCACAAGGCGCGGCTCGCCGAGCTTACGCGCGCGCATGCCGCGCTCGCCGAGGCGATCGAGCGCGCGGTGCGCATCGTCAACGGCACCCCGGGCGAGCGGGCGGGCTTCGGCGCGCTCGACGAGCTCCTCGAGGCGCAGGCCTACCGGCTCGCCTACTGGCGCGTCGCCGCCGACGAGATCAACTACCGGCGCTTCTTCGACATCAACGATCTCGCGGCGCTGCGCATGGAGAACGAGGCCGCGTTCGAGGCGACGCACCGCTTCGCGCTCGAGCTCGCCGCCGCGGGCAAGGTCGCGGGGCTGCGCATCGACCATCCGGACGGGCTCTACGACCCGGCGCGCTATTTCCGCCGGCTCCAGGACCGCTACGGCCAGCTCGCCGCGATCGACGCCGCCGCGCTCGCCGGGGAGCGCCCCCGTCCGCTGTATGTCGTGGTCGAGAAGATCATCGCGCCGCACGAGCAGCTCCCCGAGACCTGGCCGGTGCACGGCACCACCGGCTACCGGTTCGCGAACGTGGTGAACGGCCTCTTCGTCGACACCGGAGCCGAAGCGCGCGTCGACCGGGTCTGGCGGGCGTTCGTGGGCGGCGAGGCGCTCGACTTCGAGGAGGCGGCCTATCGCGGCAAGCGGGCGATGATGCGCAGCGCTCTCGCCGGCGAGCTCACGGTGCTCGCCAACCGGCTGCTGCGCATCGCGCGCGCCGACCGCCGCACCCGCGACTTCACCGCGAATACGCTGCGGCAGGCGCTCGAGGAGGTCGTCGCCTGCTTCCCGGTGTACCGGACCTACATCGCCGAGCGCGTCGCGCCGCAGGACCGCCGGTACATCGACTGGGCGGTCGGGCGGGCGAGGCGCCGCGGGCGGGCCGCCGACGCGAGCGTGTTCGACTTCGTGAAGAACGCGCTCCTCGCGCACGCGCCCGACGGCGCCCCCGCGGCGCTCGCCGCCTTGTATCGGGCATTCGCGATGCGCTTCCAGCAGTTCACCGCTCCGGTGACGGCAAAGGGCGTCGAGGACACGAGCTTCTACGTCTTCAACCGCCTGGTCTCGCTGAACGACGTCGGCGGCGACCCGGCCGCCTTCGGCATGGCGGTGTCGGCGTTTCACGGCGCGAGCCACGACCGGGCGACGAAGTGGCCGCACACGCTGCTCGCCACCTCGACCCACGACAACAAGCGCTCGGAGGACGTGCGCACGCGAATTGACGTCATCTCGGAGCTCCCGGCGGCGTGGCGGCTCGCGGTGCGGCGCTGGAGCCGGATCAATCGCAGCAAGAAGCGCACTGTCGAGGGCGAGCCCGCGCCGTCGCGCAACGACGAGTACCTGCTGTACCAGACGCTCGCCGGCAGCTTCCCGACCGGGGACCTGGACGCCGCCGGGCTCGACGCCTACCGCGAGCGGGTCGAAGCGTACATGCTGAAGGCGGCGCGCGAGGCGAAGGCGCGGACGAGCTGGATCAACCCGCACGCGGAGTACGAGTCGGCCGTGGCGGGCTTCGTGCGCGCGCTCCTCGGCCGGCTGGAGGGGAACCTGTTCCTCGACGACTTGCGCGCCCAGCTCCCCTCGTTCGCGTGGTTCGGGATGCTGAGCTCGGTCTCGATGGCGCTGGTGAAGTGCACCTCGCCCGGCGTCCCCGACCTCTACCAGGGCAACGAGCTGCTCGACTACAGCCTCGCCGACCCCGACAACCGGCGGCCGGTCGATTACGCGGCGCGGCGCGCGGCGCTCGAGGCGCTCGCGGCGCTCGCCTGCGATCCGGCCGAGCGTCTCGCGGTGCGCGTGCGCGCGTTGTTCGACGACCCCTATGGCGGCCGGGCGAAGCTCTGGGTCATCTGGCGCACGCTCGCGCTGCGCCGCGACCGGCCCGAGCTCCTCGCCGAGGGCGACTATCACCCGATTGCGGTCGCCGGCGCCCGTTCGCGCCACCTCGTCGCCTACGCGCGGCGGCTCGGCCAGAGCGGCATCGTCACCGTCGCCGGCCGGCTGTTCGCCTCGCTCGGTCCCGCCCCGGGCGAGTTGCCCGTCGGCGACGCGGTCTGGGGCGATACGGCGGTCGACCTCTCGTGGCTGCCGGGGGGCGTCGCGCTCCGCGACGCGCTCACCGGCGAGACGCACGCCGCCGGCGACGCGCTGCCGCTCGGACGCCTGTTCGCAAGTTTCCCGGGTGCGGCGCTCGTCTACGGGACGCCGCCCGCTTGACCCGCTGATGGAGGGAACGTGAACAAGCTCGGACGGTATCTCGACTACCTCGACCTCACCCAATGGGGCACCGCGGCCGTCACTGCGCTCCGCGTCGTCCTCATCGTCGTCGCGGCGTTGATCGCGCTCGCGGTGTTGCGGCGGGTGATCCGGCTGTTCCGCCTGCGCATCGAGCGCCGGCTCGCCGGCGACCCGGAGGCGAGCAAGCGCGCGGCGACGCTCAACCGCGCGTTCCGCTACGCCGTGACGGTGGTCGTGAGCGTCGTGGCGGTGACGATGATCCTCTCCGAGCTCGGCGTGTCGCTCGCGCCGATCCTCGGCGCCGCCGGCATCGTGGGCATCGCCGTGGGCTTCGGCGCCCAGAGTCTCGTGAAGGACTACTTCACCGGCTTCGCCCTGCTGGTCGAGAACCAGCTCCGGGTGGGCGACGTGGTGCAGGTCGTCGACAAGTCGGGCCTGGTCGAGGAAGTGACGCTGCGCTACGTGCGGCTCCGCGACTACGACGGCAACGTGCACTTCGTCCCGAACGGCCTCATCACGTCCGTGACCAACATGAGCCTCGAGTTCGCGCAGTCGGTGGTCGACGTCGGTGTTGCCTACCGCGAGAACGTCGACGACGTGCTCGACGTGATGCGCACCGTGGCGCGCGAGCTGCGCGCCGACCCGATCTTCAAGGTCAGGATCCTCGACGAGTTGGAGGTCGCCGGCGTCGAGCGCTGGGCAGACTCCGCCGTGATCCTCCGCTGCCGATTCAAGGTCGCGCCGCTCGAGCAGTGGAACGTGCGCCGGGAGTACCTGCGCCGGCTCAAGAAGGCGTTCGATCAGCGCGGCATCGAGATCCCGTTCCCGCATCTCACGCTGTACGCCGGAGTCGGGAAGGAGGGATCGGCCCCGGAATTCCGGGTCCGGACCACCACCACGCCGCAACCGTCGTGACCGACGGCGAGCTCGTCGAGCAGTGCCGCACGGAGGCGGTGCGCCTCCTGCGGCGCAACCTGTCGCCCGCGGGGATCCTCGCCGCCACGCCGGGGACGCGCGCCGACGAGCGCGGCTACGCCGCGATCTTCGGCCGCGACGCCGCCGTGTGCGCGATCGGGATGGCGCTCTCGGGCGAGCCGGAGCTCGAGCGGGAGGCGGCGACCGGTCTCGCCACGCTCGCGGCGCACCAGGCGCCGAACGGGCAGATCCCGAAGTTCGTGGACCCGCGGCGCGCCGAGGCCGACTTCTGGTACCTCGGCTGCATCGACGCGACGCTCTGGTGGCTCATCGCCGTGGCGGTCCTCGACCAGCTCCGGACGCGCAGCGGCCTGCGGCGCCGGTTCGCCGCCGGCGTGAAGCAGGCGCTTCACTGGCTCGCCTGCCAGGAGCACCAGCGCTTTTTCCTGCTGCAGCAGAACGAGGCGAGCGACTGGGCCGACATCATGCCGCGGTCGGGGTTCGTCCTGTACACGAACGCGCTGTGGCACCTGGTCAAACGGCTGTACCGCCTGCCCAACGCCGACGCCACGCGGCACAACGCGAACCAGCTGTTTCATCCGTTCTCCGCCACGATCGCCGAGTACCGGCGGGCGCGGCTGCTCGCCCACTACGCCCGCAAGAGCGCGCGCAACCGCGATCTCTACCTGAGCTTCGTCAACCTCGCCTTCTTCGGCGACGAGGGCGACGCGTTCGGCAACGTGCTCGCCGTGCTCTGCGGGCTCGCCGACGACGCCGCGCGCCACCGGACCCTGCACGCGCTCGAACGCGCCCGCGTGAACGAGCCCTACCCGCTGCGCGTGGTGTGCGATCCGATCGCCGAGGACAGCTTCCTCTGGCGGCCGTACATGTCGCGCCACCGCCAGAACTTCGCCTGGCAGTACCACAACGGCGGCGTGTGGCCGTTCGTCGGCGGGTTCTGGGTGGCCGCGCTCGCCGCCGCCGGCCGGCGCGGCGACGCGCAGCGCGAGCTCGTCAAGCTCGCGCGCGCCAACGCGCTCGACGGCTGGGCGTTCAACGAATGGCTCCACGGCAGGACGCTCGCGCCGAGCGGGATGCGCGGCCAGTCGTGGAACGCCGCGGCGTTCCTCATCGCGCAGCACGAGCTGTCGGCGCGGACGCCGCTGTTCGCGGCCGCGCTGCGGCACGAATCACCGCGGTAAGGCGGCGCGCGCGATTCAGTTCAGCTTGATCTGCAGCTCGCGGATGAGGCGCCCGTATTTCTCGTAGTCCTCGCGGTAGAGCCTCGCGAACTGCTCGGCCGAGCCGCCGACCACCTCCAGTCCCTGCGGCGCGAAGCGCTCGCGCACCGCAGGCTCGGCGAGCGCCTTGGCGGTAGCGGCGTTCAAGCGGCGCACCACCTCCGCCGGCGTCCCCGCGGGCACCAGCAGCCCGAGCCACTGGTCGAGCACCAGGCCGGTGAGGCTCCGGACAAATCCATGCCATGGTCATGGTTGTTTTCGTTGCGGCGGACGGCGATCATCACGCCGCAGCCTCGGCCAGGTCAGGGAACGCCGGGGCGGCCGGATCCGAAACGGATCCTTGCCGGTGTCCGAGGCCAGAACACTAACCAATACGGTCGTTTCAGCGCCATCAGGAGAACCGCGATGCACCAGGCAACCCTCCAGCATTACCGCGCGTACAAACCCCAGCCGTTCACCAAAGCCGAGCGCGAGCACGTCACCGTGCTCTTCGGCGGCCTGCAGTGGCGGGCCGAGCGGCTGATCCAGGGCGCGCTCGAACGCCTCGGCTACCACGCCAAGATCCTCCCGACCGCGACCAAGGAGGATCTCCTCACCGGGCGCGAGGTGGCCGACATCGGTCAGTGCTGTCCGACCAGCTTCACCACCGGAAACCTCGCCAACTTCCTCCGCGGCGAGGCGAAGCGCATCGGCCCCGAAGAAGTCGCGAAGAAGTACATCTACGTGACCGCCGGATCCTGCGGCGCCTGCCGTTTCGGCCAGTACCACCAGAGCTACGAAATGGCCCTGCGCAACGTCGGGCTCGAGCGGTTCCGCATGTTCCTGCTCGCGCAGGACGGGATCGACGAGGGCGCGGCCCAGGGCGACGGCCTCGAGCTCAACACCCGGTTCGTCGCGAGCGCGATCTGGTCGATCATGGCCGCCGACGTGCTGCAGGACCTGGAGTACCAGATCCGCCCCTACGAAGTGACGCCCGGCGAGACCGAGCGCGTCGTCAAGGAGAGCGTCGAGTATCTCTCGGACGCGTTCCGCCGCTCGCCCATGCCGGACGGAAAGTGGACGGCACCGCTGTGGTTCCTCACCACCGGCCACTACAACAAGGCGCTGCGCGAGGTACACCGCCGGTTCTCGGGCGTCGAGGTGGACCGGCTGCGCGTCCGGCCGATCGTGAAGATCACCGGCGAGTTCTACCTGCAGACCGTCGAGGGCGAGCCGAACTACAACATCCACCGCTGGCTCGAGGCCGAAGGGGCCGAGGTGTATCCGGCCGCGACCGCGATCTGGCTCGACTACCTGCTGCGGCTCGCCGGCCAGGAGTTCGAGGATCACATCGGGATCGACCGTTACGCCCGCCTCAAGCTCGGCGCGATCAGGAGCACCCAAGGGCTCCTGCGCTGGAGCTACAACCGCATGCGCAACGCGCTCGGGAACCTGCCGCACGAGATGCCGGACCAGTACGAGCTGCGCAGCCTCGCCGCGCCTTACTACCACAGCCGCCTCAACGGCGGCGAGGGCGACATGCTGGTCGGCAAGGCGATCTGGGCCCACCAGCACAAGAAGGCGCACATGACCTGCGAGCTGTCGCCGTACTCGTGCATGCCGAACACGATGAGCATCGGCGCCATGGCCGGGGTCCTCGGCAAGCATCCGGACATCCTCTACGCCCCGCTCGAGATCAAGGGCGACGCGGAGGTGCACGCGCTGTCCCGCTGCCAGATGATCCTCACCGAGGCGAAGCGGCGCGCGCAGCGCGAGTACGAGGAAGTGCTCGAGCGCGCGGGCCTCTCGCCCGAGGACGCGATCGGTCTCGCGGAGCGCTTCCCCGAGGTGAAGTCGGCGACCTACCGCGTGCCGCACGGCGATGCGGTCGGCGCCGCGGCGAACCTCGTCCTCCATCTCAAGGCGCGGAGCGCGCAATGAAAATCGTCGGGATGGACGTCGGCTCGACGACCGTCAAAGCGATCGCGGTCGAAGATGGCAAGACGCTCTGGCGCGACTATCAACGGCATAACACCAAGCAAGCCGAAAAGGTCCACGAGTTCCTGACCCGGATGGAGTCGGAGTGCGGCGTGTCGCCGCAGGCGGACCGCATCTTCTTCACCGGGTCCGGCGCCGGCTTCCTCACGCCGCTCGTCGGCGCGAAGTTCATCCAGGAGGTCGTGGCCGTGGCGGCCGCGGTCGAGAAGCTGCACCCGGACGTCCGGTTCGTCTCCGAGATCGGCGGCGAGGACATGAAGACGGTGTTCTTCACCCCGGCCGGGGACGGGAAGAGCAAGCAGGTGTTCATGCAGTCCGCCTGCAGCGGCGGCACGGGGACGTTCATCGAGAAGACCGCGCGCAAGCTCTCGATCCCGACCGAGAGCCTCGCCGCCATGGGCTACGCCAACTACAGCCTGCACAAGGTCAGCTCGAAGTGCGGGATCTTCGCCGAGGCCGACGCGAACACGCTCGTGAAGTCGGGCGTGCCGGTGGAGGAGATCATCGCGAGCCTGTACGAGGCGGTGGTCTACCAGAACCTCGCCACGCTGACCAAGGGCAACACGCCGCAGCCCGAGGTGCTGCTCCTCGGCGGCCCGAACCTGTTCTTCGAGGGGCTGAAGCAGGCGTGGCGCCACCACCTGAAGAAGCTCTGGGCCGAGCGGAAGATCGCGCTGCCTGACGGGAAGACCGCGGACGACCTCATCCTCATCCCGGACGACGCGCTCTACTACGCCTGCTTCGGCTGCGTGGAGGTCGGCAAGGACGAGCAGCCCGGGGTCGCGATGTACCAGGGGACGGAGAAGCTCCGCTGGTGGATCGACGTCGGCCAGCACGAACAGAAGGCGAAGGAAGGCTCGGGCGGCCTGATCGCCGGCGAGGACGACTTCCGCGCGTTCATGGAGAAGTACGGCCGGCCGCAAGGCCGACCCAAGCCGCCCGCCGCCGCGGCACCCGCGACCGCAGCGCAGACGGTGTTCGTCGGCTGCGATTTCGGCAGCACCACCGCGAAGGCGGTGGTGCTGTCGCCCGAGCAGGAGCTGCTGTTCGACTGCTACGCGCAGTCGAAGGGCAACCCGATCGAGGACGCGAAGGCGATCCTGCGGCAGGTCAAGGAGGCGGGGTACGAAGGCATCGGCGGCCTGGCCATCACCGGCTACGGCAAGGATCTCCTCCTCGACATCGTCGGCGCCGACGTCGGGATCGTCGAAACGGTTGCCCACGCGACGGCGGCGCTCCACTTCTTCCCCGACGCGGACGTGATCTGCGACGTCGGCGGCTGCGACGTGAAGATCATGCTGCTCCGGCACGGCACCGTCTCCGACTTCCGCTTGAACTCGCAGTGCTCCTCGGGGAACGGCGCGTTCCTGCAGGGCGTGGCCGAGCGCTACGACACGCCGCTCCACGAGTACGCCGAGAAGGCGTTCAAGGCGCGCTCCATTCCGACGCTCGCGATGGGCTGCGGGGTGTTCCTCCAGTCGGACATCGTCAACCAGCAGCGCAAGGGCTGGTCGGCCGAGGAGATCATGGCCGCGCTCGTCGCGGTGCTGCCCCTGAACGTCTGGGTCTACGCCGGGCAGCTGCAGAACCTCCCGACGGTGGGCAAGAAGTTCGTGCTGCAGGGCGGGACGCACCGCAACCTCGCGGTGGTGAAGGCGCAGGTGGACTTCGTCACCAAGAAGGTGCCGAACGCCGAGATCGTCGTTCATCCGTACCCGGGCGAAGCGGGCGCGATCGGCGCGGCGCTGTGCGCCATGGACTGGGCGCGCGGCGGGAAGCCGTCGCGTTTCCGCGGCTTCGACACCATCGCGGCGCTCGAGTACAAGAGCACGACCAACGAACATACGACGTGCCACTGGTGCCCGGTCAACTGCCGGCGCACGTTCATCGACGTCGTGCTGCCCGGCGCGAAGGGCCGGTCGTGGAGCAAGGTCCCGGTCGCCGAAGGCTGGGAGCGGGTCATCAGCGGCAACACGTGCCCGAAGGGGCTGCTCGAGGACGCGAACGAGATGCGCGTCGTGAAGGCGCGGCTCGAGGAGGTCAAGCGTGTACATCCCAATATTGCAGAGATGGTCCGGAACGACGCCTTCAAGCGGCCGCGAGTCGCGGGCGAAGCTGAGGATCGGGATTCCGAGGGTGCTGAACATGTGGTCGACCCACCAGTTCTGGGTGGGGCTGTTCAGCGCGCTGGGAGTTGATCCGCAGCGGATCGCGTTCTCCTCCGACTCCTCCGAGGAGCAGGCCCGCCAGTTCGCCAAGGGCCGCGGGACGGTCGACTGCTGCTACCCGGTGAAGTGCATGTCGGGGCACTACGGTGAGCTGCTCGCGCGCGACAAGCATCGCAAGATCGACGTCCTCTTCTCGCCGATGATCTACTCGCTGCCCTCCTACCTCCACGGGCACGTCCTCGAGTCGCTCGCCTGCCCGCGGGTGATGGCCGCGCCGGAGAACATCAAGGCGGGATTCCTGAAAGAGAACGATGCGTTCGCGGCGCGCAGCATCAAGTACAGCGCGCCGCTCGCCAACCTCGCCGATCCGCCGCTCGTGCCGAAGCAGCTCTTCCCGGCGCTGAAGGAGTTCCTCCCGGGCCTGACGCTCGAGGAGACGAAGGAAGCGGTCGCCAAGGGCTACGAGACGCTCAACGCCTTCAACACCCGCGCGCGGCGCCAGGGCCGCCAGGTGCTCGAGCGCTGCGCGGCCGAGGACCGCCCGTGCCTGCTCGTCGTCGCGCGGCCCTACCACATGGACCCCGGCATCGGCCACGAGATCGAGGTCGACCTCCAGGCCTACGGCTACCCGGTGCTCTGGACGCAGTACTTTCCGACTGACCCGGACCTCCTCGAGTGGATGTTCGGCGCCGAGGTCCGGGAGGGGCTCATCAAGTCGCCGTTCGACATCGCCGACGTGTGGCCCTCCTCGTACAGCGCCAACACCAACGAGATCCTCTGGGGCGCGAAGGTCGCGGCGCGCATGCCCTGGATCGCGGGCGTGATCCGCCTCGCGAGCTACGAGTGCGGGATGGACCAGCCGACCTACAGCCCGGTGCAGCAGATCATCGAGCGCTCCGGCACCCTGTTCTTCTCGTTCCAGGAGCTCGATTCAACCAAGCCGGCGGGCTCGGTGAAGATCCGCGTCGAGACGATCGCCCACTACCTGCAGCGCTACGCGGCCGAGATCATCGCACGCAAGAAGGCCGCGTCGCCGCCGGGCTGCCCCCTGATCCGCACGCAGTAGCTCGCTCACCCACCGCCGCCGCCCTGAGGACAGGTTGCTCAAGCTCTTCGTCGCGGTCGCGGCGGCCGCGTTCCTGAATCTCGGCATCGATCCGGCGTCGGCCGGGGATGAAGGCGAGGGCTCGCTGCGACGCGCGCTGGAGCGCTTCGTGGCGCGCGAAGGCGGTCCGCCCGGCATCGTCGCAGTCGTGGCTCGCGGCGAGTCGATCGACGTGCTCACTGCCGGCCGCGCGAACCTCAAATCGAAGCGGCCGATCCGCAGCAACGATCACATGCGTCTCGCGAGCGTCGCGAAAGCGTTCAGCGGCGCCGCTGCGCTCGCGCTCGTGGCGAGGGGACGGCTCTCCCTCGACGACACGATCGGCGAACGGCTGCCCGACCTGCCGCAGTCCTGGTGGCCCGTGACGCTCGCCCAGCTCCTCAACCATACCAGCGGCATCCTCGACTTCAGCCTCGAGCCCGCGTTCCTCGACGCGCTCCTCGATTCCCTGGAGGTCGCTCCGCCGCCGCGCGAGCTGCTGGCGTTCCTCAAGGGCAAGCCGCCGTCCTTCGACCCCGGCACGCAGTATCGCTATTCCAACTCCGACAACATCATCGTCGGCCTCATGGTCGAGGCCGCGACCAACCGGCCTTACGAGGAAGTGCTCGAGCGCCGCGTCTACCGCCCGCTCCGGCTTGCGCGCACCAGCCTGCCGAGCGGACCCGACATGCCACGGCCGTTCGTTCGGGGCTACGAATTGCGAGACGATCCGCCGTCGGATGTGAGCGAGCTCTTCGCCGCCGGCTGGACCTGGGCCTCCGGCGGGGTCGTGTCGACGCCGGCCGACGCGACCCGCTTCGTGCGCGGGTACGTGAGCGGTGCGCTCATCGACCGGAAGACACGCGCAGCGCAGTTTCGCTTCCTGCGGGGCGGCAACTCCGAACCGCCGGGACCGGGAGTGAATTCGGCCGGCCTCGCGCTGTTCCGCTACGAGACCGCCTGCGGCACGGTTTACGGCCACACCGGCAACACCTCCGGCTATACGCAGTTCATCTCGGCCACCGCCGACGGAACGCGGTCCGCGGTGGTATCGATCAACGGGCAGATCACCCCCGAGCGGGACGAGAAGCGCTTCAAAGAGCTGCGCCGGATCTACACGCTCGCGGTCTGCGCAGCGCTCCGCTGAGCGGGGTGGAAGTCAGGCGACGCCCTCGACGATCCGCATGTCGCGCTCGACGGAGTTCCCGAGA